>NZ_JBFUIA010000014.1:0-181687 GCF_056402115.1 Mucilaginibacter sp. P4_C11 | reverse complement strand
GGCTGTATCATAAATCATGATCAGCCTCTTTTTTATTATTAATGGTTTATTGCTATAAAATCAATTAGTTATCTATGGTTTTATTTGTTTTAACAATCTGATTTTCATATATTTAAAGTATAGATATATGAGATATGGCAATCAGACAACCTGTTTTCAAACACTATGATCAGCAGCAAATATTAGCTATTCCGCCAACCCTGGAGGAGCTAATCCCGCAATCCCATCCGGTTAGAGTTGTCAATGAAGTAATTAACAAGATCAATATTGAGCCTTTATTAAAAGCTTATCATATCAGGGGAAGTTCCAGTTATCACCCTCAATTGTTGCTGAAGGTATTGGTTTATGGCTATGTGACCAATATTTATTCCAGCCGTAAGCTGGCGGCTGCATGCCAGGAAAGCATCTACTTTATGTGGCTGAGCTCAATGAGTTACCCCGATCATAATACTATTAACAGATTTAGGGGTGTTCGGTTAAAGAATGCGTTGCGTAGTGTGTTTGAAGATGTGGTAAAGCTACTTGCTGATGAAGGGCTGTTAAGTATTGATGAGATCAATACGGATGGAACAAAGATTGAAGCCAATGCGAACAAGTACACTTTTGTCTGGAAAAAATCAATCCAGACGAACAAGGAAAAAATGAAAAAACAACTGACCGAGATCTGGCAGTATGCGCAGCAGGTCGCTGCCGATGAGGACAAAATGCCTGAACCGCCTGATTTCACAGAGATCGACAGTCAGAAGGTAAAGGCAACGGTAGATCAGCTCAATGAAAAACTATCCGGTAAAGAGAACACCGATAAGAAGATGAAGGCTAAGCTTCAATATGTGACTAAGAACTATCCCGTAAACATTGCTAAATACGAGCAGCAGGAAGCTATACTGGAAGAAAGGAACAGTTACAGTAAAACAGATCCTGACGCTACCTTCATGCGCATGAAAGAAGACCACATGAAAAATGGCCAGTTAAAGCCGGGCTATAATGTTCAGATCTCTACATCCAATCAATTCATTGTCAATTATACCATTCATCCCAATCCTACAGATACCACTACGTTTCCAGCCCATATAGCGCAGCATGAAACCAGTTTCGGCAAGGCCCCTAAAGTGGTTACTGCAGATGCGGGGTATGGATCAGAAGAAAATTATACCTTGCTTGAAGAAAAAGAGACTACCGCTTTTGTAAAGTATGGTATGTTTGATAAACAGCAGCATGAAAGCCATAACAATAAGTTTCCCTTTGCCTCGGATAAACTTTTTTATAACCAGGATAAAGACTGTTATATCTGCCCGATGGGCCAGCAAATGGATTTCATTGGAAATTACATCAGGAAAACCAGTACGGGATTTGAACAGCATGTAAAAAGATACCAGGCAAAGAACTGTGGGAATTGTCCACTGAACGGCGCATGCCACAAATCAAGAAATAACCGCATCATTGAGGTCAATGAAAACCTAAAGCGGCAAAAGCAAAAGGCTTACGAACTATTAAACAGCCAGGAAGGTATAGAACGGCGAAAGAAACGGTGTTTCGACGTTGAACCCGTATTCGGAAATATCAAACAGAACCACGGGTTCCGACGCTTCATGCTCCGTGGGAAAGAAAAAGTAGCGATAGAATGGGGCTTACTTTCAATCGCACAAAACCTAAGAAAAAAAGCTGCCTAAAGGCCTTCTTTTCACTCGTTCTTAATCAAKAATATTCGTTAGTTCGAAATCAACATCAAAAAACTACTTGAAATCGATTTATCCGCCGTAAAATAAAAAGACCGCATCATTTGATTTATGATACGGCCTCGTGTTTTGTTTTTATATCTTTATTTAAAATTTAACAAATGGAAGTTACCACATATACAACATTTAGGCGGCAACTGAAATTTTATCTGGATAAAGTTCGTAATGATCATAAACCCTTAGTGGTTACAAGTACGAATGCAGAGGATGTTGTAGTTATTTCCAAAGCTGATTATGAAAGCATGGAAGAAACATTTTACTTGCTTAAGAGTCCGGCAAATTCTGCCCGGCTGATGAAAAGTATCGGGGATTTGGAAAATGGTTTAGGTACCGAAAGAAAACTGATTGAAGAGTGAGGATTGTTTTTTCCGATCAAGCCTGGGAGGACTATTTATACTGGCAGGCTACCGATAAATCTATTTTCGGAAAGATAAATGCTTTAGTAAAAGAAATAGAAAGAGCTCCATTTGAAGGTTCTGGCAAACCAGAGCCGTTGAAGCATAACTTAGCAGGTTTGTGGTCTCGCCGGATAAATTTAGAACATCGTCTGGTATACAAAATTGACAACGGATCAATTCATATACACCAATGCCGCTATCACTATTAAAACATCAAAATAACTCACATGTTTCAAGGTCTGCCTCAACTTCTCTAAGGCAATGCTCACCTGGCGTTCAACCGTTTTAGGCGAAATGTTGAGCTTGCTGGCAATTTCCTTATACTTCATATCGCTAAAGCGGCTCAACACAAAAATTTCGCGACATTTTTCGGGGAGGGTGTTTATGGCTGCCTTTATCTGGCAGGCCAGTTCTTTTTCTTCGTAGCCGTTTTCAACGGCGCTGCGTACTTCGTCAAGCAGGTTGTTTTTTTGCAGGTAATCAACGTAAAGGTTTTCTATTTTTTGGTGCTTCAGATAATTGAGGCTGCGGTTTTGCGCCATTTTATACAAGTACGAACTTACCGATGTTGAAAAGGTAACTTCATGGCCCTTCTCCCATAAATCAGTAAATATTTCGGCAACTATCTCCTCGGCCACCGGCAAATCATTCACAAAACGATTGGCGAAAAGCGTAAGGCGGGTATAATGAAGTTTAAATAAAACTTCAAACGCGCCGGCGTCGCCCTGCGTGAGTTTTGTTATTGATGTGTTGGCTTTTGAGGTAATCATTTATTCATAGGGAAGGTAAAAAGAATTACTTTTTAAAAAACTTTAACAAGTTAACGATTAAATTTTGAAAGCATCAAATTTAATATGGAAATATTGACAAATGCGCTCGCGATATTTTGCATTGTGGGTGTAATTCGCAATTAGCAGGGTGAAATTTTGTCTTTGTCCGAATTTAATAAAAAAATATTTTAATTCCGTTTGAGGGTACGGGGTTTCTCAGTTGTCTTGCTAATAAGAACACGAATGGACAACGAAGAAATAAAACTGTTACTGGTAAAATATATAGCCCGCGAAGCCGATGAAAAAGAGGTGGAACAGGTGAGAGAATGGGTTAATGCGCACCCCGAGAATGAGCAGTACTTTGCCCAGCTATATGAAACCTGGCAAAACATGCTGTACCTGAAGCCCGATGTTATTGATGAGGAGAAAGCATTCGCCAAATTTTCGGCGGCAACCATCCCGCATGAGCCAAAATACAGGGTGCTTGTTTTATGGAGTAAAGTAGCTGCTGTTGTGGCCCTGTTTGGGTTGCTAACAGCTGTGCTCATAAGCCATTATTCAAAAAATGTGCAGAGTACAAGGCAGGTATCTGTTAATAATGGGGGCATAAAAAAAATAGTTTTAAGCGATGGTACCATCGTTTGGCTAAATGCAGGCAGTAAGCTTAAATACAACACTGATTTTAATAAAACAAACCGGACTGTTTACCTGGAAGGCGAGGCTTTTTTCGACATTGCTCCCGGTAGCAAAACTATCCCGTTTTTGGTTAACACTAAAAATTATACCATTAGGGATATCGGCACAAAATTCAACCTGAAAGCTTATGCTAACGACTCCTTTTTTGAAACCACGGTGGTAAAAGGCGAGGTAGCGGTTGAAGGCAACATAGATAATAACACCCGCGAGATGAACCGCATCTATGTTAAGCCGCACCAGGTGCTCAGGATATATTATCCCAGTGCCGAAAAATACGCGGTAAAGCAGGATGATAAAGAATTGAAAAATCTAAACGAGATACAGGTATCGCAGGTTGATTCGGCAAAAATGGACCGCTACGATGGGTGGAAGGATGATTTGCTGGTATTTGATGGTAATACGCTCGACGAGATATCTAAAGTGCTGGAACGCAGGTACAATGTAAAAATTATTATGGACGATGCCGAGCTGCAAAACATTCGCTATTCTGGCAGTTTCAAAAGCATAGCCAGTATAGATAAGGTTTTGGAACTGATAAAAGGCAATACAGCCATTAACTATTCTATTGCCGGCAATACAATAAACATCACAAAAAACAATAAAAACTAATCTGTTAACCCTTTAAAAACAAAATAACCTATGGAGATAAACTAACGCTCTCTCTTTCAAAATAAAAAACCCGGTGTGCGCTAACACTCCGGGCTTCAATAAAATCAATAGCTAATACCCTACGCTTGGGGAAGCATCGTATTAACTGATTAACAAACAAATTTATGATAAATTTTGACAGAAAATCTGTAATGGCTGCGCGTGCGTGGCAAAAAACGATTAAAATTATGAAGCTTGTAACTGTTTTACTCTTGACGGGAATAATGCAAATACACGCAGCTGTTTTTTCGCAAAACGTTTACAACTTTAATGTAAACAATATATCTGTTAAACAGATGTTTAAGCAGATTGAAAAAAGCAGCAAATACACGGTTTTTTACCGCCTTGACCAGGTTAACATTGATAAAAAAATTAATGTTGAACTGCAAAACGCCAGTATTGAAACGGTAATGAAAGATGTGCTTAAAAACCAACAGCTTACCTTCCAGGTGGTTGACAACATCATTATTATTAAACCGGCCGATGGCAAAACTATAGCAACCGTTACGGTTACCGGTACCGTTACAGATGCTGCCGGGCTGCCGCTACCCGGAGTTAGCATAAAACTTAAAGGGAGCACATTAGGAACAGTAACCAACATCGACGGAAAATACAGCCTTACATTGCCCGATGGTACAGGTACGCTACTGTTTAACTTTTTAGGCTTTACACCGCAGGAAGTGCCCATTGGCGGCCAAACAGTGGTAAACGTAAAGCTTGTTGAAGAATCAAAAGCCTTGAATGAGGTTGTCGTAGTTGGTTATACCACTCAAAAGAAAAAAGACCTTACCGGTGCCGTAGCAGTAGTTAATGTTAAGGATTTGAATAAACAGGCTTCATCATCGGTAAACAGCCAGTTACAGGGGCAGGCATCGGGGGTTACAGTAACGGGATCGGGTCAGCCGGGCGAAGAGCCCCAGGTACACATCAGGGGTTTTAACACGTTTGGCGATAACACCCCATTGTACGTGGTTGATGGGATGGAAACTTATGATGTAAGCACGCTTAACCCAAATGACGTTGAATCGTTACAGGTATTAAAGGATGCAAGCTCAGCTTCAATATATGGTGCCAGAGCTGCAAACGGGGTTATCATCATTACCACCAAAAGGGGCAAGGGCAAAGTGAGCATTCAGTATGATGCTTATTATGGCTCGCAGGTACCTAAAGGGGGTAATGTTTGGCATACCTTAAATCCGCAACAAACGGCCGACCTTCAGCTAATGGCCGAAAAAAATTCGGGAATAACAGATTTTACCGACCCGCTGTATAATCCTACCGGGGCAAATTCAAAATTTACATTGCCTGATTATATTACTCCCGCCGGTGCAAAAGAGGGAAGCGCTGCGGTAAACCCCTCGAAATATTATGTTAATCCCTTGTATACTTCGCCAGATGATTATAATAACTTTTACCGTATAACAAGGGCAAATAAAGCAGGCACCGATTGGTATCACGAACTATTTAAATCAGCCCCTATAACCAGTCATAACATAACCCTAAGCGGCAGCAGCGACCAGGCGAGCTACCTGTTCTCGCTTAATTATTTTAATCAGCAGGGAACATTGATTGACACTTATTTAAAACGGTACACCTTACGCTCAAACACTACATTTAATATTACCAAGCATATCCGGGTAGGCGAAAACCTGGCCTACTCTATTACTAAAAACCCTAAAGTAAGTACAAACAATCCTGATGGTGTTATTGCCATGGCCTTAAGGGAGCAGCCAATTATTCCGGTATATGATATTAAAGGTAACTACGCCGGCAGTTACGGCACCGGCTTGGGCGATGCTAACAACCCGGTGGCCATACAGCAACGTTCAAAAGTAAGCGGCGCTACAGATTACCGCCTGTTAGGTAATATGTTTGCCGAAGCAGACATAGTTAAGGGGCTAACCCTGCGCACCAGTTTTGGTGGCGACATTACCAACGGTAACGACCATTACTTTAACTACCCAACCTATGAAAATGTCGAAAATTCGCAAACCAACAGTTATGGCGAAGATTCATACAGTAATTATACCTACAACTGGACAAACACCCTTACCTATCAAAAACAATTCGGAAAGCATAGCCTTAATGTGGTAGTAGGTACCGAATCTGTTGAAACTTACAACAGCGGGCAGGGGGGCAGCATACAGGGCTTCTATAACTTCGACCCAGATTACGTTAACCTTTCTACAGGGACCACCAACAAAAATATTTACAGCGGCAAAAGTGCTACCTCGCTTTTCTCGGAGTTTGCCCGCCTTGATTATATTTTTGATAACAAATACCTGTTTAATGCTACCATTCGCCGTGATGGTTCGTCTAAATTTCCGGTAACCCAACGTTATGGCTACTTCCCGGCTTTTAGTGCGGGATGGCGTATTTCTCAGGAAAGCTTTTTGAAAGAAGTAAAATGGCTTACCGACTTGAAAGTGAGAGGCGGCTGGGGTATTATGGGTAACCAGATTAATATGGGGGCCAAAGATGCCTTTACCACTTTTAATACCAACATAGGCCAATCATACTATCCTTTAGATGGCAATGCAGCTTTGTTGCCAGGTTTTTACCAGGACCAGATAGCCAACCCCAACGCATTGTGGGAAAAAGATATCAACTCCAACTTTGGTTTTGATGCTACCATCCTTAACGGAAAAGTAGCTATAACCGCCGATTACTACCGTAAAGACATTAAAGATCTTTTATATGCAGCCAAGCAATTGGGTACTGCCGGTAATGGTAATGTGCCTGCACAAAACGTAGGTAAAATGAAAACAGACGGGTTAGATATATCTGTAACAACCAATTTAAACGTAAATAAGGAGCTAAGCTTTAGTGCCACAGGAACCTTAACCACCTATAATAACAAAATATTAAAGGTATCTGATGATAGGGATTATTTCCCGGGCGATGCCACCAGCCGCTTTGACGGCCCGATAACCAGGAGCGCAGTAGGCCATTCATTAGGCGAATTTTATGGCTACCAGGTGGATGGTTTTTGGAATACCCAGGCGCAAATTGATGCCGCCGATGCCAGCGCTCAAAAAATAAGCGGCGACCCAAATGCTGTTTATCAATCGGATACCAAAGTTGGCCGGTTTAAATATAAAGATGTTAATGGTGATGGTATAATTACCGATGCCGATCGTACATTCATCGGTAACCCTAACCCTAAATTTACAACCGGTTTAAACCTGAGTGTAAATTATAAAAACTTTGATGCCAGTGTATTCCTTTACGGCTCATTTGGCAATAAATTATGGAACAGCGTGAAATACTGGCGGGACTTTTACGCCTCGTTTGGAACGGCCAAAAGCTATACCGCGCTTAATGATTCATGGACGCCCACGCATCAAAATGCAAAAGCGCCTATACAGGAGCTGGATGCATCAACCAGCAGTGGCGCAACACCAAATTCTTATTTTGTTGAAAACGGTACCTACGTGAGGATGCGCAACGCGCAAATTGGCTACACCTTTAAAATTCCCGGCCTGAAAAAAGCAGGCGTTCAAAAATTAAGGATCTATGTATCGGCTACCAACCTGTTCACATTAACCGGTTATAGCGGCATCGACCCGGAATTGAGCGGCAATACCAAAGATTTCGGTATTGATGAAGGCAGCTACGCCAGTCCACGTACATTTTTATTCGGTGTAAATTTTTCATTATAAACACAGCATTAAAAGTATTACAATGAAAGCAAAAAAATATTTCAGCATCCTGTTGCTTAGCGTTTTTGCGCTGGGTGCATGTAAAAAAACATTTCTTGATAAACCAATTAACGGCGCGCTTGAGCCACAGTTTTTACAAACCGAAGCCGGTGCCCAGGAATTACTGGTAGGCGCCTACGCGGCCCTTGACGGCCAGCAGGGCGGCGATGCTGCCATAGGTGGTGGCGGTTCATGGGAGGCATCGCCCGATAACTGGATTTACGGCGGCGTGGCCGGCGGGGATGCTTCAAAGGGAAGCATTGCCGGCGATCAGCAACCTATTGAGCCCATTATGAAGTATAACCCCGATGCCAGTAACGGTTTTTTTGACAGCAAATGGAGGGCCGATTATGAAGGGATTTCAAGAACCAACAATACTATTGGTATCACCAACAAAGTTGCCACTATTGCCGCCGCTACCAAAACAAACATTATAGCACAGGCAAGGTTTTTACGCGCCCATTACTATTTTGATCTGAAGAAGATGTTTAACAATGTGCCGTATCTTGATGAAACTACTACCGATATCAATCAGCCCAATACAACAGATATATGGCCAAAAATTGAGGCCGATTTTCTGTATGCCTATAATAATTTGCCCAATACACAGGCTAATGTAGGTCGGGCCAACAAATGGGCAGCGGGAGCATATTTGGCAAAAACATATTTATATGAGCATAAATATACCGAGGCTAAGACTGTTTTTGATGCCATTATTGCGCAGGGTGTAACCGCATTGGGCTTAAAATATGCGTTAAACGAAAAGTTTAATGATAACTTCAGAACGGCCACCAATAATAGCGCCGAGTCGGTTTTTGCTGTTCAGGCAGCCGCAAACAGCGATCCCAACGGGCCTTCAAACGCCAACGACGGCGATATGCTGAATTTTCCGTATGGTAACAGCAGTCCGTTTAGCTGCTGTGGTTTTTATCAGCCATCAATTGAGCTGGCCAACCATTTCCGTACCAACCCGGCTACCGGCTTGCCATACCTGGATGATTACAACAGCCACGCTTTGACAACCGACATGGGAGTAGCGGCAGGTGATGATTTTACACCCGATGGCGGTACCATAGATCCCCGTCTTGATTGGACTGTCGGCCGCAGAGGCATACCATATCTTGATTGGGGTATCCACCCGGGCACCGATTGGGTACGCGATCAGCAGTACGGGGGCCCTTACTCGCCCATAAAAAATGTATATGGACAGGCCGAGCAGAGTGAAAACGGGGATAATACTTCGTGGGCGCCGGGTTCGGGTATTAATGTAAACCTCATTCGCTATGCCGATGTGCTATTGATGGCTGCCGAGGCTGAAGCCCAGCTGGGTAATTTTGATAAGGCTGAAAGTTATGTAAACATGGTACGCAGCAGGGCTACCAACACATCTGGATGGGTACACAACTATAAAGACAATGATAACCCTACCGCTGGCTTCACCAACACACCAGCCGCTAATTATAAAGTTAGCGTTTACCCTGCCGGTGCTTTTACAGGTAAAGATTTTGCGCTGAAAGCCATTTATTTTGAACGTAAAATTGAACTGGCAATGGAAGGGCATCGCTTTTTTGATTTGGTTAGATGGGGTATTGCCGATACCGAGTTGAATGCCTATATAACCTATGAAAGCAAGTTTACCAACGATGTTAAGGGAGGTAAGTTTTTAAAAGGCAAAAGCGAATATTACCCTATTCCGCTTATTGAAATTGACCTGAGTGCCAAAGGCGGTTCGCCGGTGCTTAAACAAAACCCGGGTTACCATTAATAAATTATAATTATATCTGCCGGGGTTTTTATATTCCGGCAGATTTTCTCAAATTGCTGCGTATTACCTCCTGTAGTAAACCAGCCAACAACTATAAACCAAAATATGAACACATCATCGACACGATTTTTATCGCTGGATGTATTTAGAGGGATGACTTTATGTTTTATGATCATCGTGAATACACCAGGGAGCGGGGCTGACGCCTTTGCACCCCTACAGCATGCGGCCTGGCATGGGTTCACCCCAACCGACCTGGTATTTCCATCGTTTTTATTTGCGGTAGGCAACGCCATGAGTTTTTCGATGAAGCGCTATATCGAGATGGGCAACGCGGCCGTACTTACCAAAATATTTAAACGCACGCTATTGATATTTTTAATAGGGTACCTCATGTATTGGTTCCCGTTCTTCAATTTTGATAAAGGGCACTTTGAGTTTTCGCCGATAAGCCACACCCGTATTTTTGGGGTTTTGCAACGCATAGCGTTGTGTTACTGTTTTGCGTCGCTCATGATCCATTTTTTATCAAAGCGGTCGGTTATTATTTTATCCATCCTGTTCCTGGTAGGTTATTGGATTATCCTGCTTGTTTTTGGCGATCCGCTAAACCCATTAAGTATGACCGGAAACGCGGGCTATTACCTGGATAAGCTAGTACTTGGAGCCGATCATATGTACCATGGCGAAGGAAAAGCATTTGATCCCGAAGGTATCCTTAGCACCTTACCGGCTATTGTAAACGTGGTGGTTGGCTACTACGCCGGTAAATTTATTCAGCAAAGAGGCAAAGGGTACGATGTGATATCAAAAATGCTGCTCATGGGCTGCCTTTTCATCTTTATTGCTCTATGCTGGAATATGGTGTTCCCTATTAACAAAAAGCTATGGAGCAGCCCGTTTGTACTGATAACAACAGGCCTTGATCTGGTGATCCTGTCATTCCTGGTGTATGCCCTGGAGATTAACGATTGGAACAAAGGCAACTGGACAAGGTTTTTTACCATCTTGGGCAAAAATCCACTACCGCTTTATGTATTGTCAGAAACTTTGGTGATTTTCTTTTACATGTTTACTGTAAAGGGTAACAGTTTATACAATTGGATAAATACCAATATATACCAGGCTGTAATACCCGGTGCAATTGGCTCATTGCTGTTTGCCATAAGCTATATGCTTGTTTGCTGGTTTGTAGGTTACCTGCTTGATAAAAAGAAGATTTATATCCGCGTGTAAGCGTTAAACCTGCAAATAAACCGAAAGGCGCTGTCATGTGATGGCCGCGCCTTTCAGTTTTGAAAGAACTACAGATTAAAAAAGTTATATTCCAGTCTAACCAGGTACATGTTTTTGGAGTTACGCTCCATGGCATTGTACAGTGGTGTGCGGTATGAAAAATCCAGCCGGCACAAACTGTTAAAAATAAACTGCACGGCTGGTGCAACATCCAGGTAACTTTGTGCATGGCCCGGATTGGTTTTGCCTAACAGTTCTACATACAGGTTCATATTTGTTTGGCTATAGTCGCGGTAGTGCCGGGGTAATAGCAGGTAACCCGCCGATAGGGTATAGGCGGCGGCATTCCTGGCCTGCAATGCAGGTAGCGTATGTCCACCGGCATTATCAAACGCCCTGATATAGCTTGCCGAACCGGATATAGCCAGTTTATGTAGCAGTTGCGTAAATACAACGCCGCTTTGCAGGCCGCTGTTATCGCCCTCTAAAGTTATTTCCTGGTTGGGCGCCGGGTTATTGATGCTGGCCAGTTTAACAAAAGCGGCGCCCCTGAAATGCTGCTGAACGGTGTCAATCGAAAGGAATCGATATTTGGCGTATATGCTACCCCCATCAAAATGTTGATTGTTGCTGTAATAATCAGACATGTAAACAGATCCATGTACCATCAGGTGGCGGCTTACGCCATACATAGCCTCAATAGTGCTGCGGTTTTTGTAGGTAGGACTAAAAAAGCCCTGGTTTTCTATCCGGATACCTAATGAACTGGTGGCCATGTTACTGGCTGGTTCGGTATTTACATACAATTCCTGCGAAAAAACAGGACATGCCATAGCCGTTAGGCAAATAGCCAGAATTAAGATTCTCATAAAAAAGGATTAAATGAAAAACTATATGGCTAAATGATAAACACGGCCCGATGCGGGTGCTGTATCAGTTACCTGGCCCAGGTATTTTTTTGATACCGATTTTGGTGCAAATCCCTGGTCAACAACGGTAACATTAACTGTGCCGCTGGTTGGTTTATTGGCAGGATTAAGCAGCTTGTAAATATCGCCCCCGTAGCTGAAATTGTTATCGGCTACTTTGGTGTTATCAAAGTTGTAAGTGGCTTTCAAGCTGTTTACCGAAAATCCCGAGCCTTGTACTTTTTTGCTCATTAACTCAAAATTTACCGGCACATCGTTTTTAAAGGTAATGAGATAAGTATTACGGATCAGGTCTGTTTTAATGTCGCCTATAAAAGGCAGGGTGCGGAGTGCTTTTTCTGTTGATTTGGCGCAAAGGGCGCAGGTAAGCCCGCTAACCTGTAATTCAGCTTTGGTAAATTGAGCTTTTGCAACGGTAGCAGATAGAGAAAATATAATGATGAATATTTTAAGCGTTTTCATTTGAATCTTTTTAAATTAATATTGAATTAAACTGTGGTAAAATACCTGGTTATTAAGGGTTCAATTAATTTATCAGATCCGGAAAATACAATTTTTGATAAACGATGCTATACTTTGCACGGGCTCATCGGGAGGTGCACGGTCAAAATATTTTTCGAGCGATGGCTGCTGCGGAAAAAAGGAATAATTACCAAATGGAAGGTGAGGCAATTCAAAACCCAATATTTGGCTTAAAAAAGATGTTTCTTCGGCCTGGTGTACATCTTTAACCTTTACCTGCAACTGGCTGTCTTTGCAGCAATTCATTTTGCCCGCAACCTTATCCATGCCGCAGGCAACAGCAGGTGCGTTAATTTTAACAGATGAGATGTTGTTGCCGCAATAATGCAGGTTAAGCGCAAAGCCTAATACTGTAACAACGTACAGCATAGTCAATAATACCGCTCCTGGTTTTTTTAGCATATAGCAAAAATAGGTGATTAACTTGTTGATTACAAATTGTTTTTGGAGAAGAAAGTTGATGTAATGAATATTACTATACTTGTTGCCGTTTTTGTTGTGCCTAATAGTAATGTTGTAATTGGAAGGGGGCTTCCGTGCATTGCCAAATAAGCCACTTGTAACAACCGGGCAAAGATAGTTTCCGGGGCTAAAACAAGAAAACCCGGCCCTCGCGGCCAGGTTTTTCTAATTAACGTGATCTTAAAACTAATAAATTATATTATTGAGCCGACTGTTTAGCCTGGTCTTTCATGGTTGAGTTGGCAACAATTACAATTTCTACCCGGCGGTTTTTTGAACGGCCATCTACTGTTGTATTGTCGGCAATTGGTTCGGTTTCGCCCTTGCCCGAAGTTTGTAATCGTGATGCAGGAACATTTTGAGCTGCGATGTATGATTTTACAGATTGTGCCCTTTGTATTGATAAATCCATATTGTGCGCGTCACTTCCTGTATTATCGGTATGGCCAACAATTAAAATATTGGTTTCGGGGTTGTTTTGAAGCGATGCTGCAAGTTTTTGCAAATTGCTTTGTGCTTCTGCTTTTAAGGCAGATTTATCGGTATCAAACAAAATGCCCGAGTCGAATTTCACCAGGATACCTTCGCCCTCACGGGTTACAGTAGCGCCGGGTACGGTTTGCTTAATTTCGGCAGCTTGCCTATCCATATTCCGGCCAATAAATGCACCTGCTGTACCACCTACAGCACCACCAATAATAGCACCCAAAGCAGTGTTACCTGCAGCCTTGCCAATAAAAGCGCCTACAGTACCACCAGCACCTGCGCCAATAGCAGCTCCTTTTTGTGTTTTAGTTAATGAGTTACAGCCCGAGCCTAATATTCCAACGGTAGCCAATGCTAAACTTAAAGTTGCTACCTTGATTTTTAAAGATTTCATAATAGTATAATTGTATATATAGATTACCATTTGCAAAGCAGATGCCAAAAGCCCAATTGGGATAAACCAACCAGATTTGCCGATAAACCCACACTATCGCTATATTTTTTTAACAATTAAGAAACCAGGGATTTGAAAAGAGAATAACGTTTAGTCCTAATCAAAGAATTCGACTAGTTTTTAGTACATGAATGTAAAATTCCAGATACAAAAAGCAAGCTAAAGAAAGGTGCTTAGCTAACTATGATTAACGTAGCCGGGAAGATGAGTTTGAAGGTGCTGCCTACATTTTTTTCGGATACCACATCAATTTCGATATCATGAAATCCGGCTATTGATTTTACAATGGGCAAGCCAAGGCCAAAGCTGTCCTGTTGTAATGACTGGCGAAATTTTTTAAAGCGGTTAAATATAAGAGGAATGGCGTCGGTATCGATACCTATGCCGGTATCAGTTATACTGATTAAAAATTTATCGTGAACAGCCACCGCGGCAACCCGGATACTACCACCTTCGCGGTTATATTTTATGGCGTTGTTAATCAGGTTAAAAAACAAGTTAAATAATAGGAATTTGTTGATATTAACCATGTGCCAGTTATCCGGGACTGAAATTTCATAACTTATGTTTTTATCCTGCAGACGTATAGAAATTTCGTCATAAACATCTTGTAACAGCTCGGCAACTGAAACCCTGTCCTCTTTTAAAAACTGCTCATTTTCAATCTGCGATATCAGCAGCAGCGTTTTGGTGATACTTTTAAGCCGGTTAAGAATCTTCTGCATCTCCAGCAAACGCACCTTTAGCTCGTCATTGATATCCTCTTCCTCAAACATGTTTTCAATTTTTGATTGAAGGATAGATATAGGCGTCATCAACTCATGCGATGCATTGGAAATAAACTCACGTTCCCGGTGAAATTTATCGGCAATAGTCTCAATCATTTTATGGATGCTCAGATCAAGATGCTCAAAATCAGATGTGGTAGTGCGCACTTTGCGGTACGACTGGAAATTAGGGAACTTTTGACCTACCAGCTTGGTTTTTATAATGATGCGTAATGGCTTAAGCACATAATTGGAGTAAACCTGGTCGGCAAGTACAGTAAGTAATATCATACCTAACAATACCTCGAAGGCCAGGTTTTGCAACGGCACACTGGTTTCGTCAAGTGTATCCACGCTTTTGCCAATCTCCAGCAGGTAGTTTTTATTTTTAACTTTAAAGGTATGGCTCAAAATGCGGTATTCAAGGGTATCACCCTCGCTAAAAAGGCGTTTACCGCGTTGGATGGTATCTAAAAAATATTTAGAGTCAACTTCATCAAGGCTAATGTATTCGTCTTTAAGGGGCAGGTAGCTGCCGTATCCTTCGCCGTTTACAATATAAGTTTCAATGCCCTGGCTTTTTACAATTTGCAGCAGCTTGTTTTTTTGCTTTATCAGCTTGCTATCAACATAACTGCTACTTATGTTTTTTATCAATACGGGTACCAGCAATACAAACAGTATCACAATCACCAATTTTGATATGGCGTTAAAAAGCGTAAGTTTTGTCCTTAATTTCAAATATTCAGGCGTTTATCTTTACTTTATATCCCAGCCCGCGCACGGTCTCCAGCCAATCGGGTGATGCAAATGCATTTAATTTTTTCCGTATATTTTTGATGTGCGCGTCTATATAATTGGAGTCGTAATCATTATTAACTACACTACCCCAAATATGTTCGCTTAACTGCATCCTGGTAAGCGTACGGTTTTTATGCAGAATGAGGTAAGCAATCAGGTCAAATTCCTTTTTTGTAATGGTATTAACCATGCTGGTGCCATATGAAATGGTACGGTTGGTTAAATCAATCAGGAAGCCATCAAGATCAATAATGTTATTTTTTACCCCAAACTTGCGGCGGATGATGGCCTGCATCCTGCTTTGCAGTTCAAGCAGCGAAAAAGGTTTGGGCAGGTAATCATCGGCCCCTAAATCAAGCCCTTTAATACGGTCATTAATCTCGGTACGGGCGGTTAGTATAATACAAGCCGCATCTAAGCCCAGTTTTTTTACTTCTTTTAACAGGTCAAGGCCATCGTAATCAGGTAAGCCGAGGTCTATCAGGATAAAATCATATAAATTGACGGCAATTTTTTCTGATGCCGAAGCCCCGTCATAACAAACCTCGCAGATGTAATTATAATTGGTCAGGAATATTTCCAGCTCATGTGCAAGCGCTTTTTCGTCTTCGATGATCAAAATATTCATGCGCTGTTGCTAATAAAACAAGTAAAAAAATGTAAGGTTAAAAAACGATTCTTTGTGATTTTCAAGCACCCCCTCTACATTAACCGGGATTGAATAACGCCATGAGGCCTCGAGGGTATAATGAGGCCGGTTATAAGCAATAGGTACTTTAAAGCTGTAGTTAAGCATTTTAAACTTACGGTTATAACGCGCTGAGTTTGGATCATCGAACACATAAATATTGTCAATCTCCTGCTTAAAACGATGATCTACCGAGTAGCGCTGCACAAAATTTTGTGTACCTGTTATAAAGTTAAATGATGGATTAAATGAAAGGTAATCCTGGTCGTCAAAAATGCTCCAGCTGGTTTCAATGTATTTGGAGTTTGTAACGGTAACAAAAAAGTCGTTTGATTTGCCAAAAAGAAAGTCGGCTATAACGCTGGTTTTCAAAAACTTCCAGTCGTATGAGTTTTTCAGGTTGATATCATTTGACGAGGCCGACTTAATAACATTGGCCTGTTTATTAAATATAAACCGGGTATAGCTTACTGCTCCTGAAAACTGTTTGGAAAATTWATAAAAGTAGCCGCCGCCAACATCAACTTCGTCAACCGGCGCATACCCTAAAACCTTTAAAATGGAGCCGTAAGCAAAAAAACCCTGCTTAGTGTTATAAATAACATCGCCCGTAACAAAGGGATATTTAACCGGGCTGGTGCGCCCGAAAAAGAGCGCGTCGCTGCCATAGTTTACCCCTACCGAAACAGACTGTTTCCTGATGATTGTATCTGTATCGGCCACAATGTGGATGTTGCCACCGGTAAAAAGCGTATTGTTAATACCCGTAGCATATAAGGCATTACTGCCGGCAATAAAAAAAAGTAAGCAAAGGTACTTCATCAAAAATTGGTAAATTGTTTGTTAACCACCTGTTTAATCGCCATTTCGTCGAGGTATTTCCGGCGGACGCTCCAACCCTTCAGGGCGGCGCTGTCTTTTAGGCTTGGGTTTAGGCGGCACGGGCGGAGTGTTTTCATCTACCTTTGCCGGCTTGGCCTGCCGTTTTGCTTTAGCTACCTCTTTAATTTTATTTTTTTCTTCCTGCTCCTTTTTACTTTTTAACGTAGTATCGACCGGTAAATTATGATACTGCATCTTAATTGCACGATGGTATTCAACCGGATGTGATGGGCTGTTTGTAGTACCGGCAGCTGATAATCGTGGCGTAAATATCAATAACAGGACAATATACGCAAACCACTTTACCATTGAGAGGAAGAAAAACTTAAAATTATATTCAAATATCGGTCAATATAAACAGTAATACCCAAACCGGGGGTACTGTTGATAACAATTATCACCAGTTTATTTAAGCAGGGGGCAATGCTTGCATAAACAAGTGATTACACACTTGCCGGAATAATTATGATTGGTTTAAAATTAATGCAGTTAAAGCGGGTTATAGGCTAACGCCTTTTGAAGTGTAAACACGATTCTGGTCGTCAACAATAACACAAGCAATTTGGTTTAGCTGGTTTATTAAGTACATACCTGCGTTAATACCAATGCTTATCATAGGAGATGCCATGGCATCGGCCAGTTCGGCAGTGGGGCTAAGTATGCTTACACTTTTAATTTCGCTTACCGGGAAACCTTTACTGGTACTGGCAATACTTTGAAATTTTTTCTTGCTGATGCTGGCATATTTTTCGGCATTTACCGATGTAGCAAAAGCCATATTGCTGATGTTAAGATGGGCAAAAGGTTGTTTCCTTTGTTCAGGGTCGGCAGTGCCTACAGTCCACGGCTTGTTGTTGGGTTGTGTACCCCAGGTTAATAGGTCGCCGCCCGAATTGATAACGCCGCTGCTAACACCATTCATTTGTAAAACAAACTTTGCCCTATCGGCAGCATAGCCTTTACTATTGGCACCAAAGCCAATACGCATACCTTTTTCTTTTAAAAAGATAGTTTGCCTGGTGGTATCAAGTACAACATTTTGATAGTTGGTTTGCATTACCGAGTAAGGGGCCGTTTTAACAGTCACGTTTTCAACAGAAGTTGTATCGTTGCCGGTATTACCGGTAAAATAGGTGATATCAAAAGCGCCGTGTGTAAGTTCAGATATCTGTAAAGCACGGCTAATTAACCTGAAAATTTCGCCATTAGCCTTTACGGGCGCAACGCCGGCTTCGCGGTTAATTTGTTTAATATTGCTGTGATCGCCAAAAGCCGAAAGCAGTTTTTCAACACGGTTGATCTCGTCGATAGCAATTTCTATTTGTTCATTGGCCAATAATGGATCATTCCCAACCACACTAATCTCAAATTTATCACCCATAGCGTGTACATTACGTTTGTAGGTGGTTAAATTGTTACTTAAAGTTTTTACTGCCAGCATAAAATAAATTTTTTATCGTCAAAAAATCAAACTACTCTAATCCCGCTGTAGGATGATTTTGTTTATAACAAAAATGTTACCTCTCACCTCTACAACAACTAAAGTAGATTGCTTGTATGAAAATAAGATGAAAACAAGATTGCGAATAACGTAAATCGACGATTTAGCTGTAAATTGGAGCAAAGAGTAAGAAATAAAGACAAAAAATTGACAATTTTTTCAAATAGACCGGAGGGCAATTTATTTGCGCAAAGACGCAAATATGTTACGACGAAAAGTAACTTGTTTGTTTTTTTTGCTCGTTAGCGCCTTGGTGTGAAAAAAAACGGTGCTCAATCAATCAAAATATTCTCGCCAAATTTTTGCGATACGGTAGTGTTTTCTTTACCGTTGATGCTGATCACGAGGGAATTATCAAAAGGTATTTTTTCGATGAGCTGGATGCGGGTACCAATGCCAATATTGAGTTTGATGAGGTACTGCAGAAACGAATTACTGGTATCGCGCACGGCAGCCACGCGACATGCCCCACCGGGCTTAAGATCGGTTAACGTTACCGAAAATGATTTAGGCACCTTTCCGTTGGCTTTTGGAATGGGATCGCCATGAGGGTCGTATTCGGGAAAGCCCAGGAACTTGTCAAGCCTATCGGCCAGCGTTGCATCGCTGATGTGTTCCAGTTCCTCGGCAATATCGTGAATCTCGTCCCAATGATAGCCCAGTTTTTCTAACAGGAAAACTTCCCAAAGGCGGTGCCTGCGCACAATTAATACCGCATCTTTTAAGCCTTGTGGGGTAAGTTTTACGCCCACTTTTTTATCATAGGCTATCAACTCCTTTTCGGTAAGCTTCCTGATCATATCAACTACCGAGGCTGGGTTGTTACCCAGCGCTTCGGCTATAGCAGTTGGCGTTATTTTAACGTCCTTTTGCTGCGCGATACGGTAAATGGCCTTTAGATAATTTTCTTCTGATAATGTATACATCCGTTGTTGCACTGGAAACATACAAACATAAATAAAAACCAGCCGGTTTGTAATAGTTAGGGATGCCTAATTATTGCGAACCCGCTTTAAACAAAACAGGCCTCCGTGTTACCGGAAGCCTGTTTTGCTATTTTATTTGGTTATTAATGATGGCCATGACCACCGCCATGTTCGCCACCTCCACCGTGGTTACCACGACCGCCGCCGCCACCGCCATGGTTGCCATGATCGCCGCCACCACCGCCACGGTTACCACGATCGCCACCAAAATGACCGCCGCCGTTGCCATGAAATTGAGGCCCGCGGCCACCGTGGTTGCCATTATCAAAGTGGCCATTACCACGGGTGTATGCTACCCTGCGGTCGTGATTGCCTCTCCAGTAGTTGGCATACCTAACATCGCGGCTGTTGCGGATAACAACCTGGTCATGACGGCCTCTGTAACCGGCATACCTTGTTCTGTAAACATCGTTTCTTACCCATGGGTTGCGATCATTGATAACCACTTTATAGCTGTGGTATAAATCATAGTTGCGGTACCGTACCGGTAAGTAGGCGCGGTGCACCCACACATTGTTATCAAAATATACATACTGGTGTGTTGGAACATCATAGTAAGTATCAATATCGGGCATGTAATAATAGTTGGCATAATCGTATCCAACCGGGCCCCAGGCAGGTTGGCTGCCAATATTTACCCCAAAGCTTACGCTTACCTGGGCACTGGCTGTTTTAACAGCGAAGCAGCTTAATAATATTGCTGCCGACAGGATCATCTTTTTCATTTGTTTTCTGTTTAAGTAGTGCCCCTTTTTTTGGCGACCAATAGATTGCCAAACGGTAGCATTGTTTGGATGTATGACAATATTTAATCAAAAAAGTTTAAATATTAAAAGAAACACTTTCGCACGACCATCTGGCGCATAAAAAAACAGGCCCTGGTGTTACCCAAAACCTGTTTTGTATAAAAATTAACAATCAAAAATTAATCTTTGTGGCCATGGCCTTTATCTTGATGACGGTCATCGTGGCGATCATCATGACGGTCGTTGCGTACCTCTTTGTGTACAATTACCTTGCGGGAGTTACCGCGGCCATTGCCATTCCAGTGGTCTTTGTACTTAACCTCGCGGCTATCGCGAATGATGGTCTGGTTACGTTTGCCCTTGTAGTTTGCATATTTAGTGCGGTAAACGGTGTTATGTACCCATGGGGTACGCTCGTTAACAACTACTTTATAGCCATTGTAAACATCGTAGTTGCTATACCTTGCAGGTAACGCAGCTGAGTGGATCCATACGTTGTTGTTAAAGTATACATACTGGTGCGCGTTTACATCGTAGTATGAATCAATGTCGGGCATATAGTAATAGTCGGCACGGTCATAACCGGTTGGGCCCCATTCGGGCTGGCTGCCAATATTAATGCTTAAACTAATCTGGGCGCTTGCGGGTTTTATTGCTAAACAGCCTAAAAATATCGCGGCTGTTAAAATGATCTTTTTCATAGTGCTATTGTTTTGTTTGGATGTATGACAATAACCAGCAGAAAAAGTTTAGTTTAAAGCATAGGTGGCAGGGTAACTAATCAGTTACAATAATTACAATGGGGCTAAGCGTCAGTTAATGAGTTGTTTAGTTGTTGTCGTCGTCGGTATCTTTCTCGGCAGCAACCTTTTTGCCGGCCATGGCCAGCATCGGTTTGCCAATCACTTTGTAATTGCCTTCGCCTTTAAGAATGGAAGCCAGCTGGGTTTTATCCTGCATGGTTTTTACGGCCTGGGCCAGTTCCTTATCGTACTTAAAGTTTACTTCGTAACGGCCCTTTTCATAGTAATAGCGGGAGGCTATCTCGTTTTCAAGCACTTGTTTTATTTCGTCCTTATGTAGCTGCAGGTCGTTCTTTTTGGTAGTCATCAACTTGGCTTTCAACACATCGTATTCGGCCTGTATGTCGGTAAACTGTTTTTCTTTGGTGGCTTCGGTTTTCAAACTGTTCAGCACCTTTTCTGATGACGTGGTGTAGTTATAATTTTTATCGGCCAGGTATTTTACAAAATCATTGTAGTCGCCCTCAGATAAAACGAACGATTTAGTATCGGCTATTTTAGGGTGTTTATCACGATAAACAGTAGCATAATCAAATATCAGCAGCTTGCCTACCAGGGCCTGGGTTACGTTGGCAAATTTTTCCTGTTTAATAAAAATATCGGGGTAAATAGCGCTGCCATCGTAAACCGAGCGGCCATTTTTAGTTTTAAACTCGTGGATTAATGAATCGGCCACTTTAACTACGCTGCCATCATCCTTGCGGTGCGTATAATCCAGCTCCTGGATACAGCGACCCGACGGGATGTAGTATTTGGCAATGGTAATTTTAACCAGGCTGTTATAAGGCAGGTTAAAGGTTTGCTGTACCAGGCCTTTGCCATAACTGCGCTGGCCAATAATAATAGCACGGTCAAGATCCTGTAACGAGCCGGCAACGATTTCTGATGCAGATGCCGAGTGGCTGTTAACTAATACCACTAATGGCAGGCTTGGCTCAAGCGGCGTGCTTACGGTGCTATAAGTAAAATTCTTTTCTTTTATTTTTCCTTTTTGCGATACTACCTCCACATCTTTTTGAACAAAAAGATTTACGATTTTTACAGCCTCCTGCAAAATACCGCCGCCGTTTGAGCGCAGATCAAGGATGATGCCGTTAGGGTTATTCTTTTTTAGGGTTACCAGGGCGTTGGTTACCTCGGCGGCCGAGTTTTCTAAAAACTTATCCAGTTTAATATAACCCATGTTGCCCTGCACCATACCAGCGTATGATACGTTTGGTTGCTTAATTTCATCACGTACCAGGTTTTTTTCAAAGGGCTGGGCCACGTTATCGCGCTTAATGAATAGCTTAATGGCTGCACCTTTTGATCCTTTGAGTAATAGGCTTACCTGGTCGTTATTTTTTCCGTTAAGGTCAATGTCATTTATTTTAAGCACCTGGTCGCCGGGATGTACATCACCCTTTTGGGCCGGGAAGCCCTCAAATACATCAGATACGAATACTTTGCCGTTGCGGGTAAAAATGCTTGCGCCAATACCGCCGTACTGGGTACTTACATAGTGCAGCTTATAGTCTTCAATTTCCGATTCGGGTACAAATTCGGTATAGGGATCCAGGCCATCTAGCATAGCATCCACGCCGGTTTTTACCAGCTTGGCCGAGTTAACATTATCAACATAGTTAATGTTTACCTCTTTATAAACCGATGCAAAAACATCAAGGTTTTTTGATATCTGGAACAGGTCATCGTCAAAAGCGGCAACGCCAACGGCCAGCATTACAACGCCGGCACACAAACCTATCTTTCTGTATTTTTTTGAGATCACCATACCCGGTACAACTTTAAAGCATATAAAAATACGAAAAGCTATCGATTTTTTACAACTAAACGCTTATTTACAGCCTGTTATTGTCAATATTCACCAAAGCTTTTTTTAGGGTGAATACCACATATTCCCTGTTACGGTTTACAAGCTCCATAAGTTTGGTTATCAGTGCCTCTTCCTGTCCTTCGGTATATTTTAGCTGCTCATCGCTAAGGTTGTTATATTTACGTTGAACTTTAATTTTTACACGTTCCCAATCTTTATTGGAGATACTGATTTCGGCCATTGTTAAATTATTTTAAGCAAAAATATAAAAAATACACGTTGGCTGAATTAAAAATGAGGCTATACACCCTTTTTAGCACTAAATAGCAGCAAGATGAGGCGGCAATGGCAATCCCTGGCTCAGTTTATCGGGGATGGGCGCCAGTCGTTTGGTTTGCAGGGGGATAAGGCCCGACCATATAGGCAGTTCCAGGTCGTCGTCATCGTCAACCGGCATACCGGTGCGTAACTTGGACGATGCCTCGTCAATTTTAAACGCAAGCGCTGTGGTTTTAAGTACTTCCCTGTCGGTTATTGGGCGAAGGTAATCCCAGCTGCCGGGCACAATTTTTTCGGTAAGCCATTTAAAAGCTTCGGTTTTATCGTCCACACTTTCAATTTTTTCTGCCTGCGCAAATATCACTACCGACCGGTAATTTACCGAGTGATGAAATGCCGATTTGGCTACCACCAGTTCGTCCATCAGGGTAATGGTGATACAAACGGGGATGCCTTTTTCCAGTTCGCGCATCAAATGGCTACCTACCGAACCATGCACATAAATACGGTTACCATACCGCACAAACGCAGTAGGGATGGCGTATGGTTTGTTATCTGCCGAATAGCTGATGGTGCAATATAATGCCTCATCCAGGATACTGTTGATGGTTTCGGGCTCGTAATTTGCCCTTTTTGCTGCCCTGCTGGGGATAAGATGTGCCGGTGGATTTGCCATGATTTTGTTTTTTGGTAAAATTATGCGTTTATTGGATGGTGATAATGCTCCAGATAATACAAAATAGGTAGTCCAATTTTATGCAGGTATATTCATCAAGCTTAATAATTGATAAACAGGTGCAGCTGCCGGTTTATATTCAACTGGTCAATCAGCTTATGGCGATGGTAAAAGCGGGCACATTACAACCGGGCCACCGGCTGCCCAGCACCCGGCAGCTGGCCACCTTGTTAAACCTGCACCGTAAAACAGTGATAAGGGCCTATGACGAATTGCTGGCCCAGGGCTGGCTGCAAAGCCATACCGGCAGCGGAACTTTTGTGGCTGGCCATTTACCGGTAACAAAGCCCCGGCAGTTGTTAAATAATAGCGCCGACGTAGCTAAGATAGCAGGCTTTAGTATAAAGGAGGCGCCACACCTGCAACGCAGAATTGTTGATTTAAACATTGATCTGCATCTTGATGATGGTTTCCCAGACACCCGCATGGCACCCGTAACCGAACTTTCGAGGGCTTACCGCACACAGCTTTTAACAGGCAACCCCTATACCCGCTTGGGTTACGCCGACCCGAAAGGATCGGAGTGGTTGCGCACTGAGTTGGCGGCCTATTTAAATATCACCCGCGGCTTGCGGGTTACGCCGGCCAATATCCTGATAGTGCGGGGTACGGTTATGGGCCTTTATTTAACCTGTACCGGCTTGCTGCAACCCGGCGACACAGTAGTTACCGCCCAACCTGGCTGGGCGGGTGCCGAAGCCAATTTTTTACAGGCCGGGGCAAACCTGTTAAAAGTGCCGGTTGATGAATACGGATTGGATGTGGATAAGCTTGATGAACTTTGCAGCAGGCAAACCGTGCGCATGGTGTACGTGACTTCGCACCACCATTACCCCACAACAGTGGCACTGCGGCCTGATAGAAGAGTGCGCCTGCTTGAGCTGGCCCAAAAGCATGGTTTCATTATTTTTGAGGACGACTATGATTATGATTTCCATTACCAAAACAAACCGCTGATGCCATTGGCCAGCGCCGACGAGGCTGGAATGGTGTTGTATTGCGGCGCTTTTTCCAAAAGTATTTCGCCGGCCATAAGGGTGGGGTATCTGGTTGGCCCCGAAAACGTGATTGAACATTTGGCCCAATTACGGCGCACCATTGACCGCCAGGGCGATAGCATGTTGGAGAATGCCATGGCCGAGCTTTTACAAAACGGAGTGATACAACGCCACCTGCGCAAATCATTACGGGTATACCAGCAGCGGCGCGATTTTTTTTGTGGATTACTGAATGATAGCCTAAAAAATTACGTGCAATTTAAAATGCCGGAGGGTGGCATGGCTGTGTGGACTTATTTTGATTCGCGAATAGATTTGAACAGGCTTGCCCAAAATGCCTTAAAAAAAGGACTATATTTCCAGGGCGAGAATAGCCTGTTGGCGCCAAATTTTACCAGGCTGGGCTTTGCCTCCTCCACACCGGCCGAGCTGGAGCAATGTGTAGCTGTACTGGCTAAATTGCTTGAAAAATAACCGCAAATGTTAAGCTTTGTTAAATTATTTTAGTCGGATTATAAAAAACGGGGCAAAGCAACGTTTAAAACTTTGGCGCGTCAATTGACAGGCTGTAAAACAGGCTATCAATACAGCCGTATTGTAAACTAACTATGTAAACAAGGGGTTAAGCTATAATTTTTTGAATATTTATAGCTTCGCCCCGCTAAAAATTAAAATTTATGAAAAAGTATCTATTAAGTGCCGTATTGCTGATAGCAGTGAGTATCAGCGCGCAGGCACAGTTTTCTTTAGGTGTTAAAGGTGGTGTCAATTTTTCTAAGATTAATACTTCTGCCGTTGGCGAGTCTTCTGTAACCGGTTACCAGGCTGGTTTATTTGCCCGGATTGGTAGCGGTTTGTATTTACAGCCCGAACTTTATTTAGCCAGTAAAGGAGGGAAGTTTGATTTTCAGACAACTAACGGCACAACTGTAACCACAGAAGGTAAGGTTAGGTTTACCACATTAAATGTGCCGTTGCTTTTGGGTAAATCATTTGGCGCAAAGGATTTAAATTTTAGGATTATGGCTGGCCCGGTTTACAGCTACGCCCTTGATAAAAATCAAAACTTTAGCGATAACGTAAGCGGCGCCTACCAGGATTTTGGTAACTACAACAAAAGTACATTAGGTTTCCAGGCTGGTGCCGGTGTTGATATCGGTGCAATAACTGCCGATTTGCGCTACGAGGGTGGTTTATCCAAGGTAAACTCTAACTACGGCCAGCGCCAAAACCTTTGGGCTTTAAGCGTTGGATTTAAGATTTTTTAAGCCGCGTGCAGTAAAGTATCACGGCTATTAAAATAAAGCCCGATGTGTTGAATGGATCAACATATCGGGCTTTGTTGCGTTAACGTTGTTCCTTTTTTTCCGTAGAGACGCATAATTGCGTCTCCCGCATGCAAATCACCTCGCAAATCTGTCTGGCAAATCGCCCATGCAATTTCTGAATGTTCTGGGGGGAGACGCAATTATGCGTCTCTACAAAACATCGTCCTTTTTTACACCCCCATGCCCCAACATTTATTCCTTTATTTGCATTTGAGAAAAAACGGTATTGTTAAAAATATAAATGAACAATCTGAAAAAGGAATTATATGATTTGTGCATAGCCCACGTTCGCAGGAGCATGGATGCCGCCGAACTGGCTATCAGCGAAGCGCAAAAATCATCAAACGATGATACTAAAAGCAGTGCCGGTGATAAATACGAAACCGGCCGCGAAATGGCGCAACAGGAAACCAACCGCAACCTGGCCCAGCTTAACGAAGCCAATAAATTGCTGGTTGCGTTAAACCGCATAGGCACCAGCGGTACATCGGCCGTTGCCGAAGCTGGCAGCGTGATTATTACCAATAATGGCAATTTTTATATGGCTATAAGCGCCGGGGCATTATCGCTTCATGGCAAAAGCTATTTCGCCATATCGCCGGGTTCGCCGGTGGGTATGAAACTGAGCGGGGCAAAAGCGGGCGACAGCTTTACGCTGAACGGGAAAACGTATGTAATTGAATCGGTAAGTTAGTGCAATAGTGGTTATTTGATGCTGCTTGCACCTGTGTTTTAATTGCTAAACATCTGCCTTTAACAGGTATACAATGAATTCGGTGCCTTTGCCAACTTCGCTTTTAATTTCAATGCGGCCTTTATTTACATCAACAAACTGTTTAACAAGGGCCAGGCCTATACCGGCGCCGGTTTCTTTATTGGTGCCATAGCCCGAAATTTCTTTACCGACCACCTTAAAAAGCTTGTCTATTTTTGTTTCACTAATGCCCATGCCCGAATCTTTTACGTGGATGGCTCGGTGGTTATCGTCGCAGGTATAATGGATAACAATAATGCCACCTTGGGGCGTAAATTTAATAGCATTGCCAACCAGGTTCTGGATAATTATTTTTACGTGATTAGGGTCGGCGCTCACCATTTGGTCGCCATTGTGTATGTGTTCTATGTTAATCTCCTTGTTTTTGGCCAGGAAAGCCGATACCGAAAGAATTTCATCAACTACGCCTGTGAGGTTTATGCTTGCTTTTTCAACGTTAACGCCTTTTTGCTGGCTACCAGCCCAAACCAGCATATTGTTTACCATATTATTTACAATGGTTACGTGCTGATAAAAATCCTCAATTAGCAACTTTTGTTCCGCCTCATCAATATCGCCCGAGCGTACAAGATCGATAGTTTGCATAATGGAGGCGAATGGGCTGCGCAGGTCATGGCTTATTACCGAAAACAGCATATCCTTGGTATGGTTTAAATCGTCAAGGGCTTCTTTTTGCCGCGAAATTTCCTGGCTTTGCTGCTTTAAGGCTTTGTTTAAAGCCGTTTTGTGCATGTTGCTTCGGCTAATGATTAATAGTATAATAATAACAAAAACGGCTGCCAGGCTTATTATAATAATTATTAACCGGGTGGAGTTGAGCTTTTGTTTGTTTAGTTCGTTCTCTTTTTCTAACCGGATGTTATCAACCTGTTGCTGTTTTAAATGCAGGTAATTAATCTCTTTTTCCTTGGTATCATTCAATAAGCTATCGTTATTAATTTTATAAAGCGCTTCGTTGCGGTAAGCGTTACCATAATCTTCCAGCGCGGCATAACTTTCAGACAGGATTTTCAGGGCTCTCACAATATCATAACGGCTGTTAGTTTCGCTTGCCAGGCTTAGCCCTTTATTAGCATTGGTAATGGCTAATTGATATTGGTCCATGCCATAATAAGTTTGGGCGAGGCCCGAAAACGCAAAATCCCGCTCCCAGTTATCCTGGTAATGGGCATTCAATACTTTTTGATAGTACACTATAGCCTGCGGGTAATTTTTTAAATGAAAAAAAGTTTCGCCCATGCGGTTATAGGTCATGGATATAATGTGCTCATCCTTAATCAGCTTGCCGGTATTTAATGCCTTATCAAGATAGGTAAAAGCTTTTTTAGATAGCCCCAGTTCGTCATAACACAGGCCAATATCAAAATACATGCGGCTTATTTTGGCCTGGTCATTAACCTTTTTAAAACCGTCCAGCGCTTTTACAAACTGGTTAATGGCATCCTCAAACTTGTTTTGCCCTAAAAAAATCAGCCCCATTACCTGGTAGGCATTGGCTACCCCCGGCTGGTAATCAATGGCATTGCTAAGCTGCATTAACTTAGATGCCGCATCTAACGATTGAAAATATTCGCCAAGCACATAATAAGCCATGCCAATATTATTTAGGGAAGTAATCTCACCGGGCTGGTTTTTTTGTAATTGGGCAAGCTGTAGCGCCTGTTTGGCAAAATACAACGAACTATCGGCCTGGTTATACCTGTACCCGAGCGATAAACTATTAAGCAAATTAACGCTGGCGGTGTCTGCTTTATAGCCAGGCTGGTGTACCGCCTTTTGCCACTGGGCCAATAACGGCGCCTGGGTTTGCGCAAAACCCGTAACTCCCTCAAATAGAAGGGTACACACAGCAATTAAAAGGCGGAAAATCTGGATAGGTGAAATTTTCAAGCTATTGACAAGGTATTTAAAGTGAATTTATAAAATTTTACTGGTGCGGGCATTTTTTTATAATAAACGATATTGCTTTTATAATTTATGCGCTATAAATAAGGCTGTGTTTATTCACCAGCCGCATTAAATTATATTTTAATAGTTAAAAACGGGTGTTTTTAACCCAAAATCAATAAAAATTAACTTTTTTTAAAAATAAAACCATTCATTCATAAAATCATGCAGTAATCATCAAATATCTATTACTATATTTGATGTTAACAAAACTGGGCAAACAAACAACCTTGCCTTTTATAAATTAAAGATTGATGAACATATTTGTAGGAAGCCTTCCTTTTCAATTAGAGGAAGCCGATTTAAAAGAGCTTTTTGAAGCGTACGGTGAAGTAAGCACTGTAAAAATTATTATTGACCGTGAATCTGGCAGAAGCAAGGGTTTCGGATTTGTTGAAATGCCAGATGATGAAGCTGCACAATTAGCTATCACGGGTTTAAACGGATCAGATGTTAGAGGCAGATCAATTGCTGTTAGCCAGGCTGAAGACAAAAAACCACGCGACAATCGTGGCGGCGGTGGTTATGGTGGCAACCGTGGCGGCGGTGGCGGCTATGGCGGCGGCGGTAACCGTGGCGGTGGCGGCGGTGGTTATTCAAAAGATAGCCGTGGCGGCGGCGGTGGCGGCAGCCGTTGGTAAATTATAAATAAACAAAGTGCCGGGTATTGGTACCCGGCACTTTGCTGTTAATAATACATCTACTTACTGTACTTTGTGGGATTGGTTTAGCAGGTTTTTTTACCTGCTGTGATAGTACTATATCAAAAAACCATGCTTATGTTATTTTTCCGGCGATGTTGCCTGCGGTAGCTTTACCTCAAATGTGGCACCCTGTCCCGGAATCGAAAATATATTAAACGTTCCCTTAAGGCTTTCAACCAGGTGCTTTACAAGCGCCAGGCCAAACCCATACCCATTTTCGCCACCGGTACCATTTGTTGATATAGCATTCCCCTGCAATATGGTGGCTATGCCGCCTGCATCCAGCCCAACGCCCGAGTCGGTTACTTTTACCTGCAATACATTTTCGTTTTTATCTTCAATCAAATCCAGGTCGACAGTAACAAAGCCATTATTCGGGGTGAATTTGATGGCGTTAGATATCAGGTTGCCCGTTATCTGCAGTAATTTATTTTTTGAAAAAGGAATGGTTTCTGATGCCGATGACGTATTTACTGTAAACGTAATATGCTTGTTCATGGCCTGCGGCACATAAAGCTTTTGCAGCTTATCTTTAAATACCACCTGGTTAAATTCGCCTCCCTTCAATTCGGGCACTTTCTTATCTTTTTTATCAGTGCTCAAAATCTCGTCGGCAAGTTCCAGTATCGACCGGCCACTTTTGTGTATCAGGTTCATAAACTCCAGTATCTCGTCCATCTGGTTTTCATCGCCTTGTTCACGAATGAGTTGTGCAAGCCCTATAATACCGCTTAAAGGTCCGCGAATATCGTGCGCTACTTTCTTCTGGGTTTGCTTAGCTTCAGATAAATTGCTCCGCAGATCCTCAATTACTTTGATGTATTTGAGCCTATTCACAATTTCGCCGGCAATGATCTTTAACAGCTCTACCTTTTCGGGGTTAAGGTTTTTTGACGAATGCGCGTCAACCACGCATAAAGCGCCTATGTTGTGGTTATCTACATTTAGTGGGATACCATAATAATAGCGCAGATGCGGCCCGCCGGTAACATAGGGCCGGTCTTTAAACCGCTCGTCGGCACTCAAGTCGGCAACTTCCATATTGTCATCACTCATTAACAAGTACTGACATACAGATTCCTCGCGCGGCATTTGCTCCAGGTCCAGGTTGTGGGTGGATATGGTCCATTGGGTATAGGAGTCAATGAGGTTAACCAACGACATTTCAGTGCCGGCAACTTTGGCGGCAAGTTTAGTAAGATCTTTAAAACTATCGGCATGCGCGCCATAGTCCAAATCAAATTCCGACAGGGTCATTACCCTGTCCATTTCATTTTCGGGGATTGGGGGAGTAAACATACAATCAATTAGTTACGCCCTTGTACGGGAGTTTACCGCCAATTGTTTTAACACAATGTCAATAACTGCTAACATGAAAGATGCCTGGGTTGTAAAACATTAATTGCAGTTGCTGCATTTTATTAAAAAAGCGTAATTTAACACTCCTAAAAGCCGATTATTTATGGAAAGCAAAAAACCTTGTTCGGGGCCTGATGAAGGCCTGGATGTGAAGGATAGTTCGCGCAGGAATTTCCTGAAACAATCAACCCTGCTAACCGCCGTAGCCCTTACACCGGGCACCGCCATTAAAGCTGCTGCCAGCCATGTAGATGAGCAGATTGCCGCCGTTTTTGAAAAAATGCCTTTAAAAATGCAGGTAAACGGCAGGCAGCAAAACCTATCGGTTGAGCCACGATCAACCCTGTTGGATATTTTACGGGAGCAACTGGACTTAACCGGCACTAAAAAGGGTTGCGACCACGGCCAGTGCGGCGCATGTACCGTTCATGTTGACGGGCACCGTATAAATTCATGCCTTACATTGGGCATTATGATGAATGGTAAACAAATTACCACCATTGAGGGCCTTGCCAATGGCGATAAGCTGCACCCTATGCAGGAGGCTTTTATAAAGCACGATGGTTTCCAGTGCGGGTATTGCACACCGGGGCAAATCATGTCGGCGGTGGCCTGCATCCGCGAGGGGCATGCCAACTCCGAACACGAGATTCGCGAATATATGAGTGGTAATATTTGCCGCTGCGGCGCTTATCCTAATATAGTTAATGCCATACAGGAAGTAAAAGATGGAGGGATGGCCGTATGAAACAGTTTCAATACGTAAAGCCAACTACATTACAGGCAACATTGGATGTAATTGGCAAACCCGGCTCAAAAATTATTGCGGGGGGCACCAACCTGATTGATTTGATGAAGCGAGGCGTTACTGCGCCCGATAAGCTGGTTGATATAAATCACCTGGAGATAGTTAATCATGTATCATTAAAGGCCATAACCGCAACCAAATCAGGCCTGTCTATAGGTACACTGGCGCTCAACAGCGTGGTATCAGAAAACGATATGGTAGTACAGCGGCAACCGCTTTTGGCGATGGCCCTTAAAGCGGGGGCGTCGCCGCAATTGCGCAATATGGCAACCGTTGGTGGTAACATGATGCAGCGCACCCGTTGCGGGTATTTTTACGATACCACGATGCCTTGCAATAAGCGGGTGCCGGGCACAGGCTGTGGGGCCATGGAAGGCGTTAACCGTATGCATGCTATTTTTGGCGCAAGCCCACAATGTATTGCCGTGCACCCCAGCGACATGTGCGTTGCCCTTGCTGCGTTGGATGCTACTGTGATCATAGCAGGCAAAAAAGGTGAGCGACACATTCCTTTTACAGCATTTCATCGCCTGCCGGGAGAACATCCCGAGCTGGATAACACCCTGGCCAAAGATGAGTTGATTCTTGGTATCGAGATTCCGGATAATAACTTCGCCAAAAACAGCTACTATTTAAAAATCCGCGACAGGCAATCATATGCTTTCGCGCTGGTTTCTGTAGCGGCGGCGCTTGAAATAGATAACGGGCTGATAAAAAATGCCCGGCTGGCCATGGGCGGTGTTGCCCATAAACCCTGGCGACTTTTTGACGCCGAAAAATCACTTGTTGGCAAACCTGCAACCGAAGAAAGTTTTGCCCACGCGGCACAGCTGGCTATGCAGGGGGCAAAAGGCTATGGCAATAATTCATTCAAATTAAAACTGGCACCGGCCACCATTACCGAGGCTTTAAAACATGCAGCAGGCTTAGTTTAACATCACCATGAAAACAGCGATAGACAAAACGATGCCCTCATCGGCAGAAGGCATGGGCCGGGTAGACGGAAGGTTAAAAGTAACCGGGGCAGCAAAATACTCGGCCGAATATACGCCGGCCGGTTTAACCTATGGGGTACTGGTAGGCAGTACCATTACCAAAGGCAGCATTACTGCCATTGATACCAAGGCCGCTTTAAAAGCGCCAGGAGTATTGGCTATAATTACCCATTTAAATGCCCCAAAAGTGCCCGGCGACCAGCCCGAAAAGGACAAGAAAGCGGGCGACAAGGGCGCTTTAAAGGTTTTTTATGATGATAAAATATATTACAACGGCCAGCCTGTTGCCATTGTAATAGCCGATACTTTTGAGCGTGCGCAGTTTGCAGCATCATTGGTAAAAGCGCAGTATAGGGCCGAAAAGCATACAACCAGCCTGCCCGATAACCAGGATAAAGGCTTTGCACCACGCGGCGAAGGCGGCTACAAGCGGGGGACCGAAGATGCCTGGAAAACTGCCCCGTTTAAACTGGAGCAGGAATATATTGTGCCTACGGTAACCCATAACCCTATGGAGCTTCATGCCATTATTGCCCGTTGGGATGCCGAGGATAAATTAAGCGTTTGGGATAAAACTCAGGGCGTTAAGGACACCCAGCAGGATTTGGCGCGCTTGTTTAAACTGCCTGTACAAAACGTGCAGGTGCACTCGCAATTTGTAGGCGGCGCATTTGGCAGCGCTTTGCGCACCTGGCCGCATGAAGTGGCCGCCATACTTGGTGCTAAGGTGGCGAAAAGGCCTGTGAAGGTAGTTTTAAGCCGCGCCGATATGTTTACATCGGTTGGGTACCGCCCTTTTACCTGGCAAAAAATTGGCATAGGCGCTACTGCCGATGGGAAGCTTACCGGTATTACCCATGAGGCGGCCGGCCAAACATCAACCTACGAAGATTTTACCGAAGGGCCTACCGGCGTAAGCCAGAATTTATACGCCTGCCCCAATGTAAATACCAAATACAACATTGTTCCGCTTGATATTGCGACACCTACCTGGATGCGCGGCCCAGGCGAAGCTACCGGCTCTTTCGCGCTGGAATCGGCACTGGACGAGCTATCTTACCAGCTCAAGATAGATCCCGTTGAATTGCGGATCCGTAATTACGCCGAAAAAGACCCGGATAGCGGAAAACCGTTTTCGAGCAAGTTTTTGAAAGAAGCGTACGCGTTAGGCGCAGATCATATAGGCTGGAAAAACCGGAAGGCAGAGCCCGGCTCGGTAAAAGAAAATGGCTGGTATGTTGGCTACGGAATGGGCGGTGGCATGTTTGGCGCCTACCGCGACAAGGCAACCATCAAAGCCGTGATGAAAGCCGATGGTACGCTGTTGCTACAAAGCGCGGTGAGCGATATTGGCCCCGGTACGGGCACAGCTATGGTATTAATAGCCGCCGAACAAATGAACATCCCTGCCGAAAAGATAGAATTTGAGCTGGGCGATTCGTCATTACCCAACGCGCCCACGCAGGGAGGCTCGGCAACTACAGCTAGTGTTGGCTCGGCAGTATATAAAGCCTGTGCCGATTTAAAAGAGAAATTTCAAAAGCTGGTTGGCAATGGTGGCACCGACAACCCTGATTATGCGAAAATATTAAAGGACCACAACCTGGCATCGCTGGATGTAACTACCGAAACTGATGGAGGTAACGGGATGCAAACCTATGCCATGAACTCCTGGTCGGTGCATTTTGTAAAGGTTTTGGTAAATGCCGCAACCGGTGTTGTTAAAATTGACAAGGTTGCCTGCGTAGCAGATTGCGGCCGAATTATCAGCCCTAAAACAGCACGCAGCCAGGTTATAGGCGGCGCGATAGGAGGGCTTGGCATGGCTTTGATGGAGGAGTCGGTGATTGATCACCGGTATGGCCGTTACATCAACAATAATTTTGCCGACTACCACGTGCCGGTAAATGCCGATATCCCGCAAATAGATGCCCTGTTTGTAAACAAACCCGACCCCATCATCAATCCGATGGGTGCTAAAGGCATGGCCGAGATAGCCCTGATAGGCATGGCCGCCGCTGTAGCCAATGCAGTATACAACGCCAGCGGAAAGCGGGTACGGGAGTTGCCCATAACGCCGGATAAGGTGATGGGATAGGGAGGAGGAAATGCATTGCAAAGCGCCCGGAAAATTGAGAATTTACTTTCAAAATACTTCTTTTTGCCGACAACGCCAATCATTTCATCTACGTTATTGTTATAATCGCAATAAAAAAAGCCGACATGAAAAAACTGATCATACTTACGCTGCTAATCGCTTTTAGCTCATTTACCTTTGCTCAAAACAAAAAGGTGGTTTGCTGCGCCAATCCATCATCAACCCAGCGTTTTGCCATGCTGGCATCCAACCCTGAGTTCCGGATGGCGCATTTAAAGCCCTTGCCAATCCATTTTCAGAGCAGTATAGGCGCAAATATTACCTACCAAACACCCGACGGAAAAACATCTACAGCCTATTTGCTGAAAGCAAAAAAGCCTACCAATAACTATATCCTGGTGATCCACGAATGGTGGGGCCTGAACGATTATGTTAAACGGGAATCGGAAAAAATTTACAATGATTTGGGCAATGTAAATATCATTGACCTTGACCTTTACGATGGCAAAATAGCTACCGACCCTAAAGATGCCGGAAAATTAATGCAGGCAGTTGTTGAAGACAGGGCCAAAGCCATCATCAATGGCGCTATTACTTATGCAGGAGCCGGGGCGCATATTGCTACCATTGGCTGGTGCTTTGGTGGCGGCTGGAGTTTACAAACCGGCCTGCTTGCCGGCAAAAAACTGGCAGGCACCGTAATGTATTACGGCATGCCCGAACAGGATGTGGCCAAATTAAAAACGCTGAACGCCGATGTGCTGGCCAATTTTGCCAATAAAGACCAATGGATAAACCCTAAAGTAGTGGGTAAGTTTAATGATGATATGAAAGCTGCCGGCAAAAAACTATACCTGCACCAATACGATGCCGACCATGGTTTTGCCAATCCCAGCAGCCCGGCCTATAACAGCGACGCCACCAAAGATGCTTATGCCAATACCATAGCGTTTTTTAAAGCAAGGTTAAAATAAACAAAAATGCTAAAGTTGCGTTATTGGGAAGCAAGTTAATCCTTGCTCCATTTTTCGTAACATTGTATAAACTTTTAGCTTCTTGACCACTTCTACTAAAAAAACAATTTCTTATCTACTCAAAGCCAGTATAGTAATAGTAGCCGGATTGTTTATTTACAGGCAATTTTCAAAAAAAAGCACCGAGCTACAGGAGTTTGAACTATTAGCATCCAATTTAAGTGTTTCAAGAGTGGTTTTTACACTTGGCATTGTGGTGTTACTTATGTTCTTAAACTGGTTTTTGGAGGCGCTCAAATGGCGTTACGTTACCAAAGCCCTGATAGCTATATCTTTATGGGAGGCTGTAGAAGCTGTTTTTTGCGGCCTTACCTGGGCTGTAACCACTCCTAACCGGATTGGTGAATATGGTGGCCGTGTTATGTTTTTACCAAACCGAAAAAGGATTCCTGGTGTTTTTGCTATGGGAGTAGGGGCATTTAGCCAGGCTTTAATCACCAATATACTGGGTATCATTTCGTCAGTTTGGTTTGTGCTAAGTTTTATTAATGATAAAAAATGGGCGTATATAACTGTTGTTGCCATTTTGGGCGTATTGGTTTTACTGCAGCTTATCGTTTATTTCCATATTAAATGGATGGTGTATTTATTTGATAAGATTGCCTTTATCCGTAAATATCATCGGTTTTTTGATGTGTTGAGCAGGTATAAAACCAATGAACTTCTTAAAACCATGGCCTTTAGCCTGGCAAGGTACGCCACTTTTACATTTCAATATTACCTGGTATTCCAGTTGCTGGTGCCACAAGTCTCCATTATTCCTATGCTGCTGGTACTTATGGTGTTTTTCTTTGTCACGTCAACATTGCCCTCGCTCGATTTATTTGATATCGGGGTGCGCGGTTTTACAGCGGCACACCTGTTTATATACGTTACAGATCAAAAATTGGCCGTTATATCCTGTGTTTCGCTCATATGGCTAATAAATTTGTTTATTCCTGCTATTTTAGGTTCTTTATTTGTTTTTAAACTCAAATTCTTTGATCGCAACGCTTAGTATCATTTCGTTACTGCTTACCTTCCTGTACGTGGCGTTAATCCTGTATCTGGTAAAAGGATGGTTTAACGTTAAAACCACGCAACTTTCGCCTACAAGCTTTAATACCAGGGTTACCGTACTTATTGCCGCCCGTAACGAGGCCCAAAGTATCCATTTAACTATCGGCGACATCCTGGCACAGGATTACCCCAAACACCTGCTGGAAGTTATCATTGTAGATGATCATTCGACAGATAATACCGCTGAAATTATAGCAAGCTTTGGCCGCCAGGGTATTACGTTACTTAAGCTTAACGAAAACCAACCTTTAAACTCCTATAAAAAGAAGGCTATTGCCGAAGCGATAAAGCTGTCATCGGGCGAGTTAATGGTAGCTACCGATGCCGACTGCCGCATGGGCAGCCAGTGGCTATCAACCATTGTTGGGCATTACGAAGCTTTTAACCCGGTAATGATATCATCGCCTGTTACATTTTTTGAAGAAAAATCGCTTTTTGAATTGTTGCAAACCCTGGAGTTTGCTTATTTAATAGGGATAGGCGCGGCATTTATAGGTAATGGCCGGGCATCAAACTGCAATGGGGCCAACCTGGCCTACCGCAAGGATGTATTTAATGAAGTTGGCGGCTTTGCAGGTATTGACGAACTGGCATCGGGCGATGATGAGTTGCTGCTGCAAAAAATTGCTGAACATTTTCCCGGCAAAATAGCTTTTCTCAAGCAGTCCGAAGCGGTGGTTTATACCCACGCCAAGCCCAATTTTAAAGAGTTTATGCAGCAAAGGCGGCGCTGGGCATCCAAGTCAACAAAATATAAGAATAAAAAGGTAGTGGCATTGGGTTTCGCCTTTTGGGGGTTCAATGTGTTATTGTTGCTCAACTTATTGCTTGGGTTATTCGACGTATATTTTTTTAAGCTTTTTTTAGCGCAGATACTCTTAAAAATTTTTGTCGAGCTTTTTTATATCATCCCCATTACTTCGTTTTTTAAGCGGAGCTACCTGGTTAGTTTAATTTTATTATTAACACCATTGCATATTGTTTATATTGCCGTAATAGGCGTAATAGGCGGTAATAAACAATACCAGTGGAAAGGCCGCATGGTAAAATAGCCCTGTTTTTAATATCAATGTAATTTGTAGCAACGCAATTGCTTATTGTGCCTATTTAAGCGATATTTAGCCAAACGGAACTATTAACTATTGGCCCAGCTTACCCCCTCAAAACGCACCTGGAACGCATTTAAGCGTAATAAAATTGCCATGGCCGGCCTCGTTTTCATTGCGATAACCTTATTGGTGGCTATTTTGGGGTATTTGATAATGCCCGACAACACCCCGCAAGCCAATAACATGACAATACAGCTAAGTATTAAAAAGCCCGGCACAAAATTCATGATGTTGCTTATACGCAAAGGCGAGCAGGTGGACACTGTGGGTTTTTTTAGGCGGATGTTTTTTGGACAGCCCTCATTTTACAGGGAACTACCTATTACAGGGTATTATTTTAAACAGGATTCTATCCACGTAAACGAATATATTGGCAATGAAGATAAACCCGACCCCAAGGCCTATAATATTTTTGAAGTGGTAACCGGGATTAAACCGCGCTACCATTTTAACAAAGTATTGTTAAGCCCAACCTTCTCCTGCGAAAAAACCGCGGAGATATATAAAAATTTCAGTGATAAAATTAAAGGCGAGCAAATAACCACCAAAACTTTTTGGCTGGGTACCGATGTTTACGGGCGCGATTTGCTGAGCCGCCTGTTGCTGGGTACGCGTATTTCATTGGCAGTTGGGCTGATGTCGGTAATAATCAGCATGTTTTTAGGGGTAACCATTGGTTCCATAGCCGGGTATTTTGGCGGGTGGATTGATGGGGCTTTAAGCTGGGTGATGAATATATTATGGTCGTTACCGGCGTTGTTGCTGGTTATTGCTATATCATTTGCTTTAGGGAAGGGGCTTTGGCAAATATTTATTGCAGTAGGCTTATCCATGTGGGTTGAGGTAGCCCGCCTGGTACGCGGCCAGGTAATGAGCCTGAAACAGGTAGAATATGTAGAAGCCGCCCGCGCCCTCGGTTTCAATAACAGGCGTATCATTACCAGGCACATTTTGCCAAATATAACCGGCCCGATTCTGGTGCTGGCATCCTCAAATTTCGCATCGGCAATTTTGCTCGAGGCCGGGCTTAGTTTCCTGGGTTTTGGTGCACAGCCACCAATGCCAACATGGGGTGGTATGATTAAAGAGCATTACGGGTACATCGTAATGGATTCGGCTTTCCTGGCCATTATTCCTGGCCTTGCCATTATGCTGCTGGTGTACGCGTTTAACCTGGTTACAGTTGGTTTGCGCGATGCTTTCGATATAAAATCACAAAGTACACGCATTTGAAAATATTTTTTTTACTTTAGTCATGCGACTAAAAACAAATGCAATACAAAGACGATAGTTCTGGCGAAGACGAATTAATAAGGCTGTTGCTGAAACGGCAATCCGAGTTGAATTCCTTATTGGAGATCACCAGGGCCATTAATAAGAATACTTCTACCCCAATACTTATACAAATGCTTGAGGTTATCCTGCAAAACTATCTGCAGGTTGGCAAGCTCCGTTTCCTGATAGAAAAGGAAAATAAGTTTGTATGTATCTCTAAATACGGCGGCGAAACAGAGTCGGCGATGGCATTGAGCAGGGCGTGTGATAAATTAAAGAAGGTTAAGTCGCCTGTGGCGATAGCCGACCACCAGGATATTACCCTGCGTAAATACAATTATTTTATTCCGATATACCACAAAAGTAAGGCCCTGGCTTACGCGCTTATCGGCGATTTTGACACATCGGGCGAGATGTTAAGCAACGATCTTAACTTCATCCAAACCCTGATGAATGTGATCATCGTGGCGCTGGAGAATAAAAAATTATTTAAAGAGCGCTTACAATCAGAACGTTTTCAGCGCGAAATGGAGCTTGCCGTTGAGGTGCAGAATATGCTGATACCGCTGAGGATTCATAAAGATGATGCAGTAGAAGTTGGCGCTAAGTATCTGCCCCATCAAAATATAGGAGGAGATTATTTTGATTTTATCCGCCTTAATGAAAACGAATTTTTATGGTGTATTGCCGACGTATCGGGTAAAGGAATATCGGCAGCGCTGCTGATGGCAAATTTTCAGGCCAGCCTGCACGCCTGGGCCGCGGTGGAAGACGACCTGACCAATATTATTGATCGCCTTAATAAAATAGTGCTTAACAATACCAAGGGCGAACGGTTTATTACTTTGTTCCTGGCCCGGTATAACCAAAAGAAACGCAAACTAAATTATATTAACGCCGGCCATAACCCAACCATTCTTTTTGCTGATGGTGAGGCCATTCCGCTAAAACTGGGTACCACAATGATTGGTGTTTTTGAAGAACTACCTTTTTTAAACGAAGGAGAAGTGGATGTTGAACCCGGCAGCCTTATTGTAAATTATACCGATGGTTTGATGGATTTTGAATCAACCAGTAACAAGGTTTGGAACGAAGATAAACTACTTGCTTTTGTAAAAACACACGGACACTTGTCGCCCGATAATTTTAACGACCTGCTTTTAGATCACCTGAGCCTTGGGCATAAAAGCAAGCCAATAGACGATATTACCCTGCTTACACTGAAGATATTTTAATACACGCCAATTTCACGAATTGAAGCGAATTTAATACACACGAATAGGCGTGAATTGGAGCGAATTTCATCAATGCCGGTCTAAAATTATATTGCTGAACTATTCTTCGGTCCTGATACTTGATACTTACTACTTGATACCTCTATCTTTGTAACATGTTAGCAGCAAGGTACCAATTTGAATTGATTGAAGCGGGATGTGATGAGGCTGGTCGCGGCTGCCTTGCAGGGCCGGTGTTTGCTGCGGCTGTTATCCTCCCTCATGATTTTGATCACAATTTACTGAACGACTCCAAGCAGGTATCGGAAGAGATACGTTATCAGCTACGTACAGTAATTGAAGAACGGGCCATTGCTTATGCTGTTGCATCGGTTGATAATTTTGAGATAGACGAAATCAACATTCTTAATGCCTCTTTCCTGGCTATGCATCGCGCTATAGAAAAACTGCACATTGCGCCGCAGTTTTTAATTATCGACGGCAACCGGTTTAAAAAATACCCAAACGTTCCGCACGAATGCATTATTAAGGGCGATGGTAAATATTTCAGTATTGCAGCGGCATCCATATTAGCCAAAACTTACCGGGACGACTATATGTTAAAAATTGCTGCCGAACACCCGGAATATGATTGGCATACAAACAAAGGCTATCCAACTATAAAACACCGCGAAACGGTTATGAAAATTGGTTTTACGCCATATCATCGTAAAACTTTCAGGGTGAGCGACCCGCAGCTGAGTATTTTTTAAAGATACTTTGGGTATATGTTTTGATAACCACTTTCTGGTTGGTATTTTTGTGACAAACCCATCAATCATTTGAAGATCCTTATTTTAACACATCGTGTCCCATTTCCGCAAAATGGCGGATATGCCATAGTGGTGTGCAATACCATAAAAGGATTAATTGCCCTTGGGCATGAAGTGTCGCTGGTGGCGTTAAATGCGCAAAAGTATAGCAGCAGCTATTATGAAAAAGATGAGCTGGAAGATAAAATAAACTATAGCTCGTTTAAAATCAACATCAACGTATCTATGTTTGATGCTGCCGTGAACCTGTTTCGCAAAAAATCAAACAACGTAGATAGGTATTACGATGCCGAGTTTGAGAAATTGCTTATCAGGGAGTTAAAGCAAACCGCTTATGACATTATTCAGTTTGAGGGTTTGTTTGTAACACCTTACCTGGCATCTATTCGCAAAGTATCAAAAGCCAAGCTTATTTACCGGTCACATAACATCGAACACCAGGTTTATGAGCGGCTTGCGCATCAAAAAACCGACCTGCTTAAAAGGTGGTACCTGCGCATGGTTGCCCGCCGTATAAAAGATTATGAATTGCAACAGCTTAATAAGTTTGACGCAATTGCGGTATTTACAGCCGAAGATCAAAAAACGGTGCTTTCATACGGCGCCACCATTCCGGTCGAGATTTTTCCTGTTGGGATAGATCTTACCAGGTACCGCCCCGATTTTAAGAAAACAGAATTCCCCAGCTTGTTTTTCCTTGGTTCGCTGGATTGGCTGCCCAACCGTGAGGGGATAGAATGGTTTATTGATAATTTCTATAAAGACCTGACAGAAGGCGATTTGCGGGTTAAATTTTACGTGGCAGGCCATAACATTCCCGAGCGTTTTGACGACTATGAGGTAATGGGTAAAATATTTATCCAGGGCGAAGTTGACGATGCTTTTGATTTTGTAAATAGCAAAGCCATTATGATTGTTCCGCTTTTATCAAGCGGAGGTATGCGGGTGAAAATTGTAGAGGGAATGGCCATGCAAAAATGTATTATATCCACCGCCTTAGGAGCCGAAGGTATAAACTTTACCAACGGCACCAATATCATGATAGCCAATGATCGCGCCGAGTTTTACCATGCCATAGAACGGTGCATATCCGATGAAGAATTTTGCAAAAGCGTTGGCCTCAATGCGCGCAAATTGGTTGAGCAGCAGCATGATGTAAACAAGGTTGCAAAGGATTTGGTTAAGTTTTATGAGGAGCTAAGTAAAACGGATAGCTGAGTCAACTATCAGCTATAAAACCACTTTCTTAATTTGCAACCCGGCTTAATTTTCCTCACCAAAATAATTACCTTTGCGGCTGATTGAACTGACCGCATGAAGAATACTGCTTTAACCGATGTACATATAAAAGCCGGTGCCAAAATGGTGCCTTTTGCCGGCTACAACATGCCCGTGCAATACGTGGGTATTAACGCCGAACACGAAACCGTACGCAAGGCGGTAGGGGTGTTTGATGTAAGCCACATGGGCGAGTTTATTTTGAAAGGCGATAACGCGCTTGACCTTATCCAACGGGTTACAAGTAACGATGCCGCTAAATTATACGATGGCAAAGTGCAATACTCCTGCCTGCCAAACGAAGACGGTGGCATTGTAGATGATTTGCTGGTTTACCGTATTGACGAAAAGACGTACATGCTGGTAGTTAATGCATCAAATATTGATAAAGACTGGGACTGGGTATCCAAATACAATACTAAGAGTGTTGATATGAAAAACATATCTGACCGTACATCATTGCTGGCCATCCAGGGTCCCAAAGCTGCCGAAGCACTACAAAGCCTTACAGATGTTGACCTGGTATCCATGGAATACTATACTTTTAAAAAGGGAAGGTTTGCCGGTGTTGATAATGTGGTAATATCGGCTACAGGTTACACCGGTGCAGGCGGGTTCGAAATTTATTTTGACAACCAATACGCAGAACAGATTTGGGCTGCAATTTTTAAAGCCGGTGAACCATTCGGCATAAAACCAATTGGTTTAGGCGCCCGTGATACCTTGCGTTTAGAAATGGGCTTTTGCCTTTACGGTAATGATATTGACGATACCACATCGCCATTAGAGGCCGGCCTTGGCTGGGTAACCAAATTCAACAAGGAGTTTACCAATGCTGAAGCTTTGCAGCAACAAAAACAAGCAGGCGTAAGCAAAAAACTGGTTGGTTTTGAAATGATAGACCGCGGTATTCCACGTCACGATTACCCCATTGTTGATGCCGATGGCAATACCATTGGTAAGGTAACATCGGGCACGCAATCGCCGTCGCTACAAAAAGCAATTGGCATGGGTTATGTTGATAATGCCTTCGCTAAAGAAGGTACAGAAATTTTCATCAGCATCCGCGATAATAAAATAAAGGCTAAAATTGTAAAGCCGCCTTTTTACAAATAGGCCCACCCCTAACCCCCTGAAGGGGGAACAAGAGTCTGCACTCTAATTTATTGTTTAAACAAATGTCTGAAAGTATCGATAACCAAACTCCTCCTTCAGGGGGCCGGGGGGCACACGTTTGCCTTACCCCTGCATTGCTGCCACTTTTTAATGTGGAGGAATACATTGTAGTGGTTATTGATATTTTCAGGGCAACATCATCTATATGTTATGGTATTGAAAACGGTGCTGAGGCTATTATCCCGGTATCACAGGTTGAGGAGTGTTCCGCGTATAGAGAGAAAGGGCTGGATTACCTTTTGGCAGCAGAACGCGACGGAAAAGTAGTTGACGGCTTTGATTTTGGTAATTCGCCATTTTCATACACTATCGAAAAAGTTGCCGGTAAAACAGTGGTGCTTACCACCACAAACGGTACCCACGCACTGCATTTATCCCGCACAGCTAAAAAGATTGTGATAGGATCGTTCCTGAACCTTACTGCATTAAGCGACTGGCTCAAAACGCAGAACGATAACGTATTGCTGGTTTGTGCGGGCTGGAAAAATAATTTCAACCTCGAGGATACGCTGTTTGCCGGTGCCGTAATCGATCAATTAAAAACTGACGGTTATATTTTGGATGATGCCGCGCTGGCCGCCAATGATTTGTACCAATTGGGTAAGCATGATATTAACGATTACCTCAAAAAGACATCCCACGGCGAGCGGCTTAAAAAATTAGGTATCCAAAAGGATATCGATTTTTGTTTGCAGGTAGATATCGCAACGGCTATCCCGGTGTTGGATGGGGAGCGATTGGTGAAATTACAGCAATAAAATTAGCAGGGTATTAGCGTCTTTTTATTCGGCATCCTTTTGCAGTTTTCTTTTTCTTGCCCATCTTCTGAACCACAAAAAAACTATAAGTGCTATAACTAAAACCGGCCAAAGTGTGATGATTGTAAAAAACAAGCCTTGTACAATATCCCAGCTTTGGGTTATTGCCTGTTTAAACCGGTAGCTAAAGCCATTTTCGTTAGTTGTTCGTTCACCTTGTTTATTGTAAAAAGTGATATCAAGCGAGCTGAAAGCAACCTGGCGAGTCATATAATTTAGCTGCCCCTGGGTTGACTCGATATCCGTGCGGATATCGGCTATCTTGTCCTCTATCTCCAATAAGTCGCTTGTTTTTGTGGCTCTTCTTAACAAGTCCAGGTATCGGCTTTCCAGTAACTGTTTGTTTTTTAACCGGGTTGCTATGTCGATAAAATCTGAGGTAACATCTTTCCTGCGGATGTTTTTAGTGTCGATACTATCGCCGCTGGCTTGCAGCGCATCCAGGAACCTGTCGAAATTTTTTGAGGGTACGCGGACCTTTAAATCAAATTCTTTTTGACTGTTATCGCTGCCATTGGTTTCTGTTTCTTCGGCTACATAACCTCCAAGGCTTTGTAATGAATTTACTATTTTTTGTTTTGCAGCGTTGAGGTTGCCGGTATGGAAACGGATTTCGCCTTCCTTAATGATCTTTTTTGAAGTATCAATCGTCTCTTTTTGGAGTGATATGCTTTTATCTGCAGCTGATTTAGCTAAAGAATTTGCGTTGCCTATACTTTTTTCTTCTGCCACCGGTGGCGGTGCCAGCATGATATCCGCAGCATTCATTTTTGATGGCTCACTTTTCTTTTCGCATGAACAGAGCGCAATCAACAAGGTAAATGAGATAATATAATTTTTCATAATAAGGAAGTCTAGTTTTGAGTTTTAACGGCACTTTCCTTATTAAAGTATCTAAAATGCGATTTTTAACAAATTTAATTTTGTTAAATAATAAAAATAAATATATAATTTTGACTTGCGCTATTTCAGCTTCTCGTTATTCTTATGCCGGTCGGCGTCACGGATGCTTTTCTTTTCCATATTCTTTTCCAGTGCATCCGTGAGGTCGATACCGGTTTGGTTAGCCAGGCATATCAGCACAAAAAGCACATCCGCCATTTCATCTGCCAGGTTTACCTCTGTATCCGATTTTTTGAATGATTGTTCGCCATACTGCCTCGCCATAATGCGGGCTACTTCGCCCACCTCCTCCATCAAAATGGCAGTATTGGTTAACTCATTAAAATACCGGATGCCCGTGGTATTTATCCACTTATCTACCAGATGCTGTGCTTCTTTAATTTCCATAAAAGTTGTTAAAATATTTTCAATGATTGTCTCTGTCCCTGGTATCCATCACAATGGTTACAGGGCCATCATTCAATAAACTAATCTTCATATCGGCTCCAAAAATGCCGGCAGCTATTTTTTTACCGATGATGTTTTCAAGCGTTTTTATCATTTGCTCATACATCGGAATCGCTTTATCGGGTTTTGCCGCCCGGATAAATGATGGCCGGTTTCCTTTCTTTGTTTGGGCAAATAAGGTGAATTGCGATATCAGCAATATGTCGCCATTGATATCGGCAAGGGCTTTGTTCATCAGGCCGTTCTCATCGCCAAAAACACGCATGCCTGCAATTTTATTGGCCAGCCAGTTTAGATCCTCGTCAGTATCGGCATCCTCGATACCCAGCAATACCAGGAAGCCGGCGCCAATTTGCCCGGTTATTTCACCATCAACTTTGCAACTTGCTTCGGTAACCCGTTGTAATACTGCCCTCATTATTCTGATTGTTTGGAAGTAGAAAGATAGTGCAAAAAAGGTTCATGATACAATAAGCGTTGTTTTCTTTCTTGTCTGTCTATTCTCATATCTTGTTACTTACTCATAGTATATTAAAAAAGTCGTCATTTTTTGCTCAAAAACCGCTAAGTTCGCAACCGCTATTATTTTTTTACTGATAGGTTCACAATGACTACTAAAAGAGGCTTTACAACTACCCTATTACATGCCGACCGCCTGGGCAAGCCAGAGCATGGATCTTTACATAAACCAATCCACACTTCGGTTACTTACGGGCACGAGGATGTGCAGGATTTGGTTGATATTTTTCAGAACAAAAAGAAAGGTTACGCATACTCGCGCCAGGGAAATCCTACGGTTACCGCATTGGAGTATAAAGTAACCCAAATGGAAAAGGGCTTGTCTTCTATCGCTTTCTCTACCGGTATGGCGGCTATTTCGGCCACCATTATGGCATTAATAAAGCATACAGATCATATTGTAGCCAGTTCGTTTTTATTTGGCAACAGCCGCAGCATTTTTCAAACGTATATTGATTTAGGTTTGGATATTACCTTTGTTGATGCTACAGATGTTGAAAACGTTCGCGCCGAAATAAAAGAAAATACCAAACTTATTTTTGTTGAAACCATTGCCAACCCTGCCACGCAAATTGCAGATTTGGAGGGTATTGGCACACTTTGCAGCGAAAAAGGAATTTTATACGTGGTAGATAACACCATGACGTCGCCTTACCTGTTTAACCCGGTTGATGTACAGGCAGGCCTGGTAATCAACTCGTTAACTAAATACATTGGCGGTCACGGCAATGCATTAGGCGGCAGTGTTACCGATACCGGCTTGTTTGATTGGAGCGTATACCCCAATATTTTCCCGAGCTTTAAAACCCAGGTAAAACCCGAAGCTTTGGGTATGACGCAGATTCGTAAAAAAGGACTTCGCGATGCAGGCGGCACTTTATCGCCCGAGGCTGCACACTCTTTGTCTGTAGGGTCAGAAACGCTGGCTTTGCGTTTGGAGCGGGCCTGTAATAACGCGCTGGCGTTGGCTACATATTTTGAAAGCCATCCAAAAATTAAAAAGGTATTTTATCCGGGCCTGGAAAGCCACCCACAACATGAGCGTGCCGGTAAGTTATTTGCCAAATTTGGCGGGCTGATGAGCATCGAACTGGACGACAGTATTGATTGCCTTGCATTTTTAAACAAACTACAGCTGGTAGTAAAATCGAGCAACCTGGGCGATACCCGTACCCTGGCTATCCCCGTAGCCCAAACCATATTTTTTGAGCTTGGTGCCGAGCGCCGCGCCGAAATGGGTATTCCCGAAAGCATGATCCGCCTATCAGTAGGTATCGAAGATTTGGATGATTTAGTGGAAGATTTTAAGACAGCTTTGGAATAGAATCGAGAGGTTAGAGTCAGGAATTAAGACGATATTTTTAGAGGACAAAGAATGAAAACATGCAATAAAAGTTCATTCCTTGTCCTTTTTATCTTTGCGCTTTGTTCTGCATCGTGTAAGCACGATCGCGTGGTTAATACTTCCTTTTATTACTGGAAAACCGTTTATAAGGCCAATCCTACCGAGCAGGCTTATCTACGGCATTTTCACGCCAGTAAATTGTACGTGCGGATAATGGATGTTGATATGGACGAAACGGGCACCTCGCCTGTTCCGATATCGCCCATTACCTTTAATGCTCAACTGCCGGATACTGTTGCTGTTGTTCCTGTTGTATTTATTGTTAATAACATTCTCAAAAACATCACCCATCCTCAGCTAGATGACCTGGCCGGTAAAATCAGCAATTTTGTTGATGGCAAAATACACCAGGCCGGCAAGTATACGTTTGATGAATTTCAGGTGGATTGTGACTGGACGGCAAGTACCCGCGAGAATTTCTTTTATCTGCTGAAAAAGCTGCAACAGGTACCTTACTTAAAAAGCAGGTGTTTTTCGGTCACGCTAAGGCTTCATCAAATAAAAAATCAAAAAAGCAGCGGCATCCCACCGGTTAGCCGGGTAATGTTAATGTGTTATAATATGGGTAACCTGCGCAAGTATGGGCAGCAAAACTCTATCCTGGAAATTGCCGAACTGAAGAAATATATCGGCGATAACATGAGCAATTATCCCCTGCCTGTTGATGTGGGTTTGCCGCTATTTAGCTGGGCGGTGGCCTTTCGTGATCATGAGTACATTGGTATTGCAAAAAGAATTTCGATTGATGATTTGCATAACAAAAATCAGTTTATATTTATAGGGAATAATATTTACCGTGCTAAAACAGACCTGCCCGATGATGGCTTAAAAGCCAATGACGAAGTAAGATGGGAGGCAGTTTCGGCCGGTGATTTGCAAGCCACAGCCGCTTACTTATCGCCGCTGATAAAAGCAGATACACTAAATGTCATTTATTTTCACCTTGACGAGCCAGTAATAAAAACCTATACCTATGCCGACCTTGAAAAAACTGATCATATTTTCCGTTAGCGTTATTGCATGCTTTTTTATAGGGGTTGCTATTGACCTGGCTTGTGGCCCGGAAGCAGATCCGTATGATTATTATGCTTCTTTTTTTCATAACACGATACAGGAGAATGATAATTATAAATCATTTTATTTTAACGGGATGTCGTTTTTAAATGAGGACCATGACCCGCTTGACGAGGCAAATGTTAATAGCGCCGAATGGGCTGCGCATTTAGGTAAAGGCGTATTAGAAGGCGACGTGAGCAAAGCGATGTATGAATTTAACAGGCCTGTTGATTCGTTATTGCTTTTAAATTATTTAAAGCCGAACGGTAGGCTACCTGATAGTCTGAAAAAAAATACGTTCTTAAGAGTGCTCGTTTCAGGAAGTAATAATGAAGCGTTGCAATATTATCGTTTTGCGAAAACATTGGAGCCGTTAACCGTCTCATCTGTTGATATTAGATGGAGTACAACGTTGCCAGATAAAAAGTTGATGCATGCTAAAGCACGCGAGGCGGTAAAATATGCCAAAACTACTGCTGGTAGTTTTATAAAGCTGCGCTATTATTACCAGGCACAGCGCTTGATGTATTATGCCGGCGAAGAACTTGGTGCAACTAAATTATATGCCAAACATATAGCAGGTTCTAAGTCAAAAAGTCACGTTAAAGGTTGGGCACTTTCATTAAGAGCAGGAAGCGAATGGAGAACAGGCGATCCGGCAAAGGCAGCTTACTTGTTCTCGGTAGTGTTTGCCCGTTATCCCGAGCGACGGATACAGGCTTTTTACGAGTTTAATGGTATTGACATTCCGATTGCAAGTATTACGAAATTTGCCAAAACCCCCAACCAAAAAGCTTACGTGTACGCGATCAAGGGGTTTCGCAACCCCAAGGTGAGTCTTTCAGCACTTGCCTCGGTTTATCAGTGTGCACCAAAATCAGAATTGATAAAAATGTTGTTGGTGCGCGAAATCAATAAAATAGAAGAGGGGTACCTTTGGTCAAAAATTAATAAAAAAATACTTTCTAATCCTTACGATTACTATCATTTTGTTTTTACGCCTAAAGCCAATTCCGTAAAAAAACAAGAAACATATTTACCCCGCCTTAAGGCGTTTTGTAACCGCCTGGCAAATGAAGGAAAATATAGGCAGCCAGCATTAGCCAAACTTGCGGTAGCCTATCTTTCCTGGATGCAGCATAACAATGCCGACGGTTTTAAAGCTTTAGCTTCAATAAAAGGTGTACTAACTCCTGCGCTTGAGGATCAGAGACAAATGATAAGGCTTTTACTATTAGCCCAAAAGATAAATAAGCTCAATCGTATAAACGAAGCAGAATTGGCAACATCTTTATCATGGTTAGATAAAAAGGTAAAGTGGGAGGCCGCTTATACTAAATACCAATTGGGAACTAATTATGGAAACGATAGCTATTATCTTAAAAGCTATTCAACATCAGCACGTGACTTTTATAAACTGGTATTGTCGCCAATTTATCTAAAACAAAAAGATACCGCGATGGCCGCCCTCGCAATACTCAGAGGGGATCAAACAATACCCATTTATAGAGTGGCTCCTGGCTTTAATATGCCGGATTTTTTACAACGCAAAGTACGTTCGCACAATCTTGAAAAAATGATATCATTGATTAAAGACCGTAACAAAACACCGTACCTTAAGGTGCTCACTTCGGAGATAAACCAAAAGCTAAGCTACGATATATATGACCTTTTGGGCACAGCTTATTTGCGAGAGCACAAGTATGTAAATGCATTTGGGGCCTTTAAAAATATCCCGAAAGAGCTGGCGAAACATACACCATATACCGATTGGGCGGGAAAAGAATATAGTGCAGACCCTTTTTTCGAGAACGAGCGCATGGGTAAACCTACATATAAAAAAACGGCTTACACAAAATCAAGCTTTGCGCTGCGTATGGCTAAATTAGAAAATCTTGTAAAAACCGATCCCCGGAATGCAGCACAATATTATTACCAAATAGCAACAGGCATGTATAACACATCGTATTACGGTAATGCATGGTACTTGATTGCTTATACCTGGGCCGAGTATGATTTTGACCGTAAACGCGATGAGTATTACGACACCGATTTTTTAAGAGCCTCTAATGCAAAGAAATATTACCTTAAAGCCCGGGCTTTAAGTAAAAACAAGGATTTTGAGGCCCGCTGTACCTTTATGGCAGCCAAATGTTGTCAAAACCAGGTTAGGTACCCGCAACATTATTACCTTACCGATAAGGAATACCAAATAGCAATTAATAAATACAACGTTATGATGGAGCATAATCCCTATTTTGTTGAATTGCATCAAAACTACTCAAAAACTGCTTTTTATAAACTTGCCATAAATGAATGCAGTGATTTCAGAGATTTTATAGCGGGGAGGAAAAAGTAGGGGTTTATTATCGAACGATGGGCCAGCACATGAAGCTGTCTTAACTCTTGATTCTAATCTCTTAACTCTTTTCCCTAAGCCCTGGTATCATTCCCATGATAAATGCTCAAATAGCTTTCATAACGTGATAGTTCAATATCACCCTCTTCCAAAGCTTCCAGCACAGCACAGCCTGGCTCGTTAATGTGGCGGCAGTTGTTAAAACGGCACTGGTTCATGCGCGAGCGCATTTCAGGAAAAAAGTGGCTTAATTCGTTTTTTTCTATGTCGATAACACCCAATTCGCGGATGCCGGGGGTGTCGATAATAAAGCCGCCCTGGGGTAGTTCAAACATTTCGGCAAAGGTGGTGGTATGCATGCCTTTGTCGCTCCACTCAGATACCATGTGGGTACGCAGGTCAAGGTTGGGCAACAAGGCGTTAATAAGGCTTGATTTGCCTACGCCGGAGTGGCCCGAAAACAGCGTTACCTTATCTTTTAAAAGTTTCTGTACTTTATCAATGTTGGTGCCCTCCAATGCTGATACTTCAAAGCAGGGGTATCCAATTTTTTCGTAAACGGCTTTCAGGTCGGCCAATATTTCCAGGCCTTCGTCGCTAAACAAATCTACTTTGTTAAATATCAATCGGGCAGGTATATCATAAGCCTCGGCGGTAACCAAAAATCGGTCGATAAACCCTAATGAGGTGCGTGGCGAAGCTAAAGTTACTACCAACAGCGCCTGGTCAAGGTTGGCAGCTATAATCTGGGCCTGCTTGCTCAGGTTAATAGCCTTGCGGATTATATAGTTTTTACGCTGGTGCAGTTTGGTAATTACCCCGCTTTCCTGCTCGGGTTCCATTTCAAATTCCACCACATCGCCCACGGCCACGGGGTTGGTGGTGGTGATGCCTTGCATCCTGAATTTGCCTTTTATCCGGCAATCAATCCGTTGGCCATCGGGTGTTTGCACCTGGTACCAGCTTCCGGTTGATTTGATGAGTAATCCCTGCATAATAATAAAGGCTCAAAAGTAACAAATACTATGCAGACCATTGTTAAAACAGGGAAATAGCTATAGCCAGGGGTAAATAGTTAACGGCGAAAAGTTGTTATTTAAAAATAGCTAACGGAATAAGCTTATGGCTTGGGGAGATATGAGCATTAAGCGAAACCTTGTTTTTATTGCATGATGCTGGTTAAATGATGGAGCTGCCCAAGCGACTTGTATGGGCCAACACCAGGCACAAATATTTGGATGCGCCTAAATTGCGCAATCAGTTTAGTGTTAACCATGATAAAATATAAAATATTGATTATTAAATACTTATGAGTGTTTTATCTGAAATGTGTTAAGTTATGTTAACCCAATTAGATGCGTTTGCCTTGCACAATGCTGTTAATGAGGCCTCCGTTTTTAAAAAAGTAAAATAAAGCTTGCTTATTATAAAAATATCTATTTACTTTGTCGACATTATAAGTATGACAGCTAACAACACCATTATTACAACAATTATTACCACCGGCATAAAACTCGGAGGAAGATAATCGTATGGTGTAAAACATAAACAAAAGAAACCAAATGAAGCCTTCCTCCAAAAACGAGGAAGGCTTTTTTATTATTTATATTGCTAAAACCACACAATGAAAGTTTTAAAATTCGGCGGCACATCCGTAGGTTCCGCCGCAAGTATCCAAACGCTTTTAAACATATTAAAAGGCGAAGTAAAAAATGAAGTTAAGCCGGTTGTTGTATTATCGGCGATGGGCGGGGTAACCAACCTATTGGCCTCAATGGCCGAAGATGCCGCCAATGGTAAAGAGTTTACCGCTCAACTGGCCGAACTGGAACGCCGTCATTTTGAAGTAGTAAAAACACTGCTCGACGTGCAAAACCAAAACCCGGCCTTCACCCGTTTAAAAATTCACTTTAACCAGTTAGAGGAATTACTGCAGGGCGTATTAACGCTACGCGAGCTTACCCCCAAAACCCGCGACCAGGTACTTAGCTTCGGCGAACGCTGCTCGACCATTATGGTGAGCAAAATTGCCGCCCAGCATTTTAAAGACGTATTATATGTTGATGCTGCCGATGTAATTAAAACAGACAGCGCCTTTGGTAATGCCAAGGTAAACACCGACCTGACCGAACTGCTGATAAAGACTTTACACCAGGAAAATAAAGATAAAATATTGTTTGTTACCGGTTTTATTGCGGGTAACGATGCCGGCCAAACCACAACATTAGGCCGCGGCGGCTCAGATTATACCGCTGCTATCTTCGGCGCGGCGCTTAATGCCAATGAAATTCAGATATGGACTGATGTAAACGGTATGATGACCGCCGACCCACGCATGGTTAAAAAAGCATTCTCATTAACCGAGCTTACTTATACCGAAGCCATGGAACTTTCCTACTTCGGTGCCAAAGTGATCTATCCGCCAACCATGATCCCGGCTTTCCTAAAAAAGATACCTATTGTTATCAAAAATACTTTCGAACCGGAATTTGAAGGTACTGTGATCCGTCATGATTGCAAGGCGTCAAGCCTGCCTATCAAGGGCATTTCGTCTATCAACAATATCAGCATCCTTAATTTAGAGGGCAGCGGCATGGTAGGTAAATCGGGTTTTAGCGGCCGTTTATTCTCGCTGTTAGCCCGCGAGCAAATCAATATCATCTTAATCACCCAATCATCATCAGAGCACAGCATCACCTTTGCGGTACAGCCACAGGATACCGAAAAGGCCAAACAGCTGATAGAACAGGAATTTGAACTGGAGTTGTTAGCTAAAAAGCTGGAGCACCTGGTTATCGAAAAAAACCTGGCCATATTGGCCGTGGTTGGCGAAAACATGAAGCAAACGCCGGGCATGTCGGGTAAGTTGTTTCATGCACTGGGGCGTAACGGGGTTAACGTGAGGGCTATAGCCCAGGGTTCGTCGGAGTATAATATCTCGGTTATCATTTCGGCTCAGGATCTTTCAAAGGCCCTCAATGCAGTACATGATGCTTTCTTTGTACAGCTAACTAAAACACTTCACGCTTTCTGTTTAGGTACCGGCAACATTGGTAAAACGTTGTTTGCCCAGCTAAATGCCCATACCGATTACCTGAAAGATAATAACGGCATCCAGGTAAAAGTTGCCGGCATCAGCAATACGCGTAAAATGACTTTTAACAGTGATGGTATTTCTTTAGATACCTGGCAAAATGATATAGAAGCATCACCATATAGCGCCGATTTGAAAGAGTTTATTGCCAGGATGAAGGCCATGAACCTGCCCAACTGTGTGTTTATTGATAATACCGCCAGCCCTAAGCCAATTGAGTTTTATGAGGATGTGTTTAAAGCTAATATATCGGTAATCACCTGCAATAAAATTGGCAACTCGGGCAGTTATGCGCAATACCGCACTTTTAAAGATACCGCGCGCCGCCATGGAGTCGATTTCTTTTACGAAACCAACGTTGGTGCCGGCCTGCCTATCATCAACACCCTAAAAAACCTGATGAATAGCGGCGATAGGGTGCAACGCATTGAAGCTATTTTATCAGGAACCATATCGTTCATCTTTAATAACTTTAAGGGCGATGCCAACTTTCACGATGTGGTGAAAGAGGCACAGGAAAAAGGATATACCGAACCCGACCCACGCGACGATTTGAGCGGTAAGGATTTTATGCGCAAAATGCTCATCCTGGCCCGTGATGCAGGCTACCCGATGGAAGAAACCGACGTTGATATTGAAAGCGTATTGCCAAAAGCCAGCCTTGAAGCAAAATCGGTAGATGATTTTTACGCTACGCTTAAAGCAGAAGACGCCCACTTTGCAAAGCTAAAAGATCAGGCCGAAAAAGACGGCAAGGTGTTACGCTACATAGGTAAGCTGGAAAATGGTAAAGTAACGATCACCCTGCAAATGGTTGATGAAAATCACCCGTTTTACATGCTATCGGGCAGCGATAACATTATATCGTTTACTACCGATAGGTACAAGGAACGCCCGCTGGTAGTAAAAGGCCCGGGCGCCGGCGCAGAAGTAACGGCTGCAGGTGTATTTGCTGATTTGATAAACTTGGGCGCGAATTAGAAGTCCCCTAACCCCCTGAAGGGGGAACTATAGTTTGATAAATTTATATGGAAGATAATAAGACATTCGAAACAACTAAACCCTCTTTGGCACCCCCTTCAGGGGGCGGAGGGGGCGTACACGTTTTTGCCCCGGCCACCGTTGCCAACGTAGTTTGCGGCTTTGATGTGCTGGGCTTTGCCGTTAACGAGCCGGGCGACGAGGTGATTATGCGGATGACCAATAAACCAGGCATCACTATAAGCAAAATTACAGGCGATGACGGGCGTTTGCCAATGGATCCTGCTAAAAATACGGTGAGTGTGAGCGTTCAGCATTACTTACAAAGTGTTGGCCGTACCGATGTTGGATTGGATATCGAGCTGCATAAAAAAATGCCGATAGGTAGCGGGCTGGGTTCAAGCTCGGCCAGTACGGTGGCCGGTTTGTTTGCTATTAAAACCTTGCTAGGCGATGATAACGATCCTGCAAAATTGCTGCCGTTTGCGATGAAGGGCGAAGAAATGGCTTGCGGTCATGGCCATGCAGATAATGTAGCCCCGGCATTGTTGGGCGGTTTTGTACTCATCCGCAGTTACGAACCTTTGGATGTGGTGCGTTTGCCGCATCCGGCAGGCTTGTGGTGCGCCATCGTATTCCCTGATGTGGATGTACCAACAAGGGAAGCGCGTCAAATCATCCGCAAGAACATCCAGATGAAAGATGCGGTAACCCAATGGGGCAATATTGCAGGACTGGTAAGCGGTTTGTTTATGAATGATATTGACCTGATTGGCCGCAGCATGAAGGATGTATTGGTTGAACCGGTACGTTCCATGCTGATACCTGATTTTTACAAAATGCGCGAAATGGCGATGGAATTAGGCGCGGTAAGCTTTGGTATCTCCGGCTCTGGTCCTTCTGTTTTTGCCTTCACAAAAGACGAGGATACAGCGCACCGCATAACCCAAAAACTACAAAAACATTTGACCGGTTTAAAAATAGGCTCTAATGGCTACGTATCAACGATAAATGATGCCGGGCCGAAGGTGCTGGGATAAGTCAAAAGTAAAATTCCAACAACGAATCTAAAACCACGTCATTGCGAGGCACGAAGCAATCCCCGATATGCGGGGGAAATAAGCTTGGTGTGCAGCCAGTCCTAAAGAGATTGCTTCGTGCCTCGCAATGACGGGAGCAAAAAACAAATCCGAAATCGAACATCCGAATTCCAAAATTAAAATGAAACTCTACAGTACCAATAACATCCAATCAGAAGTATCTTTTAAAGACGCGGTTTTTAACAGTATGCCGCAGGATAAAGGTTTATACATGCCTATCAGCATCCCGCGTTTGAGGGATGATTTTATAAATAACCTGGACAAGTATACCCTGCCCGAAATTGCTTTTGAAGTTGCTAAAAATCTTTTAGGCGATGCGATGCCGGCTGATGATTTGAAAGCTTTGATAGATGACGCCATTAACTTTGACGCGCCGGTTGTAAAGCTGGATGATCATGTGCATGTGCTGGAACTTTTCCACGGCCCATCTTTGGCGTTTAAAGATTTTGGCGCCCGGTTCATGAGCCGTGTGATGAGCTACTTTTTAGAAGAAGGCGAAAAACAACTGGATGTATTAGTCGCTACCAGCGGCGATACCGGCGGTGCCGTTGCCCTGGGCTTTTTAGGCGTTCCAAATACAAGGGTTACTATCCTTTATCCCAAGGGCAAAGTAAGCGGTGTGCAGGAACAACAATTAACCACAAACGGACAAAATATTCGCGCCCTTGAAGTTGATGGTACGTTTGATGATTGCCAGGCTTTGGTTAAACAAGCGTTTACTGATGCCGAACTGAACGAAAAATTCCGCCTGACATCGGCCAACTCTATTAACATCGCGCGTTTGGTGCCGCAAACCTTTTACTACTTTAACGCCTACGCACAGTTGTTAAGGCAGGGTGTTAAAAAGGTAATCTTCTCGGTACCAAGCGGAAACTTTGGTAATATAGGCGCTGGTTTATTGGCCTGGAAAATGGGTTTGCCTGTCGAAAAGTTTATTGCAGCTACAAATGCTAATGATACTGTTCCCGAATTTTTAAAAACAGGCATTTATCAGCCTAAACCATCTGTGGCAACCTTGTCAAACGCCATGGATGTGGGTAACCCAAGCAATTGGGTACGCATTGCCGATCTGTTTAAAACAGATATGGATGAGCTGAAGAAATTGGTGATTGGCTTCACTTACAACGATGATGAAACCGTAAAAGCCATCAATTGGGTATTTGATACCCATAATTATGTGGTTTGCCCGCATACGGCTATTGCCTGGCAGGCCTTAACTGATTTTCAGCACGATAATGCCAGTGCAGATACCGCAGGCGTATTTTTATCAACCGCTCATCCGTGTAAATTCCCCGATGTGTTTAGCGCCGAAATAACCGCTAAAATTGATGTGCCCGCGCAGGTAAAAGAACTGGAATCAAAAACCAAACTGGCCATCGCGATAAGTAAAGACTTCGGAGATTTTAAAGGCTATCTGCTGAACGCTAAATAATAAGCGCTTAGACTTCCGAAGTTTTAAAACGGCGAAGCCCTCAACGGGGCCAAACCAATATTATCGAGTTAAACTTCGGAAGTCTGGTTATTCATTCGTCAATTTTGCTATTCGTAGTTATATTTGATCTGTGAAAATTACTTCAATGCGCAACAAAAAAAACATCATTCTTTTTTGTTTAATTACGCTGTCGTTTGCGGCCTGTAAAAGCCATTCTAAATTTAACCCGGACGACTGGAACGAGGGCGACGGCCTTACATTTAGCTATCGCGATGGCATGGTTGACGATTTACTGCAAACCCAAAAACTCAAAGGGCTAAAATATCAACAGGTAATTCACCTGCTACACCGCCCACAGCAAAGCAGCAAGACTGAGATGCTTTACGAAATTTTGGAGATAAGAAAGCCTGGAAAACCATTATACGTTAAACAACTTATCCTATCCCTTAAAGATTCTGTGGTAACTGACGCAAAAATTTACGAGCATACTAATAAGAAATGATCAATACCATCATATTCGACCTTGGCGCAGTTTTGATAGACTGGAACCCGCATTACGTTTACAAAACAATATTTGACGACAAGCAGGAAATGCACAATTTCCTCGCCAATGTTTGCACTTCCGACTGGAACGAAGAACAAGATGCCGGTAGGTCGTTACAAGAGGGTACCGATTTGCTGGTAGCCCGGTTTCCGGAGCACGAGGCCAATATCAGGGCGTTTTATGGCCGGTGGATAGAAATGCTGGGCGAGCCTTTTCATGGCACCGTCGAGATTTTTAAACAGTTAAAGGAGCGTAATAAATATAAGATCTATGCGCTCACCAATTGGTCGGCAGAGACATTTCCTTTTGCACAGGCACGTTTTGATTTTTTAAACTGGTTTGATGGCGTAGTAGTATCTGGTACCGAAAAAATGCGTAAGCCGGCGCCAGAGTTTTTCCAGATCCTGCTCGACAGATATAACGTTAACCCTGCCGAAGCCTTGTTTATTGACGACAATTACCGCAATGTTTTGGCATCAGAAAAGATGGGTATCAAAACCATTCATTTTAAATCGGCCGACGAATTAGCGGAAGAACTGAAGGCGTTGGGTGTTTTGTAAGCGATTTTAAAAATCAATCATATCCATATCAAATTGCGGCTTAAAAGTATAGCGCAACTGCACCAGGCCGCTCGAAAAGGTTTCGGAACCCAGGAACATCAGATCGGTACGACCTTTAACATCAAACAGTTGCTTGCCAGCGCCCAGTATCACCGGGTGTACAGATAGTAAAAACTCGTTAATTTGCTTTTTGGCCACAAATGCGGCCACCAGCTCGGCGCCGCCAAACAGCCAGATGTTTCCTCCTGGCTGATGCCTTATCTCATCAACACGACGGTCAAAATCTGCCGACTGAATGATTTCTGCATTGCCTGTTACCGAGGTTAGCGTATCGGTAAACACGTATATTTTAAGCGCCGCAAACAGCCCCGGATCAGTATCAATAAACATTTCATAACTTTTGCGGCCCAGGAATATGGCGTCGGCTTGGTTCAAAAATTCCGTCATTCCGTAATCCTGATCGGCAAAACACCAGTCGTACTCGCCGTTTGGGCCCTCAATGTAGCCATCAAGGCTCATGGCCAGGTTTAAAATTACTTTTCGCATGGTAGATGGATTTATGATTATTCTTCGCCCTGGTGTTTTTCCTGCCATTGCCTGGTGAACGATTTTTCGGCAATTTCGGGCATTTCTCTTAAATGCCCCCAGGTGTTTTTAAAGAAAAAACGAAGGAAGAAGTTTTTCATTTTGCCGCCAAAAAAATCTGTAAGACTGCGTTTCAGCATTCCTTTTTTCCAGATGGCCCAGCCCCAGCGCTCTTTGGTGGTTATCAGGCCCTCGTTAACCGCGTCGCGGCGGTTAAGTAACAGCATTTTGTGAATGTCTATCTTAACCGGGCAAACCTCGGTGCAACGGCCGCAGAGGCTTGATGCGTAGCTTAGGTGTTTAAATTCCTCCATGCCATCGGTATGCGGCGTTATAATAGCGCCAATAGGGCCGCTGTAAGTAGTATTGTAAGTGTGGCCACCAACATTCTGGTAAACCGGGCATACATTAAGGCAGGCCCCGCACCGGATGCAATACAAGCCCTGGCGTTGCTCTTTTTGAGCCAGCAGGTTGGTGCGGCCGTTATCAAGCAGTACCACATACATTTCTTCGGGCCCATCAGTTTCATTAGCCTGGCGCGGGCCGTTTAATATGGTATTGTAAACAGTAAGGTTTTGTCCGGTGCCGTGCGTTGAGAGCATTGGCCAAAATAGGTCAAGATCGGTTATGGAGGGGATAACTTTTTCTATACCCACCACCGCGATGTGAATCTTGGGGAAGGTGGTGCACAAGCGGGCATTTCCCTCATTTTCGCTGATGGCTACACTGCCCGTATCGGCCAGCAGGAAGTTGGCGCCGGTTATGCCAACATCGGCCTGCAGGTATTTGTCCCGTAATAATTCCCGTGCTTTTAGGGTTAGCTCCTCGGCTGTGGCATCTAAAGGAGTGCCGAAATGCTGATTGAATAGTTTGGCAATATCCTCCTTGCTCAGGTGCATTGCCGGGGTAACAATATGGTAAGGTGCTTGCCCTAATAGCTGCACAATGTATTCGCCAAGGTCGGTTTCTAATGACTCGATATGGTTATCTTTCAAAAATTCATTCAGATGAATTTCTTCAGTTACCATCGATTTGGATTTTACAACCGTTTTGGCTTTCGCTTTTTGAATGATGTTCAGGATTTCGCGGTTGGCTTCTTCGGCATCATTGGCCCAGATAACTTTGCCGCCCCTGCGCTGGAAATTGGCTTCAAACTCGGGCAAAAACTTGTCCAGGTTTTCCATCACCTTCCACTTGATCACATGGCCTTTTTTCTTGGCATTATCCAGATTTGCTATGCGCGATATGCCGCTTGCTGCAGCCGCGTTGTACTTATCAATACTGTTATTGATAATACGGCGGTGGTCCGCATCAAATACCTTCTCCTCTGATGCAACCAAAAATTCCTCGGCAGTGCTTCCCATATATGCGAATTTAGGGATTTTAGTGGGAAGTTGATTAGGTTAGTGGTTGATTAGGTGGGTGGTTGATTGGATTAATTTAGAAATAGTCAGTTTATAAACAAAACGAGGCGTAATTTGCGCCTCGTTTTGTTCCGGATATTGGTTTTCAACCTAATCAACAACTCACCTAATCAACCATTTCCCCAATACCAACTATTTCGCTCCATCAACCACCGGTTTTTTATCACGATTGGCTAACTCCCAACCTGTGTAAAATACCAATTGCGCGCGTTTTGCCAGTAACGGGAAGTTGATTTTGCTTACTTCATCGCCTGGCTGATGATAATCGGCATGTACGCCGTTGAAGTAGAAAATAATGGGCACGCCATGTTTTGCAAAGTTGTAATGATCGCTGCGGTAGTAAAAACGGTTAGGATCATTAGGATCATCATATTTATAGTCCAGCTTCAAATGGGTATAAGTATTGTTTGCGTTTTCGCCAATATCATGCAAGTCCTTGCTTAGCATAGCCGAGCCGATAGGGTATACATAGTTGGCAGAATCTGGTTTGCCAATGTACTCTTCTCCTACGCGGCCAATCATGTCAATATTTAAATCGGTAATGGTATTAGCCAACGGATAAATAGGATGGTCGGTATAGTATTCAGAGCCCAAAAGACCTTTTTCTTCGCCTACGTTACCTAAAAACAAAATGCTGCGGCGCGGGCCGTGACCTTGCTTTTTTGCTTTAGAAAATGCCCTGGCAATTTCAAGGATACCTGTAGTGCCCGATCCGTCATCATCGGCACCGTTATTTACTTTGTCTTTAGCTTTAGGGTCAGCCTCTAACCCGATATGGTCATAGTGGGCCGAAAACACCAACACTTCGTCTTTTAAATCGGTACCTGGCATAAAGCCAACAACATCAACAGCTTTAACATCAGTACGGTCATTTGAAAAATTGGCTGTAAAATCGGCTTTTGCCGTTACAACAGGTGTAGTAGTGGCGGCGGCTTTTAAATCGCTGTAGGTTTTACCGGTTGATTTTACCAGCTCATCAGCAATTGCTGTAGTTACATGAAAAACAGGTACACCGGTATTGGCTTTGGCAGCATCTTCTTTAATAGTTAAACGCGGGCTTGCAATACTTCTGCCGAAACGTTTAAGTAAAGCAGTTAAATCGCCGTTGGCGGCCAAAATAATTGCAGGTTTTTTGCTTTGCAGGTTGGCAAATACTTTTAAACGCGCGGTGGTCATGCGAACGGCCACATTTGGTGTTTTACCTTCTTCGGGTTTGTCCTCGTTTATCCACAATACAACCTTGCCCGCAATATCAGTTGATCCTATTTCGCTTTCGGTGCCGAAGCCTACAAATACAACTTCGCTGCCGCTTACATTTTTATCGGGCACTGTGCCGTTAGGTATAAAATCCTGCCCTAAAACAAATGGTTTTCCATTAACAGTAAAGGCCGATACTTTTAACGCGCTTTGTACAAGTGGTACGTTAAAGAAGTACGATCCGTTTACCGGGGCCTGCAGCCCTAATTTTTTAAATTCGCCGGCTATGTAGTTTGCGGCCTTTTCAGCTCCGGGCTTACCGGTTTCCCGGCCCTCAAATTCGTCAGACGCCAGGATGCTTAAGTGTTTTTTGGCATCCTTGGCCGTAATCAGCTTCCCGTACTTCATGGCAGTAGGGTTTTGCTGCGCACAGGCATTAACCGCTATTGCAGCAGAAAATGCCAGTAATGTTACTTTTTTCATGTATGGTAATTAATTAAGTCAGTTTTTTTTTAGTATCAAGTATCAAGACCGCTGCAAGTGATTTATCCATCAGCGTAAGAAATTTTCTACCTTTCGCCTTTTACCTTTACCCTTTCGCCTGATTTACCCATTCACCTAAAATCAGCAGGAAATTTTACCTGTCCTGGTGGCGTGGCGGCCGCCTTCAAATTCGGTGGCAAAAAAGGCCTGCACTATTTTTTTAGCTTCGTCGATGCTGATGAATCGTGCCGGGATACATACAATATTGGCGTTGTTATGGCTGCGGGCCAATACGGCCAGCTCTTCGTTCCAGCAAATGGCAGCGCGGATGCCCTGGTGTTTATTGGCGGTAATGGCTACGCCGTTGGCGCTGCCGCAAACCAGGATGCCCAAATCGCACTCACCACTTTCAACTGCTGATGCTACAGGGTGTGCAAAATCGGGGTAGTCAACGGAGGTATTGGAATAGGTACCGAAATCTTTTAACTGGTAGGCCGGGATATCGGCCGATAATGCTTGTTTATAATCAAAGCCGGCATGATCGGCGCCAATGGCAATTTTAAGCCCTTCTTTCATTGATATTGAATAATTAGTAGTTTTTGCAAAGGTGCAATAAATGTGCAAATTTCAAATATGCCGATGTGCAGATTATTTGAGGGATGTGAGATTGTTACAAAGCTGCGGCAAATGTGCAGATATGCAGATTTAAGGTGTGCAGATTAACTTTATTGGGGCTGAGCCGTTTTGGATGTAGACCGGTATACCCAGGTGCTATAATTGCGCAATAGCGGTGCAGTTTTAAAGCCCTCTCCTTTGGAGAGGGTTGGGTGAGGCTCTTTACACCACCTTATCTTTGCAGCGTTCTACCACTTCTATGTAGTAGTTTTCATAAAGCGGGAGTATGGTGGCCAGGTCGAATTGTTTGGCACGGGCAAGGGCGTTGTTTTTAAAGGTTTCCAGGCGGGCTTCATCTTCCAGGATGTATATCGCTCTTTCGGCCATGCCATCCACGTCACCTACATTGTTCAGGTAGCCGGTTTCGCCGTCAACATTCAGCTCCGGTAAACCGCCGGCGTTACTGCTGATAACCGGCACCTTGCATGCCATGGCCTCCAGCGCTGCCAAACCAAAACTCTCAGATTGTGATGGCATCAGGAATAAATCTGCTACCGACAGGATCTCCTCGATGGCATCCTGTTTGCCCAAAAAGCGCACATTATCGGTAACGCCAAGATCGCGGCATAACTGCTCGCAGCCCGAGCGCTCGGGGCCATCGCCTACCATCAATAATTTTGAAGGGATGGATTTAATCACCTGGGCAAATATCTTCACCACATCTTCGGTACGTTTTACCTTGCGGAAGTTGGAGGTATGCACCAACACCTTTTCGCCAAATGGAGCTATCGCTTTTTTGAAGTGGTCCTTTGCTTTTAGGCTGAAACGGGTAAGGTCAATAAAGTTGGGGATTACCTTAATATCGTTTTCGATATCGAAAAATTTATAAGTGTCTGATCGCAGATTTTCGGATACCGCGGTTACGCCATCTGATTTATTGATAGAGAAGGTAACTACCGGTTTAAATGTGCGGTCTTTACCAACCAACGTGATATCGGTACCATGCAGGGTGGTAACTACGGGGATATAGATGCCATAAGTGGCCAGTATTTGTTTGGCCATAAACGCTGCCGAAGCATGTGGTATAGCGTAATGCACATGCAATACATCTAATTGCTCGTGGCGTACCACATCAACCAAACGGCTGGCCAGGGCCAGTTCATAAGGCGGGAAATCAAACAGCGGGTAATTGCTTACCGATACCTCGTGGTAAAAAAGGTTTTCAGAAAAAAGGTCTAACCGTGCAGGCTGGTTATAAGTAACAAAATGTACCTGGTGACCGCGGTTTGCAAGGGCTTTACCAAGTTCGGTAGCAACAACCCCGCTTCCGCCAAAGGTTGGGTAACATACGATTCCAATTTTCATCTATGATTGATTTCGATGCAAGTTTAACAGCAATTTATGGCAAATGTGTTAACACTGTGTAAAATGATTTAACTTCGTTAAGTAACTTTTACTATTATAAAACATAAAACAGCTACCTGTTATGAGCAATGCTATTAATTTAAAAATCAACGCCATACAGCACATTGGCGTGCCAGTAACCAACCTGGAGGCGTCGCAGTTTTTTTACAGCCGGCTTGGCTTTGGCAATGTAATGGAAGCGCCGTTTACCGATAACGACGGCACAGGCACCTGTGTGATGATGCAAAGCGGTAATATCATCATGGAGCTATACCAGCTACCCGATGCGGGCCTGCCGGAAATCCGGTCAAGAAACAACGGACACATAGATCACGTAGCGTTTGATGTAAGCGATATCGACGAAGCCTTTAGGGAGATAACCGAAGCCGGTTTTAACGTAATTGAGCCCGAACCGGTGTTCCTACAGTTCTGGGAAAAGGGCTGTAAATATTTTAACATCACCGGACCCGATGGGGAAAGGCTGGAGTTTAACCAGGTGCTGTAAGATTTGATGGGGAGAAGCGTGAGAGCGAAGACTCACCCGGGCATTGCTTCGCTCGCCATTCCTCTCTTCTGCTGCGCAGGAAAGAGGGGCTTGAATGTGGGTTAGTTGTATAGTAATGCCCAAAGCAGCACCTGGTTTTCAAAGCCCAGTTCCAACGAAGCTGAAGAGCGGGTAAGTCATAGCCTGTGTTTAAATTCAGTCCATATATTTTTCAAATACATTTTCGCCTTTATGGTATACGTTATAATGGCTTTTATCATCAAGGATAGAAATTCCTACTGCTCCATTAAGTTCCCAGACATTTAAAACTATGCTTTCAGCGCAGGCGTTGGTTTCAATAGTGATATTTTCATTTACCGGAAGCTGAAATTCGAAGCATTCAGGCTCATGAACTATGGTTATTTCGGATGATGTATTATTTGATAGCTCAAATGTTGTTGTCATTGCGATATTGTTTTTACTAATATAACAACAATCCCTCACCTGATATAAATCTCGCCCGGTTTACCTGGATTGCTGTGGGGCGCTTCGCCTTTTCGGGAACCGGGCGGTATGGTCCAAACGTTAATAACGTTATTGAGCAGCTTATTTTGCTGGTCCTTTTTTATCACGTTAATCTCGTTGATATCTGCAGTAGCTACCCGTAAGTTTTTATTATCGACAAAAAAACCATCGACCGCAAAATCAACCTCGCCCTTCATATTTAGCCAAAGTTTAATGTCGTTTAACGACTTAGCTTCTACCTTCACACTATCATTAAGTACAAATATAATAACCCCATATTTATCCAGGTTTTTATATTGGGCCAAATCGGGCACATTGCCTTTTAAAACGTTTATCGCTTTAATGTCGCTAACATTAATGGAACTGCCGCCACCAATAATATCCGAGTTGATGATGTACAACGGCACTTTTTGCCGCGCATCTGGCAACTACTTGTATGCGCTATCGGATTGCGCCATAGCAACGCAAGTAATTGAGCATAGCAATATAGCTGCAATTGCTTTTTTAAAACGGAAATGAAGAAACGGGATCATGATATAAATTTAAATTTAATAAATGATGGTATAGCTTATTACTTTCCATAAATAATACTTACCTTTTAGGTTAAATAGGCTTATCGCTCCCTGCATCCGACCGGTAAGGCTTATTTGTTATACCAAAACCCCAAACACAATGATGAAAAAAGTATCTGGATGCTTTTTATTGCTCATATTTTGCTGCTCGGTAGCGCTGGCACAGGTAGTTACGTTAAATGGTAAGGTTGCCGATGCCAAAACCGGGCGGGGCATACCAGGGGCTACCATTAAAATGGGCAATTATGGCACATCTACCAATGCCGATGGCGAGTTTGTGCTGGTTGTAAAAAAAGAGGTAGCCGTGCAGTTTGGTATTAATGTTACCTGCATTGGTTACCAGCAACAGCAGCGGCCCTTTAAGCCGGATGCCCCCTATAACATTCAACTAATACCTGCTACCCGCCAGATGACCGAGGTGGTAATTGCAAATAGCGAAAGCATTGTACACCGGGCTATCCGCAAAATTTCGCAAAACTACCCGGATAAAAGTATCATTATCAACAGCGATATACAGATGATACACGAAGCCCGCGACAGTGTAGCCTACCAGTACTTTTACCATAATAATGCCCAGGTTAAAATGTACTATCCGCCTTATACCGATAACAGCCGCCCCAATGTAATGCTGGTGCACAAGAAAGATACATTAGCAGCAAATCCAAACTCTGACCTGAATGTGCATTGGCTGGCCGGCTATACCGATGCCGTAACCCGCGATTATGTACACAGCCGTATGGATGTACTCGATATCAAATCCAAAGATTATCAATACACCCTGAATGGTAAAGATTGGATAAATGGCCACCGCGTGTTTGTGGTTAATTTTTATGGCACCAAAAATAAGGGTAATGGTGGTACTTTATACATTGATACCGCTACCTATGCCTTTGTGCGTATAGCCGTTACCAAATACCACGTTACCCACACTATATTTATCCCTATTGATAAAAATACCGGAATCACCGATTACCGGCAGCTGGGTCATAAATGGTATCTTGATGGGGTAAAGGAAATCAGTATTACCCGTCACGGCAAGTTCGACCTGAATACGGTGATCGACTACCAGTCAACAAGTATCGATACCGGCGGGGTAAAGCGCCTGCCTTACCCCAGCATCATCCCCGAATTTTCGGAAGATATAAAAGTGAGCAATCCTGCAAAGCCGTCGGCTGATGGTCCCGGGCAAATGATTATTACCAAAGCAGATACGGGTTTTACCAGTATAGCCACGCCACTGGTTGATACCACAGGTACAAAACAAAAGCGTAAAAATGTACTGACGGTAATTGTTAACTATATGATTGATGATAACGTCCGTTATATCCTCGGCATCAACAAGCTGCCGCTTAGCCTGTCGGGTTATCAGCCGGTATTATCAAAAAGTGTTAGCGGCATCAGCGTTTATGGGTTTAACATTAATACACAGTTCCGGCTATGCCATGAGTTGTTTTTCTTGTTCGACGGGCAGTTTAATTCCGGTATCGGCGGCATAAAAAACTACGAGTCGGACTATGATCTCACCTACAACTTTATTCTCAATAAGGCTGGCCATCCCATCATGTTATCACCCATGTTCGGCTTTTCAAAAATCAAACTCAGCAGCCACAAAACCGACTACTATACCCAGCAAAGCTGGCTGTACGGTCTTAACCTCACTTTTGAACTAAGCCCCCGCATAGGTTATTTTATCAATGCCAAACACTACGATGCGTTTTACACGCACAACACGGGCCTGCTGCTAAACAACCAACAGTTGGGTTTAGCAACAGGATTTATATTTAAGCTGAAGTTGTAAGGACACTTATCTGTATCACATTAACTCTGTAGCCTATATCACACTATTCACCCACCAGGTATTCCCAAACGGATCTTTAACCCCTGCGCTGCGCCCGTAAGGCTGGTTGGCCGGTGGTATAATGTTTTCGGCTCCGTTATCAAGGGCTTTATGGTAGGTTTCGTCGCAGTTATCTACATAAATGAACATGCCGGCATTTTGTTGGGTATAGGTATCGGTGCAGCCGGCAAACATGATGGTGCTACCTTTAATGTTAAGCTCGGCATGCATTATTGTGTTTTCATCGCGCATAGCTTTGTATTGTTCGGTAGCGCCAAATACGTTTTTCATAAACTCAATAAATTTATCGCCATTGGGTATTACCAGGTAAGGCATAATGCGCTGGTAGTTTTCGGGGATGTTTTTTTCAGGTTCCATTTTGATTTGTTTTTAAACAAAAGTAAAATGTGGCAAGCAATCAAAATTGTAAAAACCAGACATTATTCCATTTGGGAACGATAATGTTTTATGATTTCAACCAATGCTGATAAAACCCTCGGCCTTACCAGAAAAGTAAAAGCCGGGATGGTAGCCGGTAAACGCTTTTACATCATGTATAAAATGCGATTGGTCGTAATAGCCGCAATCCATCGCAATTTGTGTAAGGGTTTTGCTGCTGTCATATTGTTGAATGGCATTATGCAGGCGCACCACGCGCAGGTAGGTTTTGGGACTAAAGCCCGCGTATTCTTTAAACCGCCTGTCAAATTGCCTTACCGATAGGTTATAAGTATCGGCCAGTTGGGCAACCGTTTGGTTTTGATTGGCATGGATAACCTGCCTTATGGAAGTGATAACCCTATCGTCCCGGCTCGCACTGCCCCGGAGCAGCTTTATTAAATAGGCTGATAAGATATTGGCCCGTTGCTGGTTATTTGGGGCAAGCATGATCTGCTCTTCCAGCAACCGGCCTGAATTTCCTAAAAAGGTATCATAATCTAAAGCCAGGTTACTGGTTTGGCTGCTTGGAATATTAAATAACAAGGGCACCGCGAAAGGATAAAGATACGCGCCAAAAATGCCAAAGCTTTGTGTGGTTATAAACCGCCGGTACCTGGTACTTTGAAACTGAATGCCCGACGGCCCGCCGTTTTCGATCCCTTTATTGGTTAATTCATCAAATGTTGACCGGTAATGAAAAACCATTTCGGTGCAACTGTCCGCAATAGAACGGTAAACATACTCCGGTTCGCCCACTGTTAGCTCATGCTCCAGCACCCAGTAAAACCTCACGTAAGGTTTCAATATTTCGGGTGGAGCAATGGTGTAATACTTCATTTGAGAACCGGCTATTTGGAATGGTGGTTTATTAACTTAAAATTAGGGTTTATTTTTGAATTTGCAGCGCTTAACATTAAGGGGTTCAACCGGGGCAAACGCATATAAACATGGTTAACATAACTTAACACATTTCAAGAATTTAATTTGTAAATAGCTGATAAACAATAAGTTGATTTTTTTCATGGTTAACACTAAAATTGAGGTTTTGCACAATTTAAGCGCATCGAATGTTTTGCTTATAGCCAAAACAGGTGCTGAACAATATGCCTAAACGCGCATTAACAGTAAGGGGCCCGTGTGCTCGCAGGCCTCTGGAAAAGAAATGTCATTTGCAAACATTTGAAGGCTATAACCCGCTCATCAATAGTCCGGCTCAATGACTAATATGCAGCCCGTTATAAGTATGCACTCCCGATTGATTGCCGTAGCTAAAGTTGCTTACAGTAAATCGTTTGTATTTTTCTTTGTACTTATTAAAAATCGCTTCGGGTTGTTTTTTGCCGTTAACCGTCATCTCATCGGCGTTCAGCGTTAAATCATGAACGCTATTTTCGTTAGCCACAATATTATCGCTCACCAAATTGGCTATTAATTGCTTCACCAGTTGCTGGTCTGCTTTGGCCTGTGCCTGGTCTTTTTTAGCCTGTATCTGGTCAAGCCGGGCTTGTTGCTGGTCTTTCATGGCCTGCTCCTGATCTTTTTTTGCCTGCTCCTGGTCGCGGGCGGCGTTTTCCTGGTCGTGCCGGGCCTGCACTTGCTCATTTGCGGCATTTTCCTGGTCGCGCTTAGCTTGCTCCTGATCACGTTTAGCCTGTTCCTGGTCACGCGCGGCCTGCTGTTGGTCGCGTTTGGCTTGCTCCTGGTCTTTCAGGGCTTGTTGCTGGTCTTTTTTAGCCTGCACCTGGTCGCGGGCGGCCTGTGCCTGATCCTTTTTGGCCTGAATTTTATCCAGCCTGATCTGCTCCCTTATTTTGCTGATTATTGTGCTGTATTCGCCCCATTTGGCGGCAGGTATTTTTTCGCCATCTACATAAAGTTCTGTCAGTTTCCCGGCTATCAGTTCTGCCTTATAAACGGTGCCATTCCAGTTGGTTTTAAATTCTTCTACCTGTTTGCCGTTGCGGTTTACTACCTGGTCGTAATTACTGTATTTGTAATCTTCGTCGCTTAGCTTTTCTTTTTTTTGTGCGTAAGCTGCAGTTGTAAAGGCAATGGCGGCTATAAGCATGCCATGTTTTAAATAGTTTGTTTTCATTTTGTTTTTGACGATTTGTGGGTTAAAAAAAGGCAATACAATTCCGGCCCGCCTTGCGGCGCGTTTTAAAAAATGCATAACCTGTTGGGTTTTAAAAATGCTAAGCCTGCAGCAAGGGGCGCGCTTTCCCTTTGCTAACTGCCATTAGCGGGTATATTTATAACTGTACACTTACATTTGGTTTCTTTACGGCTTGTTGGTCTTTAAACGCTTGCTCCTGGTCTTTACGGGCCTGCTCCTGGTCTCTTTGGGCTTGTTGCTGATCTATCAAAGCCTGCTGCTGATCGCGTTTGGCCTGCTCCTGGTCGCGTGCGGCCTGTTGCTGGTCTTTGCGGGCCTGTTCCTGATCGCGTTTTGCCTGTTCAGTCGTTTCTGCTTGCCGCGGTTTAAGCGGGGTATCATGGCTGTTTAGTAATTCGCGGTCGGCAATCACTTTTTCTGCATCAGCAGCCATCCGTGCAGCATCTTTTTTTAATTTTTCCTGCATTTCTGCGGCCGGTGGAGGTTGCGGCCGGTCAACCGGTTTCATTTCGGCAGGTGCTTTTGGCATAGGCAAACTTGGCGGTTGGGCAAAAGACTGCTGATGTTTTGGCCGCGTGGCAGCTGTTTTTGTTTGATGGCTTAGCGCTGTGCCATCGTTTAACTTAACAGACGCTGTAACTTTATGACTAAACGAATTGCGGTGTACAACATCCGTTTTGGCCATGTGCCGGGTTATTTCCCTTACCTGGCTAATAGCAGCCGTTGCCACCATTGACGATAATATGATAATACCAGCCAGGAAGAAAATTTTTTCGGATGTGCCGATACCCTTATTTTGATTTTGAAGTATCCGGCTGATGCGTTGCAGCAATTGATTTTTTTTGCCGGGGAAGGCCACCTGGTATGCCGTGCCATACAAAGAATACTCTTTAAAGCTGATGAGCGCCTGCACAAACTCGCGTTTGTTTTGTGTTTGAGCCAGGGCTATATCATCGCAGCAATTTTCGCGCTCGTCGCGCAGCAGCGAAGAAATCCACAGGAGGCCGGGATTGAAAAAGAAAACGGTTTCTACCAGCACCTGTATAAAATTAACAACGTAGTCATTACGCCTGATGTGGGCCAGTTCATGCAGCAGCACAGCTTCAACCTGGCCGGCTGGTAAACCGGCAAGCAAACCTACAGGTATTAATATGATGGGTTTTAAATGCCCTACTACCAAAGGCACTTTTACATAGCCCGACTCAAAAAGCTGTACAGCTTTTGTTAATTGCAACTTTTGGCAAAGCGCAGTTACCTTTTGTTGCCAGTATTGGGCAGGCGCCGATATATACCTGCGCCTGGCCTGGTGGATGTAAAGTACCGACCGCATCATTTTTATAGCCCTAAACACAAACAAAGTAAACCACAGCAATACCACCACCGGGGCATTGGCCGTAAAGTAGTTGGCACAGGTTTGTGTAAATGCTTTTATACCTGCGGCATTTAAATTAAAAAATTGTGCGGCATTATAGCCTACAGCGCCTGCAAGCGGCTTTGCAGCGGGTTGCAACGCATTGCTGTTCCATATCCATATAAACGTAAGCGTGCATGAACCGGCAAACAATAAAAACTGTAAAAACACCAGGTTATACCTTACCGCCGCGCTTGCTTTGCGGGCCAGCATTAAGCTTATAACGGCCAGCACAGCAATTAACAAGCCCTGCCATAATGAGTGGATAAGCATCCAGCTAAAGGCCTGTATCAGGCGGCCGACAGTATCGGTGGTTGTGGTAAGCAGCGGCATAATTTGGGTAATTAATTATTTAGCTTTATCAAAATTGTTCAGTAGCTCCTTTATTTTTTGCAATTCTTTATCAGATGTTTTATCGCTGCCCAATAAAGCAACCATCAGGTTACTTGCCGATCCATCGTACATCGAATCAACAAAGCGGCCCAGCATGTTTACCTTAACTTTGCCTTCTTCAAGCGTGGCGCGGTATATATGCTTCATATTGGTTTCGTCGCGGTCAAGCATGCCTTTTTCTTTCATTACCTGCATCAGCTTCAGGGTTGAGGTATAAATTACAGCGTCTTTTTGCTCGTTAAGCTTATCATGCACAAAACGCACGGTTGATGGTCCGTGGTTCCAAAGTACCTGTAGTACATCCATTTCGGTTTTGGTGGGTATCGTTTGGTTGGTTGTATCTTTCATGTTAAATCAAAGGTATGTATTTAAAACGTACGTTGCAATGATTAGGATGGATTTATTTTTTTTCTTAAATTGGGTTTTTAAAGGCACCTACAAACCAATGATTTAAACAAACAAAGCGCCGGTTTTGAATGTTTAAATCATCAATCACTTACATCTATGAAAAAATTCGACATAAAATATGCCGTAAAAGGCAAGCAGTTTGATCTGAATATCCGCGCCAAATCCGACTCGGTGATCAAAGGGGTTTATTATTCGCTTTATATGCATGGGGTTTGGATAGCCAATATTTATAAAACAGGTATGGAGCAATACAAAGCACTGTCATATACCAGTGCCTTTCATCAGCATGAACTGGAAGCGATAGGGCAGCAGATTGACCTGGTTAATTAAAGCAGGAGCGTAGTTTAAATCCTATAAAAAACAAAAGCGGGTAATGCATAAACACTACCCGCCCTCATTGTAATATTACACTTTATTATTATTCAATAACGCTTACTTTAAGCATATTGGTTTTGCCTTGTTTAATAATTGGCACGGCTGCTGTGTTAATAACTACATCGCCGGCTTTAATAAGCTCTGCACTTTTAAGTATGTTGTTTACATCGCTGATGGTATCATCTGTACTTTCCAGTTTATCGTAATAAAAAGAACGTACACCCCAAACCAGGCTAAGCGCGTTAAGCAATTGCTTGTTTGATGTAAATATGTAGGTACTTGCCTTAGGCCTGTGGCTTGATATTTCAAAAGCGGTATAGCCAGAAGTAGTCATAGATACTATGCCTACCGCATCGGTACGTTGTGCCAGGTGCACTGCCGACTCGCAAAGGGCGTTGCTCAGGTAATTTACAGCAGAGGCGTCAACTTTTTCTTGTTTTGATGAATTAAAGGGATAGCCCAGTTCTTCTACATTGCGTACAATTTTGGCCATGGTTTCAATAACAATAACCGGGAACTCGCCAACAGATGTTTCGCCGCTTAGCATAACTGCATCGGCGCCATCCAATACGGAGTTGGCCACGTCATTAACTTCGGCGCGGGTTGGGCGCGGGGTGGTTATCATTGATTCCAGCATCTGGGTAGCAACAATTACCGGTTTTGAAGCCGCGCGACATTTGCGGGCAATCATTTTTTGCAGCAATGGTACTTCTTCCAAAGGCATTTCAACACCCAAATCGCCACGGGCAACCATTACGCCATCAGTAGCTGCAATAATTTCGTCTATATTATCAATAGCTTCAGGTTTTTCTACTTTAGCAATAACCTTGGCAGCCTTACCGCTTTTGGCAATAATTTCTTTAAGTTCGATGATGTCCTGGCCGGTACGTACAAATGATAAACCAATCCACTCTACATCATATTTTAATGCAAATTGCAGGTTAATCAAATCCTCTTCGGTTAAGCTGGGGATAGATACTTTGGTGTTTGGCAGGTTAACACCTTTACGCGATGTTAATATACCACCGTGTACAACCTCGCACATTACTGTATCAACCCTGTTTGTTTCAATTACCCTTAACTGTAGTTTACCATCGTCCAATAAAATAATTTCATCGGCCTGTACATCTTGTGGGAAGGTATCGTAAGTGATATAAATCTGCTCGTCGTTACCAATACATTCCTGGGTAGTAATTTTTATTTGGGTACCGTTTACTAAGTGGATACCGCCATCTTTTACTAAACCAATACGAATTTTAGGGCCTTGCAAATCGGCAAGGATGCCAACATTGGTTTTGTATTCTGCATTAATTTCCCTGATAGTATCAATAACTCCTTTATGATCTTCGGGGCGTCCATGCGAAAAGTTAAGGCGGCAAACGTTTACACCAGCCTTTATCATCGCTAATAAAACTTCTTTTTTAGCTGATGCCGGGCCCATGGTGGCAACAATCTTAGTACGGTTATAGTATAATTTCATATTAATCGGGTTAAACTGGCTTTGTATTCACATTAGGTGTGATACCAACACTTTTAAAATTTTGCGCTAAAATAACAGATTTTCCCGTGATTTTATTTTTTTCGGATCAATCTTTACTGCGGCAACAATTTCGGGTATTTTATTTAGGGTCGATATCAGGTTATCAAGGTCGGTATCATCAATATAATTACGCACCATTAAAAAATAATCGGCGCTCTTCATTTCGGGCACTAAATAGCCCTCAGAGCCTTTATTGCCTATAAAATAAAAATCAGTTTCGGTGGTTTCCCAGTTATAATGGTATTTTGAGAACAAAACGGGTTCGCTTCCGGGGTGAATATCAACAGACAGATCTTCAGTTTTAATAAAATTAAAATTTAAAAATTTGTTGATAAGATAACATACACGGTAATCTTTTAACGAAGAAGTTACCGCAATAAGCACAAAATCAAAATCGATCTCAAACTTTAAAAATTTCCTGTTCAAAATCATTACTTTTACCGCATCAAAAATACAAATCCAAACCGCTTCAATAAAATTTTGTTATCGAATTATATTGTAAAAGTTTTAGATTTGATTATTGACAGAATTTATTTTTCTTTGCACTGAATTTTTATTAATCATTAAACTATAAAGACTATGTCTGATATCGCTTCAAGAGTAAAAGCTATTATCGTAGAAAAACTGGGTGTTGACGAAAGTGAAGTTACACCAGAAGCGAGTTTCACCAACGACCTTGGTGCCGACTCGTTAGACACCGTGGAATTAATCATGGAGTTTGAAAAAGAATTTAACGTGGCTATTCCTGACGATCAGGCTGAAACTATCGGTACTGTAGGTCAGGCTGTTGCTTACCTTGAAAAAAACGTTAAATAAGACTCCCTAACTGGATTAAATGGAGTTCAAAAGAGTTGTAGTAACCGGGCTTGGAGCACTTACTCCAATTGGTAATACCGTTTCTGAATATTGGAACGGCTTAATCAATGGGGTAAGTGGCGCTGCCTTTATTAAAAGTTTTGATACCACACATTTCAAAACTAAGTTCGCATGTGAAGTAAAGGGCTTTGATGCGGATGGTTTTTTGGGTCGTAAAGATGCCCGTAAATTAGATCCGTTTGTTCAATACGCACTTTTCTCCACAGAAGAGGCAGTGAAAGACGCGGGTTTAGATTTCTCGAAACTGGATACCAGCCGCATAGGTGTTATCTGGGGATCGGGCATTGGCGGTTTAAAAACGTTTTTGGATGAAGTTGTAAACTTTGCCAAAGGCGATGGCACCCCACGTTTTAACCCATTTTTTATTCCTAAAATGATAGCGGATATAGCCCCTGGCCATATCTCGATCAAATATGGTTTGCGCGGTCCAAACTTTTCAACAGTTTCTGCCTGTGCTTCATCAAACAATTCGCTTATTGATTCTTTTAACTATATCCGTTTGGGTAAAGCTAATATGTTCATCAGCGGCGGTTCTGAAGCAATCATTAACGAAGCTGGTATCGGTGGTTTTAACGCCATGCATGCATTATCAACCCGTAACGATGATCCGTCAACGGCGTCGCGTCCGTTTGATTTGGACAGGGATGGTTTTGTTGCCGGCGAAGGCGCGGGTACCATAATTTTAGAAGAGCTGGAGCATGCAAAGGCCCGTGGCGCTAAAATTTATGCCGAAATGATGGGTGGCGGAATGAGCGCTGATGCTTATCACATGACAGCACCACACCCGGATGGGCTTGGCGCGGCACTGGTAATGCGGTCGGCACTGGAAGACGCAAACTTAACCCCCGCAGATATCGACTATGTGAATGTTCACGGAACATCCACCCCAATAGGCGATCCGCAGGAAATTAAAGCGATACAGGATGTTTTTGGCGATGATATTTACCGTATAAATATCAGCTCAACCAAATCAATGACTGGCCACCTTTTGGGTGCTGCCGGCGCGGTTGAAGCTATTGCCTCTATATTGGCTTTACAGAATGGTATAATACCCCCTACTATTAACCATTTTACCGATGATCCATCGTTTGATCCTAAAATTAATTTCACCTTTAATACTGCTCAAAAAAGGGATATTAATATAGTACAAAGCAATGGATTTGGTTTCGGCGGCCATAATGCTTCTGTGATATTCAAGAAATACGTAGATTAATTGTGGTTTAATGCCTATCAGCCGGTTATACAAGCTTTATATATCGCCCAATAGAAAATACGTTAAGGTTTTAAATAATTTGCTCGGTTTCGTGCCGGGCAATTTGTCTTTATACCGTTTGGCATTCAGGCATAAGTCTGTTGCCCAAAACGTAAAAAAAGGGGTAAAAAACAGTAACGAGCGATTGGAGTTCCTGGGCGATGCCGTTTTAGGCAGCGTAGTGGCCGAAGTGCTTTTTAAACTGTACCCTTATGAGGATGAAGGGTTTTTAACCGAGCTGCGATCAAAAATTGTGAGCCGCAACAACCTGAATGCCCTTGGCCGCAAGCTTGGCTTTGATAAATTAATTGAGTACGATAGCCGCATGCTAAACTCCAGCAGGCAGGGCTCATTACTTGGCGATGCTTTTGAAGCACTCATTGGTGCCGTTTATTTGGATAAGGGATATGATTTTACCAAAAGCTTTTTGATAAACCACATCATCAAATCGCATATAGATATTCATAAACTGGAGCAAACCGAAACCAACTTTAAGAGTAAATTAATTGAGTGGTGCCAGCGCCATGGCCGCGATATTACTTTTGAGCTGGTAACCAACCAGGAAGGCGAAAATACCAAGCTATTTACTGTACAGGCCCTGGTTGATGGCGAAATAACAGGCTCGGGCAAAGAATTCAGTAAAAAGAATGCCGAGAAGCTTGCCGCCGAAAAAGCCTGCGAAACGTTAGGCATTTAACAATACTGTCGTGTCAACGATAAATTGACGGATTGTCTTTAGCCCAAAGTCTTAAGTTCTAAGTCGAAAAAGAAAAAATTCAACTTTAGACTTACGACTTATACTGGCGACTTAACACTACATCTTCTTAGTGTTGCCCCGGCTTTGATAGCTTGGTTGAATCTGATTTAATGAACGTTGGAGAATTCAACAGTTCCAGCTTCTCTTTTTCCCCGCTGTTTTTATAATAATCGTATGATTTTTGAATATGGCTTATCAGGTCGTAATCATTCCAGCCTTTCAATTCGTCGAAGGTTGGCGTATAATAATTCATGAAACGTTGCGCTTCGGTATCTGATTGCACCTTGGTAACCTGTTTTACAAAATTGATATTATACCGCCGGTTTACTTCGGCCTGCTCAATCTCGCCTTTTGAGAATTGTGCAAAGCGTTTGGCCCTGTTTGGCGTTTGGCCAAAAAGCTCATAAATTCCTGTTAGCGGGTTGGTTATAAATGATGTTACAGGTGGCTTGCCAGCGTAAAAAGTGCCCTGTTTGCGGTAATCGCCCATAATTTCATTAACCTCCTGGCGCTTGGTTTGACCCGTGATTTTTACTTCGGCCAATACAATCTGGGGCTGCAGGTAAACAGGCATATCGCTGTTATTCAGTACCTCTATCTTTTGCGGTGTAAATTTTTCTTTCGAAAACAGCAATGTGTCGCCAACCGAAACTTTCACTGTAAACCAACCAAGGTCATCGCTCATGAGCGTGACATTGGTTTTTAAGTTTTTGATCATTACCTGACCAACACGTTCGGGCGTGCTTTTTTTTGATATCACCCCTTTTAGGGTAAATTCCTGTGCTGATGCATTTAAAACAAAGCAAAAGCAAACGAGTAACTGCAGGGTAAAACGAATGCGCATTAGTACAAATAAGAACGTAAATATATACAGAGTATTTTACACCAAGTGTGAAAAAGTGTTAAAGGAGGAAGTTGGGAAGTCCGAAAGTCGGGAAGTAAAAGAGTCTGATGGTCAATCAAACAATTCCTTAGCATCAGATTTCCCACTCCTCATCTCAACTTTTCTATCTTTCGGACTTCCCGACTTTCGGACTTCCTGACTTTCCCGACTTTCGGACTTTGACAACAAAACCCTATCTTTGCACATGATAAAATCCATGACAGGGTATGGAATTGCCAGTTTTGATTCGGGTAATACTAAATACACCGTTGAAATTAAATCCCTGAACAGTAAATTTCTTGAACTTTCGCTTCGTTTGCCTAAAATTTTCTCTGAAAAGGAATTTCAGCTGCGTAACGATTGCAGTAAACTGATTGAGCGTGGTAAGGTAAACTTATCTATCAATGTAGAGCAGGTTAACGCCTCTGTAAGAGCGGCCGGTATTGATAAAGTGTTGCTTAAGCACTATTATCAGCAACTTAAGGATGTTAGCGCTGAGCTTAACGAGCCCGCCGCCAACCTGATGCAACTTGCCTTAGGCTTGCCCGAAGTTGTTAAATACGATGAGGAGACGGTATCTGAAGATGAGTGGAAACAGGTTGAAAAAACCTTTCAGCAGGCCATGGCCGCTTTTCAGCAATTCAGGGCCGATGAAGGCAATGTGTTGGAGAATGATGTAAAGTATCGTATTGGTATCATCCTTAAAAACCTGGAATTGGTTGAACTGGAAGACCCTAAACGAGTGCCGCTGATTCGCGAAAGGCTGAATACTTTCCTGGCCGAGGTTGCCAATCGTGAAGCCATCGACCAAAACCGTTTTGAGCAGGAGCTTATTTATTACATAGATAAGCTGGATATAACCGAAGAAAAGATTCGCCTTAAAACCCACTGCGAGTATTTTATTGAAACCCTTAAAAATGCTGATGCCAATGGCAAAAAGCTGGGCTTTATTTCGCAGGAGATAGGCAGGGAAATAAATACCCTTGGCTCAAAAGCCAACGATGCCAATATTCAGAAACTTGTGGTAGGCATGAAGGAAGAATTGGAAAAAATTAAAGAACAACTGTTAAACGTATTATAGTTCATTGGTTCACTGGTTCATTAGTTCATTGGTAGCAAGCTGGTGACTATGCGCCACCAACCACTAATGAACTAATGAACTAATGAACCAATGAGCCAAAACGGTAAACTCATCATATTTTCGGCACCATCGGGTGCTGGTAAAACTACAATAGTACACCACCTGTTGAGTATAATACCCGAGCTGGAGTTTTCCATTTCGGCAACTACCCGCCAGGCCCGCGGCGATGAGGAAGATGGCAAAGATTATTACTTTATTAGCCTGGCCGAGTTTACACACCGTATTGCCAAAAAGCAATTTGTTGAATTTGAAGAAGTTTACACCGGGACATTTTACGGCACCTTGCGCGCCGAAATTGAGCGCATCTGGGCAAAAGGCAAAACAGTAATTTTTGATATCGACGTGGAAGGCGGCCTTCACCTGAAACGTAAATACGATGGGCAGGCATTGGCTATCTTCGTTCAGCCCCCTTCGTTGGAGGTTTTAATAGAACGTTTAACCGGCCGGGGTACAGATAGCGAAGAAAAATTGAAAGAACGCTTTGCCAAAGCCGAAAAAGAGCTAAAATACGCGCCCCAGTTTGATATTATCCTCAAAAATTACGATCTTGAAACGGCTTGCAAAGAAGCGCAGGAACTGGTGAGGAACTTTATTAGCCCCCCGGCCCCCTAAAGGGGGAGTGCTAAATTCAATTTGGCCAGGGCTTACAGATTAATAACAAAACTTTAATTTATTCCCCCTTTAGGGGGTTAGGGGGCACCACTGAAATGAAAATAGGCTTACTGTTTGGTTCATTTAATCCAATACATATAGGGCACCTTATTATTGCCAACTACATGGCCAACCATACCACATTGGATAAGGTTTGGCTGGTGGTATCGCCCCAAAATCCGCTCAAAAAATATGGCGACCTGATTAATACCTACGACAGGCTGGAAATGGCCCGCCTGGCTACTGATAATGCCACCAACATTGCTGTAAGCGATGTGGAGTTGAGGCTGCCACAACCATCTTATACGATAGATACGCTAGCCCACCTTAAAGAAAAATACCCCGACCATGAATTTGCCCTTATCATGGGCTCAGATAACCTGGGAACCCTGCATAAGTGGAAAAACTATAAACTCATCCTGCGCGATTACCGCATTTACGTGTACCCCCGCCCCGGCTACGAAAACGCCGAACTGGCCGACCATCCTTCCGTAACCATTACCATGACACCACAGATGGAGTTATCGGCAACCTTCATCCGCAAATCCATCGCCGAAAAAAAGAACGTACAATATTTTGTACCTGATCCTGTTTTGAAATTTATTGAGAGCAAGAGTTTGTATAAATAAAAGTGAGCGAGAAAATCATGAAGTTAACAAAACAATGGGCGTACGATATTTTACAAACTATGCCGGAAACATTTTCGGCAAATGAGTTTATCGACAAAATCGCCATCAGCTATAAAATTGCAATGGCCCGGGAAGAAGTTAGAAATGGCGATTTTTTAACTGAAGAAGAAATGGACGCAACGATACAAAAGTGGTTATTGGATAATTAAATTCATATTAATTTGCTCTCGATTCTTGATGCTAATTTCTTGACTCTATCTTCCTATATTTGTCCTCGTGAGCGAGAAAACTATACTTAAATTACAGTTACCAACTGATCCGCTTTGGGTTAAAAATGTGGTGGAAAGCAATATTGAAGAACTATTAACCGATCATGCTTATTGCGAGCAGAAGGCAGCTACTAACGGTATCACGCTTATTGTTCAAAACCCCAACCTATCCGACCTGGTGCAGGAGATGATTGCCCTTGTACAGGAAGAAATGGACCACTTTAAACGCGTGCATGAAATTATTGTAGCGCGCGGTTTTGTTTTAGGCAAAGAGCGCAAGGATAATTATGTAAATGAGCTGCGCAAGTTTATTATCATAGGCGGCGGCCGCGAGGCGCAGCTGATAGACAGGTTATTGTTTTCGGCGATGATAGAGGCACGCAGCTGCGAGCGCTTTAAGGTGCTATCTGAAAACATTAACGACACCGAACTATCCGGATTTTACCATGAACTGATGATAAGCGAGGCTACACATTATTCGATGTTTATACGGCTGGCCAAAAAATATGCTGTGGAGATAGATGTGGAACAGCGCTGGAAAGAGTTTTTGGCTTACGAAGCTAAAGTGATCCAGAACTACGGAAAAAGCGAGACAATACACGGTTAATCCATTTTTATAAATTAAAACTATGCTGCTTAAATGTATCGCAATTGACGACGAGCCCCTGGCATTAAAACTCATTGCCGGTTATGTTGCACGTTTCCCGTTTTTGCAGTTGCTGAATACTTTTGAGGATGCGATTTCGGGCGCCGAATTTTTGAAAAATACGCCAATTGACCTGCTTTTTATCGACATCAATATGCCAGATATTACGGGGATTGACCTGGTGCGCGCCCTAAAAGTTAAGCCCATGGTGATATTTACCACCGCCTATAAAAACTTTGCGTTTGAGGGTTTCGAACTGGAGGCTATTGATTATATCCTGAAACCTATCGATTTTAAACGTTTTGAAAAGGCCGTTGAAAAAGCGGTTGATTATCACCAATACAAAACCAGGCCCGCCACCGAACAGGCCGACGAAAGCCTTTATGTATACTCGGAATACCGGATGGTAAAGGTTGATTTAAACACCATTGAGTATATTGAAAGCATGGAAGATTATATAAAAATTCATGTTACCAATGCCAAAACGGTGCTTACGCTGATGCCATTAAAAAAAGTACTGGAAAAGCTGCCTTCAGATAAATTTCAGCGCATCCACCGGAGTTATATTGTACCGGTTAATAAGATCCGGTCTATCCAGAACCGTAAGGTTAAACTATCCGACATTGAACTACCCGTGAGCGAGAGTTATCTCGATTTTGTCAGAAACTGGATGAAATCGCGTTAATAACCCGGTTTTTATTTATTCATCTATACAAAATGCCTGTTCGCCGATACACGGTTGGTTAATGACGCATTCCACCGCATCTTTACATCGTTATCCCAACGGCGTTGCAGGGCAAAGTTGGGGTTAACATACCCTTTTTTCATAATAGTTTCGATAAGGCGTCTGTGTTTAGGATACACAGGCGCTTTCTTTTTCATAGGTTTTGCGACTGGTTTGATTTATAGGATTTTACAAATGCACGACTTGGCAGATTGCATTACCAGCTTTACCACATTGCTGCCCTAAAATGTCCCGAAAATCAATTGCCTCAATATGACCAGCATACCTGCCTGCTAAATTCAAAACATTTTTGCTATAATTGTTTAACCTAAAGTTGAAATGATTAGGTATAAGCCAATTATAGCCCTGTTGCTATTCTTTTTATTATACACCAACAAGCCAGTGTTTGCGCAGCAAGCCCCAATCATTACGCCCAAGCCACCGGTTATATTACTTCAGCTTGATGCAACTGGCTATTATAAAAATAAAATTGAAGACCTTGCTTTAATCAACAAGAGCACAAATGACTCAGCAAACAGGGCCCTGTTACAGCCCGTCAGTTTCAATTGCAGCGATATCGGCAATCAGGACATTAAAGTTAAGGCTGTTAATAATGGTTTTATAAGAAGCTTAAAACCCAATGCCGTACAATTGCAATATCCAAATGGAGTAGCTTTTGATAGGGCCGGCAACTTGTTCATTTCCCAAAATAGCGGTTTTACTATTCAAAAAATAACGCCTCAAGGCGATGTATCTGCTTTTGCAGGTACTGGGGTACAAGGGTATGCTAATGGGCCCAAAACAACTGCAATGTTTGATGCTATGCAGGATATTGTTATTGATTCGGCCGATAATATTTATGTGAGCGATAGTCATAACCGGATCAGGAAAGTTACTCCCGGCGGCATGGTTTCGACATTTGCAGGCAAGGGAATACCCGGCGACGCCGATGACCAGGGCGAAAAGGCAATATTTAGAGATCCAGGTAAAATGGCTATGGACAAGGATCAGAATATTTATGTTGCCGATAGAGGTAATTTTAAAGTTCGCAAAATAAATCCGGGAGGCGTTGTAAGCACGCTTGCGGGCGACGGCAAGCAAGGCAATATTAACGGTAATGGTAAAATTGCGCGGTTTGGAGCAATCTGGGGATTAGCAGTTGATGCCGCCAATAATGTTTATGTTGCTGATAATACTTATTTTCAAATTAAAAAAATAACCCCCGACGGCACAGTTTCTGTGTATGCGGGGAGGGGTATACAGGGAAACGATGATGGCGATAGATTAAGGGCATCGTTTGCAGCGCCTTTTGCAATAGTATTTGATGCTGATAGCAACCTGTGTGTGGGAGATTTATTTAGCATCAGAAAAATAACACCGGATGGTAAAGTAGTAACTATTGCAGGCGATAACGGCAACTCGAATCCTGTAGACGGTAAGGGTACCGACGCCCGGTTTTCGATTTGTGAAGGCATGGCAATTGATCCCTGCGGAAATATTTATATTGCTGATTATGATAATCAGCTTATCAGAAAAATGACGCACGATAACATCGTATCCACAATAGCGGGCAACGGACCGTATTTTGTTTATACCGGTAATGTTGGCCCAAGTACTTGTACCTTTTCTACAGCCAATGTGCCGGTTTTTGTACAAAGCCGGCCAACCATCACCTCGGCCTTTGGCGATATAGATGTTACCGACTGTTCAAACCTGGCCAATTATACAATTAGGGCTACCGCTACTGATAACTGCCCTGGCAGTACTATAAGGTTCACGCAATCGCCCGATGCAAATACCGTACTGCAAAACGGGGTGCCCGTTAAGGTTACGCTTACAGCTATTGATAACTCTGGGGGCAGTAGCAGCATTATTTTTAACGTTACAGCCAAAAATGATATAGAGCCCCCTGGTCGTTCAGTATCTATAAGCCCCGCCCCGGCACTGGGCTGCCAGGGCGATCTTATTACTTTTACGGCAACAGTAAAAAACCCCGATGCAGGCACCCGTTACCAATGGCTGGTAAACGGGATAAACGCGGGAATAAACACACCGCAATTTGTAGCTGATAATTTAAAAACCGGCGATCTTGTCAATTGCGCGGTAACCACTGGTGGTGGCTGCGGAATTCCAAATCTGGGGTTTGATGCCGCTGTTACTATTAACCCGTATCCAACAATCATTCTTAATCCGGCCGAGCAAATCATAGCAGGTAAAAATATTACGTTTAAGCCTGTTGTTTCTGGCAATATTGCCGCTTACAACTGGACACCCGCATATGGTTTGAGCAATCCAAATTCCCAATATGCGGTTGCAAGCCCGCAAAAAACCACAACCTATAAACTAAAAGTTACCTCAACAGATGGGTGCGTTGCCTCCAGCCTTGTCACCGTGACTGTTATCAATACTATTATACCTCCAAATACTTTTAGCCCTAATGGTGATGGGCAAAATGATACATGGAATATTAAAGGATTAGATAGTTACCCAAAGTCAGTTACGCAGGTTTTTAACCGCTACGGTAGTATAGTATATAAAAGCACTGGTTATCCCAATCCCTGGGATGGGCATTTTAATGGGAAGCCAATGCCCGCAGGTACCTATTATTACACCATCGATCTTAAAAACGGAACGATATTAACAGGATGGGTAATGGTGGTAAGGTAAGTATTAAGGTACTAATCCCCAGGGGATGGATTGTTGGCGGATTTGCGTGAAGATTATTATTACGTGCCTTTAGTTTTGTTTATATCAGCACTATGTGTTAGTTGCTACAAACTACCTACTGCCCACTGAAAAACCCCACCACATTCTGCAAATAATTATCCATCATATCTATATCCACCACATCATTTAAAAAGCCAATGTGCATATCCGGGCGCACAATTATGGCTTTTTTTTGATTGCCTTTAATCTCGAATGCATCAAATACGGGCTGGTTTTTGGCTGATGGGGGCAGGTAAAAAAAGTTGAGGTTGGCCGGGTATTTCTGGGTTATCCATTTGGCAAGGGTAAACAGGTCAATTTCCTGAAGCTTGCCAAGCGCTATGATGGTAAAGCCGGGTTTGCTGCACCATTCGTGCAGGTCGGTTTCCTGTTGTTTCTTCTCGTCGAAAACTTTGAGGTAGGGCAATCTGTCGCCTGCTTTAATGCGGGTAGCATGGCTCAGGTTCAGGCTAATCTGGCTATTGCGATAGCTGATACCGGTTTGCGATATTCGTTTAAAAAACGCCTGCTTTGACGCGGGCTTGCTCCATGTTTTTTTTAGCAATACCGGCAGCAGCCACTTTTTAAATAGCCCAACAAACCAATTGCGCGAGAGGATCATTTTAAAAATACGGTCGGTAGTGTTTAGTAGTTCACGCGCCACGGGCATGCGCTCGGCTGCATAACTATCTAAAATAGATTCTTTTAACTGGTTATTAACAACCCCTGCTAATTTCCAGGCCAGGTTGTAGGCATCCTGTAGGCCTGTATTCATACCCTGCCCGCCAACTGGCGAGTGGATGTGCGCGGCATCGCCTATTAAAAAACAACGCTGCTCCCTGAATTTACCCGCCATGCGGTGATGCAGTTTATAAGTAGCAAACCAGTTGGTATGCGCTATTTTAATGCCCGCCCCGGTTATGGTATCCAGGTAAGGTAATACATCGTCCATTTGCAGCCCTTTGCGGTTATCAAACTCATTGGGCAGGTTACCCACAATGCGGCAGTAATGCTCCTCGGGCATCAGGAAAAAAGCTGCGAACCCCTTTTTTGATAAATAGAGGCTCACTTTATCGCCCAAAACATCCTCTATTTTAACATCGGCTACATAAAACTGGTGTTGGTAAGTGTCGCCGTTAAAAGTTAGCTGTAACTGTTTGCGAATGGGGCTGCGTGCGCCATCAGCGGCTATCAACCAATCGCAGGTAAGCGTTTGCGTATCCGTGCCGGTTTGTAGTATCACAGTCGCCTTTGAGGCATCCTGCTTCGCACTTAGTAACGTAGTATTCCAGTAAACCGGGCAGCAGTTAAGTGTTAAATAATCAAGCAGCAGGCGCTCGGTTTTGCTTTGCTGATACATATAAATGTAGGGGAAGGCAGTTTGCCCATCGCCAATGCCTTCAAGGGCTAACGATGCTATTTCAAGGCCTTCCTGGCTAATAACTGCCCCGGCAACTGCTTTGCTGCCGGCTATCACCCGGTCAATAACGCCCATCTGCCTGAAAATCTCCATCGAACGGGCCTGTACCGCCAGCGCCTTCGACTTATCGGTAGGCCCTTGCTTACTATCAATAATTACGGGCTGCACACCATAGCGCAATAGCTGGGCGGCCATCATTAATCCCGATGGACCGGCGCCTACTATCAACACCTGGGTATGTTGCTGCGTAATCTGCATGCTTTATCCGTGGAAGAGTAAAAATATGGTGGGGCGTTTATGCAGCTCGGGCACTTTCTTTTGCCAATCCATTATAGTTTTGGTTTGCACAAATTCGGTAGCTGCGGTAAGATCTGTAGCTATGCAAAGCTTTGTTTTGGGCGATGCTGTTTTTAACACCTCTTCCAATAAAGAGTTGTTGCGGAAAGGCGTTTCAATAAAAATCTGTGTTTGGTCAAGCCGGGTTGCCAGGCCTTCCAGCTCTTTTATTTTTTTACTGCGCAGTAGTTTATCAATAGGCAGGTAGCCATTAAAGGTAAAGCTTTGGCCGTTGAAGCCAGATGCCATCAGCGCTAATAAAATAGAGCTTGGGCCAACCAGCGGCACCACTTTAATACCCATGCGGTGGGCTTTATCTACAATTTCGGCACCTGGGTCGGCTATGCCGGGGCAACCGGCTTCGCTCATCAGGCCAACATCGTTACCGGCTTGTAAGCCTTTAAAAAAGTCGGCAGTGCCGGTTTCGCGGTTGTATTTACCATAATCATGAATGGTGAGCTCGCTTTGCGGCGTTTTTAGGCCTGCTTCTTTTAAAAACTTGCGGGCAGTTTTTTCATTCTCAACAATATATTCCTTAATACTGTTAATAGTATCAACCAGGTAGGGGGTAAATGATTTTGCGGCCGCTTCTTCGGCAAGGGGCACGGGGATTAAATAAAGGGTTCCATAGGGCATATTGCAAAGTTGGTGTTTTTTGTTTAATTTAAGCTATTGAAAGGAGCCTGAAAAATATGAAACCACTGGGCGTTAACTGGTTTATTGAGGGATACATTGATTTTGAACATAAAAAGTATGTACTGCTAAATTATCTGCAGGAGATTAACCGCCATTTTGATAAAAGCAGGCTATATCCCAACCTTGCCGATTTGATTTTCCATTATAACAACCTGGTAGATTTTAAGAAAAATAAATCGCTCATGCAGCAGGCCTTTCCGCAACGCCTTACCCAGGCTGATATTGATGCCGTTAAGCTCACCTACCAAAAAATTATACAGGACGATCAAGGTATGCAGGAGATAGAGCAGATCATTGCCTATGCCATGGCCCAGATGAACCCCGCCATACAAATAGGTAAAGAAATTTATGACTTTGTAGAGAGCCGGTTGAATATAAACCCGATAGGCATTATGCCGCTGATGCCCTATCATGGCTATTTCTCGTTACGTAACGGCAAAGAACGTATCGGTTTCATTTACGAATACCAGATTACCATTTTTGAAGGCAAGGACGATAAATACCGTGGCATTAACATTAATTTTCTTGAAAATTATGAATACAGCATCGCGAACACTCCCGAGGCGATGAAGCTAAAACTCATCAACCGCAATAAATTTATGCCCAATCCGGCGGTTTATTATGTGCACAGCGATATTACGTTTCCGTTGGAGCAAACGCTTTTGCCAGTTGCAAAAAGGAGTTTGGTGAAGTATATATCGAACGCGGCGTAATCTGAACCGTAATTCAACGAATTTTTTGAATTAACAGAATTTCCGAAGTATGGCTTGTAATTAAATTCTGTTAATCCTTTAATTCGAGAAATTCCGGTCCTGACAATTAATTCCACAAAAAAGACCGTTATCCCGGGTATAAACCCAGATAACAGCCTCTTTTAAAAAATCGCGAATCGTTTGGTAATGGTTATTCTAAGGTAATCTGCCTCCTTATGCTTTCTTCAAGCGAAATGAAGGTTTCGGTACGTTGAATGCCTTTTACACCCTGTATCTGCTCGTTTAAAACCTCGCGCAGGTGAGTGGTATCGTGGCATACAATTTTGGCAAAAATACTCCACTCGCCGGTAGTATAATGCAGCTCAACTATCTCTTTTATAGTTTTTAACTGTTTTACAGCCTCGTTATATTGCGATCCCTTTTCCAGGTAAATACCCAAAAAAGCGGTAATATCATACCCTAACTTTTGCGGATCTACCTCCAGACTGGCACCCTTAATTACACCCATCTCCTCCAACTTTTTCATCCGCACGTGTATGGTTCCGCCAGAAACTATTAACTCTTTAGCTATCTCGGTGTACGGCGTGGTAGCATTTTTCATTAATATTGATAAAATCTGGATATCGAGATTATCAATTTCTAAATTTTGAGCTTTTCTGTGGGACATAAATTTGAATATCTATATTGAAATACAAGTTTAATTAAAATTTGAATAAAAATAAAATATTTTTGTTGAAATATTTGCAAGGAATTGATAGGTCTCTTAAATTTGTATCAAGCAAGTGACAAATGCTGAGCGTTCTTTTAAAGAAAAACAATGTTGGGTGGTGAAATTTTTGGCAGACACACCTCCTTGTCCCGGTGGCGGAGATCATAGAAAACCCGAAGCGGGCTAACTACTCTGTGGAGGTTCGAATCCTTCCCCAACAGCAAATCCATGAAAGACGGGATTTATATCATGTAGGATGGTGAAATTTTTGGCAGACACACCTCCTTGTCGCGGTGGCGGAGAAATTGGGAAACTTTTAGCAATAAAAATAACCACTCCGTGGAGGTTCGACCCCTTCTCCTACAGCTCTTCTCATAATTTAGGTTTATAATTGGTTAGTAAAGGCCCCTGCCCATCAGGGGCTTTGCTGTTTCTAAAGGTTTTTTCTTCGGGTGTCCATACAATTTTGTACAAAGGACATTTCGATAAAGGACTACGCACCATGACAATAAAAAAATCTATAAATAAGTTTTTAACCCCATAAACCACCCTAAATAGCCTTAATAATTATCATCATCCATTCATTATCTTGATTCTTGACTCTAATTTCCTGATTCTTTCTGGCGTTACCTGCGGTCCGGGCTTTACGCTCATACTACACAGGCCTTAGCCACATTGGCCGGTATACGCTGCAATCCCTAACGCTTAATCGTCGGAAATCAGAATTTACAGAATTTTAAAATATCCAGAATTTTAGATCCTGTAAATTCGAGAATTCTGTAAATTCTGATTCTGACAAATATTGTGTCATTGTTACACAATAGGTATTGACACTTCGATATTTAATTATAAATTTGATAAGTGCCAATAGATTGTATCATTTTGTCACAATAGCTCCTAAAAACCAAGTTCTAAACACCAGTTTAACACAAAATTCATAATAGTCGATATGAAAAAAATCGCCCTGTTGGTTCTTGTAGCCCTTAGCTGCACTTACTTGTCATGTAACAAAGCCAGGCCGGGTAAACCGCGCGTGCTTATATTTTCAAAAACCATGGGCTTTCACCATGCATCCATAGATGCAGGGATAGCCGCAATTCAAAAACTGGGGGAGCAAAATGGGTTTGATGTAGATACCACCAAAAGCTCCGCTATGTTTAATGATACAACTCTAGCAAAATACGCAACGGTTATATTTTTAAGCACTACAGGTGATGTGCTCGATTATCGGCAGGAAGCGGCTTTTGAACGCTATATACAGGCCGGCGGGGGCTACGTAGGCATCCATGCCGCGGCCGATACCGAGTATGATTGGGGATGGTATGGCCGCCTCATGGGCGATTGGTTTTACGACCACCCCGGCATTCACGATAAAAACCCTAACGTACAACCAGGCACCTACAATGTGGTTGATGCCGATAACGACGCCACCAGGCACCTGCCCAAAGTATGGAAACGTACCGATGAGTTTTACAGCTTTAAAAAGGCTTTGGCAGCCGATGTGCATGTTTTAATTACCCTTGACGAAAGCACATACAAAGGTGGTAAACGTATGGGGCTGCACCCAGCCACCTGGTATCATGATTTTGACGGAGGCCGCGCCTTTTATACTGCCATGGGCCATACCGACGAGACTTATAAGGACGATAATTACCTTAAAATGCTGACAGCCGGTATTAAATATTCTATTGGCGGAAATAAAGAACTGGACTACTCCAAAGCTAAAACCCAAACGCCGCCCGAAGAGGACAGGTTTGTTAAAACCCAGCTTTCGACCGGTGAGTTTTTTGAGCCAACCGAAATGACCGTACTGCCCAATCTTGACATACTTGTTATACAACGCCGGGGCGAGATTATGCGCTATGACCATGCTACCCAAAAAGTAAAACAAGTAGGCTTTTTTGATGTATACTGGAAAACACTGCACACCCCGGGCACAAATGCCGAAGAAGGTATGCTGGGCCTTGCTAAAGATCCCGATTTTGCTAACAACAATTGGGTGTACATTTATTACAGCCCGGCCGATAGTTCGGTTAACCGACTGTCGCGCTTTACGTTTAAGAATGATACGCTGGATAAAAAAACAGAGAAAGTGATACTGGAAGTTAAAGCCCAGCGCGAAATTTGCTGCCATACCGGTGGTTCAATAGCCTTTGGACCGGGGCCTGATAAGATCCTGTTTTTCTCGGCTGGTGATAACTCAACCCCGTTTGATGAAAAAGGACAAAAATATGTAACCAGCGGCTATGCGCCTTTAGACGACAGGCCTGGTCACTTACAATTTGATGCCCGCCGGTCGGCAGGGAATACCAACGATTTACGCGGTAAAATTATGCGTATCAAAATTAAGGACGATGGTACTTACGATATCCCCGAAGGCAACCTTTTTCCTAAAGGCACACCAAAAACCCGCCCCGAAATTTATGTGATGGGCGACAGGAACCCTTACCGCATCTCTGTAGATCAAAAAAATAGCAATTTATACTGGGGCGAAGTTGGCCCGGATGCACATAACGATAGCCTGGACACCCGCGGGCCGATGGGGTACGATGAAGTGAACCAGGCACGCCATGCAGGTAACTACGGTTGGCCGTATTTTGTGGGTGATAATAAACCTTACCACATTTATGATTATGCCACAGGTAAATCGGGCCCTGCATTTGATCCTAAGCACCCGGTAAATAACTCGCGCAATAATACAGGGTTAACAGATTTACCTCCTGCGCAACCGGCATTTATCTGGTATCCTTACGGCCCCTCGGCCGATTTTCCGCAGGTTGGTGCCGGTGGCCGTAACGCCATGGCAGGCCCGGTTTATTATACCGATATGTACCCGGCCGAGACCCGTTTGCCCGATTATTATAATGGCAAGTTTTTGGCTTATGAATGGATGCGCGGCTGGATAAAAGCCGTAAGCCTTACTCCCGAAGGTGATTTTGATAAAATGGAGCCATTTTTTCCTGGTCTTAAATCAAATTCGATGATTGATATGGAGGTTGGACCCGATGGCAGGCTTTACGGCCTGGAATATGGCAGCGGCTGGTTTACGCACAATCCCGATGCGGGCTTATTCCGGATAGATTATATTAAAGGGAACAGGCCGCCGGTAATAAGCAGCGTAAAGGTTGATAAAACAACAGGTTTGTTGCCTTTCACCGTAAAATTATCTGCCCAGGCCAAAGACCCCGAAGGAGATAAAATAACCTATAGCTGGAAAATGGGCGACGGTACCACCAAAGAAACCGATGCCCCGGAACTTAGCTATACTTACACCAAGGCAGGCGATTATAAAATAAGTGTTGAAGCCAAAGATGCAGAAGGCGCTGCAAGCAAGGGCAGCCCGGTTAACGTTTATGCAGGTAATGAGCAGCCCGTTGTTTCGGTGAAATTAACTGGTGGCAATAAATCATTCTACCTGCCGGGTGTTCCGCTTAGCTATGCAGTTACCGTTACCGATGGCACGGCAACCGGTAAGGTTGATGCAAAACGTATTATAGTTAACGTTGATTATATTGATGGCTATAAAAAGCCTGTTGAAGCATCACAACTGGAGCAAACAGCCCCCGAGAATATAGGTAAAACGCTTATGCTGAGCATGGATTGTAAAAGCTGTCATAAAGAGGTTGGCAAATCAATAGGCCCTGCGTTTATTGATGTAAGCAACAAGTACCAGAAAGACCCTGATGCCATGAATAAGCTAAGCCAGAAGGTTATCAAAGGTGGCGCTGGCGTTTGGGGCGAAACCGCCATGTCGGCCCACCCAAGTATCAAAAAGGGCGATCTGGAACAGATTATTGGTTGGGTAATGTCGTTAGGAAAGGACAGCCAGAAAAAATCCCTGCCGCCAACAGGCACTATCATGCCTGATCCTGGCAAAACACCATCGGCTACTTTGGTATTAACTGCTAAGTATACTGATGATGGCACCGATGCGATTAAAGCTTTAACCGGAACCGGTGTAGCTACACTAAACAGCAGCAACTACCTGTTCACCGGCGCCGAAAAAACAAACGGCTTTACCGGGTTTAAGTACAATGGTATTAACCTGATGATCATTCCGCCGGGTGAAGGTTGGTTTGAGGTTGACTATATAGACCTTACCGGTGTAAAATCAGTAAACCTGACTACCTTCTGGCAGGCAGCACCAACGTATGGTTTCAATTTTGAACTTCATGCTGATGCGCCCGACGGGAAGCTGATTGGCAAAGGCGGCATGCCAACGCCTGCAAAAGACCAAAAAGGAGGCATGGCGCATGTAGCAGTTACCCCGGTAACTGATGGGAAAATGCACAAGCTGTTCTTTATTTATAAACCGGTAAAACCGGGTGCCCTGACGGCCGGTGTTACGGGCTTGATATTTAGCGCGAAATAAAAACTTCGCCACAACTTTTGAGAAGGCGACTTTAAACAAGAAATCCCGGTAGTTAAACTTGCCGGGATTTCTTGTTTAATTTATAACTATGCATTTTAGCGATCAGGAAATTATCAATGGATCTTGCCTGTTGTCCCAAAAACAAATTACCACAATTGTGGGATCATATATTTTATATAGCATTGAGCAATTTTTATGAAGCACACACCTCCTCAGCTGTGTATGTTCTTCGGCAACCGGATACAAGTAAGATGTGGAAGATATTGTTTTTAAAGTAGAGGCGACTTTGTTTTTAAATTTCTTTACAAATCCGTTACCCCATCTTGTACGAAGTTGTCCAACAATATTTTGAAATGTTTCTTCGGCTTCAGGAGTAAACCTGATATCAAAGTTCATTATTCCGATAAGTGTTTTTGAGTAAATTCTTCCAGCGTGATACTTTTTCCGGCTTCGTATTGTTGCATTCCGCGGCTGATACTTTCTGAAACATGGGGAGGGAATGTAACAGTGCTTGATTCAAACTGTACCTTCAATGCTTTCAATACAGCTTTAACTGTTTTCAGTTGCTCTGCACTTTCAGGATGTATAAGAATGCTTTCCATATAAACAAATATACAAAATCAGTACCTAAAATAATAGTAATCCAGAATTCAATGATTATTTTATAAAACGGGTTGGCTATTAAAATTTGAATTTCATAGCCTCAAAATGCTGCAAGGTATTCCCGCTCGGAATTGTAAGCCAATATTGTCAGGTTACGGAGTTGTGAATATTATTTTGCCTTCGGCCGCCCACAAAAGGTTAAGCAGATAACAGTGTTTTTGGCTGAACCCATATTCCCAAATTCATTTTCAACTCACAAAGTCTGCTTCCGCTTAAACTCGCTTGGGGTACAATTATATTGCGCTTTAAACACCGTTGAAAAATAATTGGGGCTTGCAAAGCCTACCATGTAAGTAATCTCTGAGATGGAATAGCCTTCGTGGGTGAGCAGGTACCTGGCTTTTTTTAACCTCCGGGTTAAAATATAGTCGGTAATGCTGCAGCCTAACAGCGCTTTTACTTTACGGTATAGCTGCACCCGCGATATGCCGATGGTTTTGCAAATGTCATCTACATTAAAGTTTTCATTGGCCAGGTTTTGCTCAACTATACCTGCAAAATCGTTAAGGAATTTTTTATCAAGCGATTTTGATGCAGGTATTTTGCCGTGGCTTACGTCGCTTGTAAAATGTTCTTTAAGTATCACCCTGTTTTTGATCAGGTTTTTTACTGTTGCCAATAGCTGATCGTAATTAAAAGGTTTTACCATGTATACATCGGCCATGCTGCCAATACCATCAATTTGCTGCTCAACGCTGGCTTGCGCAGTAAGCAAAATAACAGGGATGTGCGATGTGCGGATATCTGTTTTAAGATTTTCGGTAATTACCTTGCCCGACATCCCTGGCAGTACAACATCTGATATAATAAGGTCGGGCACTTTTTCAAATGCTTCTGTCAAACCCTGCAATCCATTATCTGCCGTGAACACTTCGTAATCGGCACCCAGTTTATCGGCAAGGTAGCCCAGCAAATCGGCATTATCTTCAATGATCAGGATGGATTGCTCTTTAGGGCTGCCAAGGCCGGTCGTATCGGTTTTTATTTCGTCTTGTTCAAGGTCGGTAGTATAAATGCGCGAACGCTCGTCAATAGCAGCGGTGCTTACCGGCTTGCCATGCTGTCCGGTGCTATAATTGTAAGGGTTGCCCAGTGGCAGTGTAATGGTAAAAATTGTTCCATGCCATTTTTTACTGCTTACATTAATGCTACCATGATGCAACAAAACAATCTCTTTGGATAAGGAAAGCCCCAGGCCCGAGCCCTTCGCGTTGCCATTATCGGCCTGGTAAAACTGGTCGAAAATGTGTTCGGCTTCTTCCTGCTCCATGCCTATACCGTTGTCCTGCACGGCTATTTCAACATGGTCGGTGTTTAGGGTAAAGGTTATCTGGATGCGGCCGTTATCTTTAATAAACTTCAGTGAGTTTGATAGCAGGTTAAAGAAAACCTTATCCAGCATATTGGCATCAAACCAAACATTTATGTTTTTCTCTGCCGATGTTAAGCTCAGGCTAATGTTCCGCTTGCGGGCATTGTGCTGAAAGCTATCCATGATATCGGTAACAAAAGCTACCAGGTTGTTTGGCGCGGCGTTAATTTGCTGTTTATCGTATTCAATTTTGCGGTAGTCTATCAGCTGGTTAACCAGCCTTAACAGCCTGAACGTATTTTTATGGATTAGCTTTAAATTTTTGCCGCCTATAATATTCAGCTTCTCGTTTTTCATCATATCCTCAACCGGCGATAGGATGAGCGTTAATGGTGTACGGAACTCGTGCGAGATATTGGTGAAAAAGTTCAGCTTGGCTTCGGTGGCAACCTCGGCCCGGGCCGACATTTCCATCAGTTGGTTGCGCTGCAGCAAAATTTCGTTGTTCTTTACTTCCAGGCTTTTGTTAATCTTTCGGTTCTCCATCAGCCAGTAAAAGGCAAGCCCTCCAAAAACAATGGCCAACACCAGGGTTATTACAATAATATTTAAAACTAACTGCTGGCTGTTGTAAACCTGCCGCTGCTCTTCCAGTAACGATTGCTGCCTTTCAATATCCTTTTGTTGGTTGTTGATCTTGTTCCACTGCATTTTCATGAGCTGCACATTGGTTGAATCGATAACCAGCGATTGCAAGATGTTTTCTTTGGCAAAAGCTTCTTTATTCAGAATTCTGAACGCGGTGGTGATGGCTTCTTTGCCGCCGGTGGGGTATACCAAACTGGCATCAATAGTTTTTGATGCCACCATTTGCAGGCCTCCGCCGGCCCCGGGCATAGCGTCGACCCCTAATACTTTAACGTGGTGGTTTAAATGCAGGTTGTTTAGCACCTCCCTTGATGCGCCTGCCATTACATCGTTATGGGCAAACAGGGCATCGGCTGTTTTTAAATCGGGCTGTACCTGGTAAAGTTGTTTTTGGGCATGGTCTTTCAGCCAATCGCCATATACCTGTGCTTTAATATGTATATTATTGAATTTAGCCAGGGCATCGCTAAAGCCCCTGTGCCGTTCAATTGCTGGCGAAGAACCGGGTAGGCCCATCACCTCTACAATATTGCCCGTGCCTTTTAAATTACTGCCAATGTATTCGCCGGCCATTTTACCAATCTGGTAATTATCGGCGCCAACATAGGCTGTGTAAAGGTCAGATGATGTTTTACGGTCAATTACAATTACCGGGATGCCTTTATTATACGTTTGCTCAACTATACCGGTTAAAGGTTGTGCTTCGTTTGGCGATATAATGAGCAAATCGATGCCTTCATTCAGCATTTGTTTCACCTGTTCAATTTGTTTTTTGCTGCTGTTATCGGCATCAGCATAAATGAAACGGGCATCGGGATGTAACGAAAGCTCCATTTTCATTTCGTCCAGCATATTACGCCGCCACAAGTCGGAGCCTACACATTGCGAAAAGCCTATTGTATACTGTGATGTTTTGTCGGCTTTTTTACAGCCGGTAAACACCATGAGTATGCATATGGTTGGCAATAACAGGTTGCGCAATTGATGAAGCAAAGCCATTAAAAAATATTAAGTAAACGTTTAAGCACGGTTTTATTGGTTAATACAATTCTTTTTGGGGAGGATGTATACAAAAGTATCGATAAATGTTTTTACAATACAAATAACAACCCCCGGCCGCAGGCTATCCCTTGTATCATAATGTATCAAAACTGAAAATACCGTGTATCAAAATCAAACATCCGGGAGGTACAGGATTGAAAATAAATTTTATTGTACTGAAAATCAAGAAATTAACAAGATTTTAATTTTTGTACTGTTTTGGAATAAAATCGATAACTGCCGCTTTGCATATCGCCCTACTTTGCAACCGTAAATCCAATTAACACCTTTTATAATTATTATGAGAAAACATTCCGTCCTGGCCTGGTCCATGGTCGTGGCCCTTGGTGGCTTCCTTTTCGGGTTTGATACCGCTGTGATATCGGGCGCCGAAAAATCTATCCAGCAATTCTGGCACTTGTCCGTAATGGAGCATGGGCTTACTATATCTATCGCACTTATTGGTACTGTAATTGGTTCATTGTTCGGTGCAAGGCCATCAGATATCTTCGGAAGAAAAAATACATTATACTTTGTAGCGGCAGCCTACCTGCTATCATCAATAGGTACCGCGATGGCTGATAACTGGTACCTGTTTTTGGTGTTCAGGTTATTGGGCGGCCTGGGTGTAGGCATATCATCGGTAACAGCCCCTATTTATATTTCAGAAGTTTCGCCTGCAGATAGGCGGGGGCGTTTGGTTGGCTTGTTTCAGTTCAATGTAGTACTGGGCATCCTCATCTCGTACTTATCCAATTACCTCATTAGCCAGGGCGGCGAGGCTTCATGGCGATGGATGTTGGGCGTGCAGGCGTTCCCTTCGGCTTTGTTTTTAGCGCTCATTTATTTTATACCCGAAAGCCCCCGCTGGCTCATCCTCAAAAAAGGCGAAACAGGCAGGGCATTGGAAATATTGCGTGTAATCAATCCGCTCAATTGCGAGCAGGAACTGGCCGCTATCAAAAATTCTACCCTTTATGACACCGCTTCAAGCGGCAATCTTTTCTCGGGCCAATATAAAACACCGGTCATATTAGCTGTGCTCTTCGCCTTTTTTAACCAGGTATCGGGCATCAACGCTATTATATACTATGCGCCCCGCATATTTGAAATGGCCGGGCTTGGTGCCCATTCTTCGCTCCTATCCACAGTTGGTATAGGGTTAATCAATTTCATATTCACCCTGCTGGGTATCAATATTATTGATAAGGTGGGGCGCCGTACATTAATGCTGGTTGGCTCATTCGGGTTAATAGCATCGCTATTCATGGTGGCGTTCACTTTTTACTCGGGGCACATGAGCGGGTTTGCAATCCCGGTTTATATGATGATGTTCATCGCCTTTTTTGCCTTTTCGCAGGGGGCGGTTATCTGGGTTTTTATATCCGAAATATTTCCCAACCAAGTACGTGCCAAAGGACAAACACTGGGCAGCTCGACTCACTGGGTAATGGCCGCGATAATAGCTTTTTGTTTCCCCTACCTGGCCGAGTCGTTAGGTGGCGCGGTTACCTTTTCCTTTTTCTGTGTGATGATGGTATGCCAGCTCATTTTCGTCTGGAAGTTTATGCCCGAAACCAAAGGCCGTTCATTGGAGCAGATTGAAACTAACATGGTAATGCATTAATAATTGAAATGACGATGACCCCGCAAACAAACATAACAACCCCGGCCATTTGCTACGGCGAAATTCTTTGGGATGTATTGCCCGATGGCCCGCAGCCCGGCGGCGCATTGCTTAATGTGGCGTATCACCTGAATAAACTGGGCATGCCCACCAGCCTGGTAAGCAAAATAGGCAACGATGCAAACGGCCACAAACTGGAAAATTTGATGGATGGCTGGGGCATACCCAAACATTTACTGCAAACTGATACAGAGCACCCAACCAGCCAGGTAATTGCCAAAATGAACAATGGCAACGAGGTTTCGTACGAGATTGTTTTCCCGGTGGCCTGGGATTTTATAAGCGATAGCGAGCATATCATCAGCCAGTTGCAGCCATCAACCTACCTGGTGTACGGCAGCCTGGCATCACGTAACAGCGTATCGCGTAATACCCTGTTTGAATTGTTGGCCAGCGATGGTATTAAAGTATTTGACATTAACCTGCGCCCACCCTTCATCAGCCGCGATTTGCTGGATGAACTATTGCGCAAGGCCGATATTGTAAAATTTAACCAGGCCGAACTGGAAATGGTGCAGGGTCTTTTCAGGGGGTCATTCGGGAAGGAATCGGAACAGATCAGGTTTATACAAGACCACTTTAACATTCCCGAGATAGTTGTTACCAAGGGCGAGTTTGGGGCATCGTACTACAAGCAGGATAAGGTATATCATGTTGCCGGCCGCGAGGTAAAAGTTACAGACACCATTGGCAGCGGCGATTCATTTTTGGCCGCGTTTATTGCCAACCATTATAACGGCGTACCGCCGGAAACCTTGTTAAAAAACGCAATAGCGATGGGTGGCTTTATTGCAACAAAGAAAGGAGGTTGCCCCGATTACAAAATCGCAGAATATCAAGACTTTAAAAACCAAGTATTTTAAATAAACCATACCTAATAAACTTAATTAAAAACCAATGAGAAAATTATTACTTATTTGTTCCCTGCTTATACTGCTCATAAGTAAGGGGTACGCGCAATCCCGCGTTATTACCGGGACTGTGCTGGATAACGCATCAAAACCAATGGATGGCGTTACCATTGTGGTTGTTGAAACCCAAAAATCAACATTGTCAGATGCCAGCGGAAAGTTCAGCATCACGGCAACAACCGGGCAATCCATAAGGTTTTCATATGTGGGCACCAAGCCGATATTAATAACTGTTGCCGCCGATACCAAAGTGCTTGATGTGGTATTTAAAGATGCTGCCACCACCTTAAATGAAGTAGTAGTAACCGGTTACACATCCGAAAGGAAGAAAGACCTTACAGGCGCTGTGGCGGTTGTTGATTTGACGCCGGTAAAAAATAACAGCTCGGGTAATACCATGCAGGCTTTACAGGGGAGAGTTGCCGGTTTGTACATCGAGAAAGATGGATCGGCAAACGGTTCAACCAGCAGGATCCTGATCAGGGGTGCAAATACATTGGGCAATAACAACCCTTTATATGTTATTGATGGTATACCCACCACCAGGCCCGAAGTGTTTCAAAACTTATCACCCTCAAATATTGCATCGGTACAGGTGCTAAAAGATGCGTCGGCCGAATCAATTTACGGATCACGCGCATCCAATGGTGTTATCATTGTAACCACAAAAAACGGGGGCAATACGCAGGGCAAAGTACAGTTCCAGTTTAATAACAGTACATCTGTTCAGTCCGAAAAATCATTGCGTTTTAAAATGCTAAATTCGACTGACAGAGGTAAGGCGCTATGGCAGGCTTCTGTAAACGATGGCCAGGATCCAGTTGCCGGTTATGGCGACATATATACCTTTAACTGGAATGGTGATTATAGCAACCCGGTTTTAAATAGTGTTACCCCCAAACAATTTGTAGGAGGTGACCCTAATACCCCGGCCGGCAATACCGACTGGCAAAGTGTGCTGTATAAAACAGCCATGGTTTATAATAATGATTTCACAGCGTCGGTTGGTAACAAAAATGCATCGCTTGAAATTAACTTTGGCAACATCAAAAACACCGGCCTTGTACGGTTTACCAAATACAACCGCACTACTGGTAGTATTAACGGTGTGGTACGTGCCTTTGATAACAAAGCTTCCTTTGGTGTAAACTTAAAAATAACCAACTCCAATGAAACGCTTACCACCTCAGATTTGGGTGGAGCGGCAACCACGTTTTTGGCGGTAACGCTGGCACCTACTATCCCGGTATACCAAAAAGATGGTGTTACTTACGCTGGCGAATCTGGCGCGGGATACTCCGACAGGAATAACCCGCTGCATATGCAGGACCTGGCCAAGTGGAACAACGCTAACCGGGTAAATACCTTTGGTAACGTTTTCTTAGAGATACAGCCCATTAAAAACCTGTATTTCAAATCGAACTTTGGTGCCGATAATTCAAATTACCTAAGTAAGGTAATAACACCAACTTTCCAGGAAGGTGCCCTGGCCCGTACAACCAACAGCTTGTATTTTGACCAGAACCATTTCCTGAGCACTACTTTCTCAAACACCTTAAGGTATAACTACGATTTGACAACTAACAACCACTTTAAATTATTGGTTGGTACCGAGTATATTAAATCCTTCATCGATTTTCAAACTACCCTTAAACAAGGATACGCTATACAAACAGAAGACTATTTTACCTTAAATGCCGGTACAGGTAATACCAATGTAAACGGTGGGTCAAACGGATACAGCTTGTTTTCGCAGTTTGCACGGATAGATTATAACTATGCCGGCAAATACTTAGCATCGGTAACTATGCGTCGTGACGGCTCTTCAAGGTTTGGTTTAAATAACCAATATGGTATTTTCCCGGCAGCTTCTTTTGGTTGGAAAATTGACCAGGAAGGCTTCATGAAAAACAACACCATTTTTTCTGAATTAAAACTAAGGGTAGGTGTGGGCCGGGTGGGTAACCAGGAAATTGGCGAATCGCGTTTTGCCCTTTACGATACCAGGTATGGTAAAACTCAAAATGATATAACACCAGGTTTTTGGGAACAATACATGAATATTGGAACCGCATATTCACTCTCTGGCGCCAATACTGGTTCATTACCTTCGGGCTTTGTACAAACCCAGGCTGCAAATGCCAACCTTAAATGGGAAACTACCGACGAGATAAATGCAGGCCTCGACTTTGCCATCCTGAACGACAAGATCTCGGGATCATTTGACTATTTTACCCGCCGTACCACCGGCATCCTGATTACGCCGCCAGTTGCAGGGGCCTTGGGCGAAGGGCAATCTAAAACAATTAATGGTGCTTCAAAATCTAACAGGGGCTGGGAGTTTTTAGTAACTTATCACGGCCAGCAATCCGGCGATTTTAACTACAACGTAACGTTAAATTTTTCGCATTTCAGGGATAAGATTACCAATTTACCAGAAAACGTAAGGCCGGCTTATGCAGGGAACTTACAAAATACCATATTGGGTCATTCTCAGTTTGATATTTTTGGCTACAAAACCAATGGCCTTTTCCAATCTCAGGCAGAAGTAGATGCCGCACCAACGCAAATCGGCGCAGGTCCGGGCCGGATCCGTTATGTCGATACCAATAATGATGGAAAAATTGATGCCAATGATCAAACCTGGATAGGTACTACATTGCCGGCTTTAGAGTACGGTGCAAGAATTGACCTGACCTATAAAAAATTCGACCTGTCTATATTTGGTTCGGGCGTTGCTGGTCGTAAAGGGTTTGATGTATATACCTTGTACAATAACCTGATGCATAGCCGGGAAAATGTTGGTCCCGGCGTATTTGGCGGGTGGACACCGCAGCATACTAATACAAGCGTACCGGCATTAACATTAAAAGACAACAACAATGAAGGCCGCACTTCTGATTACTTTATTGTAAACACATCTTACTTCAAACTCCGCAACATTCAAATTGGATACACTATTGTGCCTAAAGCTGTATTTACCAGGCTAAGGGTGTTTGCTATGGCCGAAAACGTATTTACGTTGAAAAGCAAAAGCTATTTAAGCCCCGATCCGGAAAGGATTGACCTGGGCCCGGTTCCAATTCCTAAAGTTTTCAGTTTTGGTATCAACGCATCATTTTAACGATAAAAACTATTCAGTATGAAAGCAAAAATATTATTTACAGCTGTTTTATCCGGACTGATCATCTTCAGCTCCTGTAAAAAAGCGTTAGATTATTCACCAAAAGGTGTATTGTCTGCATCAGATTTAAAAACGCCAACCGCTATTGAAGGTTTGGTAACCGCGGCTTATGCCGCTATTGGTAATGGCGATATGATAGGCCCCATATACAGCGATTGGGCTTACGGCAGCGTTCGTTCAGATGATGCCTACAAWGGTGGCGGCGGTACCGGCGATGTTGGCGAGGTTGATGCCTTGGAGCATTACAACCTGGTAACCCCATCAATGGATTCGTTTGTTTCACGTACCTGGAAAAATCTGTTCAAATCTATATCAAGGGCAAATGTTGCGCTAAGGGCAGTTAATTCACTCTCCGAGGCCGATTACCCTAACAAGAAAACACGATTAGCTGAGTTAAAATTTTTACGTGCCCATAGCTATTTCACAATGAAACTGCTCTATAAAAACATCCCCATTTTTGACGAAAATGCTACTTCGGACGATATCCTGAAAGTTTCAAACACGTTATCAAATGAGGATGCATGGAATAAAATTGCAGCCGATTTTCAATATGCTGTTGATAATTTGCCAACAACCCAGCCCGAGCTGGCAAGGGCCAACAAGTTAAACGCCCAGGCTTATTTAGCAAAGCTGAGGTTATACCAGGCTTATGAGCAGGATGATAAGCATCATGTAACCAATATCAATAAAACAAGGTTACAGCAGGTGGTTGATCTTACACAGGCTGTTATCGCATCGGGTAAATATTCATTAAGCAGCGATATTGCTGATAATTTTTTACCGGAAACTGAAAACGGCCCCGAGTCGGTATTCGCAATACAATTTACCATTAATGATGGCACTACTGCCGGCCGTATGAATTTTGAGGATGGTTTAAATTATCCACATGGCGCACCACAATATGGTTGCTGCGGCTTTCATGCTGCAAGTCAGAACCTGGTGAACGCGCATACTACAGATGTTAATGGTTTGCCTAACTTTGATACATTTAACACCACTATAGCCGATTTGACAAAAGTGACCGTGGACCCAAGATTAGACCATACCGTTGGTATTGACGGCCATCCGTATAAGTACGACAACACAAAGCCATTCAGCAACAGTTGGGTGCGTGACCCTGGTGTTTACGGAAATTTTCACACCATGCGTAACCAGCAGTTGGCTACAAGCTCATCATACTTTAAGCTCGGTCCGTTCATGGGGTCGGCAAAAAATTATGATATCATCAGGTACGATGATGTATTGCTCATGCAAGCCGAAGCCTATATTGAGCTGGGGCAGCAGGCAAGTGCATTACCACTCATTAATCAAATAAGAAACCGCGCAGCGACAAGCACCGGGCGGCTTAAAAAAATAGATGGTACCTTTCCATCCAACTATAACGTTAAACCTTACAGCATTGCTAATTGGACACAGGATTATGCCCGCAAAGCGCTGCAGTGGGAAAGGCGACTGGAGTTTGCCACAGAAGGAGCCCGTTTTTTTGATTTAGTTAGATGGGGTATTGCCGAGAAAACTTTAAACGACTATATCAATATTGAAAAAGGTAGAAGAACCTTCCTGGCTACCGCTAAATTTACGGCAGGCCGGGACGAATACCTGCCTATACCACAATCAGAAATTACATTTACCAACGGTTTATACAAACAAAACCCGGGGTATTAAATTTGTTAAAATATATCGGGGCCCCGGTTTTATAATTATGCCGGAGCTCCTTTAATACACGCTTAAGTTCATCTGCCTAAATTAAAAGAACTTCAATTATGAAAACAAAAAACGGCATCACGTTACTGATGGCCTTTATGATGATTACCATGGTTAGTAAAGCGCAGGATAAATCAGGAGTAAGCTACCAGGAACCGCACCGCCCGCAGGTGCATTTTTCGCCGGAGCAGCATTGGGTAAACGACCCCAATGGGATGGTTTATTTTAACCACACCTACCATTTGTTTTTCCAATATTATCCAAAGGATATTATTTGGGGACCAATGCATTGGGGGCACGCGGTAAGTAAGGACCTGGTTCATTGGAAACAATTGCCCGTTGCTTTATACCCGGATAGCCTGGGGTATATTTTCTCGGGCAGCGCCGTAGTTGACTCTAATAATACATCGGGTTTTGGCAAAAACGGGAAAATTCCGTTGGTTGCCATATTTACGCACCATGATCCAAAGGGAGAAAAAGCAGGAACGGAAGTTTTTCAGAACCAAAGTATTGCATACAGCCTGGATGAAGGAAGTACCTGGACAAAATATGCCGGCAACCCCGTGCTTAAAAATCCGGGGATTAAAGATTTCAGAGATCCTAAAGTGATGTGGTACGCCAAACAAAAAAAATGGGTAATGACCCTGGCCACCAAAGATCATATTACCTTTTACTCGGCGCCTGATTTAAAAACCTGGAAAAAGGAGAGTGAGTTTGGTTTAAGAGAGGGAGCGCATGGCGGGGTATGGGAGTGCCCCGACCTGTTCCCTTTAAAGCTGAACGGCAAAACATACTGGATACTGGTGGTAAACCTTAACCCCGGAGGCCCTAACGGAGGCTCGGCAACCCAATATTTTGTGGGGGGCTTTGATGGGCACCAGTTTACGCCGATGGATAGCCAAACCAGTTGGCTGGATTATGGCCCCGATGAGTATGCAGGCATTACCTGGAGCAATACCGGCAGCCGCAAAATTTTCCTGGGCTGGATGAGCAACTGGGAATACGCCAACCAGGTACCTACACAAAAATGGCGCAACGCCATGACCATTTCCCGCGATTTGCGTTTAAAGCAAAGTAAACAAGGTATCGTCATTGCATCTGCCCCGGTTCCTGAGTTAGTTAATATCAGTGCCAATACATCTGTATCAAAAAACGTTGCTTTTAATAAAACCCTTGAGCTCACTGATAAAGTGAGTAAACTAAAAAGCCAATACGTTTTAAAGCTAACCCTTGCTCAGTTAAAGGGCTACACCATTAAATTATCAAACAAAAAAGGGGAGGAAGTATTAGTTGGCTACGATGATGTTAAGGATCAGTATTTTATCGACAGGACAAAATCAGGCAAAATAGATTTTCAAAAAGATTTTTCGGGCCGGTTTACTGCCCCAAGATTGAGTACATCAAAAAGCTCCGACCTGACTATTGTAGTTGATAAAGCATCCGTTGAGCTTTTTGCCGATGGAGGCTTAACCACCATGACTGCTGTTTATTTCCCAAATGAGGATTTCACAGGCCTGACTATAAATGCAGATGGAAAGCTGAAATTAAACACCCTTGCCATTACCGGGTTAAAATCTATCTGGAAATAGCACATTCAGCTATCTGTTGTCATTGGAAAAGTAAAAGAGGCTGCCCTAACAGGTTAGCCTCTTTTGCTTTTGGCAGATATTTTCAATTACGGGTGATTTTTGATAACTGTAAATTCAAACCCTATCTTTACTTTAAAAACACCGTATGTTCGACCTTATAATGGCAAACTTTGCCATGCACGTTTCATTAACTCCTGCAGAGGCGGCTTATGTTCAATCGGTATTGCAGCACAAGGTTGTAAAAAAGAATACAGTGCTGCTGAGCGCCGGCGACATTTGCCGGGCAATATATTTTGTGAACAAAGGCTGCCTGCGAATTTTTAATATAGACCGCGAGGGCGACCAGCACAACATATCATTTTGTCCGGAAAACTGGTGGTCGGTAGATATTGCCAGCTTTTTTGGACAAAGCCCCGCATTCTATTCGATAAGCGCGTTGGAAGATACCGAGGTGTTTTACCTGGGCCATGCAGCTATTGAAAAATTATTTACCGAGGTGCCTAAGTTCGAGCGTTTTTTTCGCATACTTACCCAAAACGGGTTCAATTTATACCAACGCCGCATTACCTCAAACCTTTCTAAAACCGCCGAAGAGCGCTACCTGCAGTTTCAAAAGCAATACCCCAAGTTGGAACAGCGGATAGCGCAAAAGCAAATTGCATCGTACCTGGGTATTACCCCCGTTTTTTTGAGTATGCTGCGTCGCAATAAACAAACCACAAACAAGTAATCTCTCCCGCAGCCACGGCAGCAGGGATTTTAACAGTCATAGTAAAAAGAAAAGACCGCCACTTTTGATGACGGTCTTTTTCTGTTTTATAGTATCCTCCGGTTTTTAATTCCGGTCTCAGGTTCCGTATTCGGGAGTGGTTACTTCGCTTTCTTCAAACTCGTAATCTGTTAACGGCGGGCACGAGCAAATGAGCGTTCTATCACCATAAGTATCATTAACCCGGCCTACTGATGGCCAGAATTTAAAGGCCGCAACATAAGGCAGCGGGAATGCCGCTTTTTGGCGGGTATATGGATGCTCCCATTCGTTGCCTGTAATTACGGCTACGGTGTGCGGGGCATTTTTTAATGGGTTATCAGTTTTATCTAACACGCCACTGGCAACATCGGCAATTTCATGACGGATAGCTATCATGGCATCACAGAAACGGTCAAGCTCGTGCTTAGGCTCCGATTCGGTTGGCTCAACCATTACCGTGCCCGCAACCGGGAACGATACAGTTGGCGCGTGGAAACCATAGTCCATTAAACGTTTGGCAATATCTGTAACCTCGATACCGAACGGTTTAAACGAGCGGCAATCCAATATCATTTCGTGTGCGCAACGGCCATTGGCACCTGTGTATAATACGGGGAAATGACTTTCTAAACGGGTTTTTATGTAGTTAGCATTCAGGATAGCGTAGCGGGTTGCGTTAGTTAATCCTTCACCGCCCATCATGGCTATGTAAGCATGTGAGATGATCAGGATAGATGCCGAACCCCATGGCGCTGCAGATACCGCATGGATAGATTTACCCCTGTCGATATCAACCACAGCGTGACCTGGTAAATAAGGCACCAGGTGTTTAGCTACACCGATAGGGCCCATACCGGGGCCACCGCCACCGTGAGGGATACAGAAGGTTTTATGTAAGTTTAAATGGCAAACATCGGCACCAATATTGGCCGGGCTGGTTAAGCCTACCTGTGCGTTCATGTTGGCGCCATCCATATAAACCTGGCCACCATTTTCATGGATGATCTGGCAAATCTCGATGATCGATTCCTCAAACACTCCGTGTGTAGATGGATAGGTAACCATTAAGCACGATAGCTCGTTTTTATATTGCTCGGCTTTGGCACGCATATCGGCCACGTCGATGTTTCCATTATCGTCGCATTTAACCACCACTATCTTCATGCCAGCCATAGCTGCGGATGCAGGGTTGGTACCGTGTGCCGACGATGGAATTAATGCGATGTTACGGTGCGTATCGCCCCTGTCATGATGGTAAGCGCGGATAACCATCAGGCCGGCGTATTCGCCTTGTGCGCCCGCGTTTGGCTGTAAACTCATGGCTGCAAAGCCGGTGATCTCGCTTAGCCAGTTGTTAATTTCGTCAAACAACTGCATGTAGCCGCCAACCTGGTCGGTTGGTGCAAAGGGGTGAATCTTGCTAAAATGGTTCCAGGTAACCGGGATCATTTCGGTGGTGGCGTTCAGCTTCATGGTGCATGAACCCAATGCGATCATGGAATGGCAAAGCGAAAGGTCTTTAGCCTCTAATGATTTAATGTAGCGCAGCATTTCATGTTCTGAATGGTGCGAGTTAAACAACGCGTGGGTTAAGTAAGCCGATGTACGCTGTAATTCGGTTGGGATCACAGTTTCCAAGCCGGCTTTCAATCCGTCAAAATCAACGTCGTTAATGGTTTTACCCAATACTTTGGCAAAGAACCTTACAATGGTTTTGATATCCTCGGGCGATGTGGTTTCATCAACAGAAATGGTAACAACCGAACCTTCGTAGTTCAGGTTCATTTCGTTGTTCAACGCTTCAGAGTGAATAGGGCCTGCTAAATGGGCAACATCAAATTTCAGGGTATCAAAATAACTTTCGTTTAATTGTTTGTAGCCTAATTCGCCAAGGGCTTTGGCTAACAATATGGTTAAGCCATGAATTCTTTCGGCAATTAATTTAACACCCTTAGGGCCATGATATACAGCATACATACCGGCCATAATAGCCAATAATGCCTGCGCGGTACAAATATTTGAAGTGGCTTTATCCCGGCGGATATGCTGCTCGCGGGTTTGCAAAGCCATACGTAAGGCATAGTTGCCTGCGCTATCAATAGTTACACCAATGATGCGGCCGGGGATAGAACGTTTATACTCTTCTTTAGTAGCAAAAAATGCCGCATGCGGGCCGCCAAAGCCCATTGGTACACCAAAGCGTTGGGTGCAGCCAACAACAATATCGGCACCCCACTCACCCGGAGGGGTTAACAACACCAGGCTCATAATATCGGCAACAACGGTTAGTTTAATGCCTTTTTCGTGGCCGGCGACAGCAAAATCCTTGTAGTTGTACACCGCGCCTTTACCGGCAGGATATTGTACAATGGCGCCAAACATATTGTCGGTTAATTCAACCGTACGGTGGTCGCCTATTTGCAGTTCGATGCCGTAAGGCTCCGAGCGGGTTTTTAAAATATCAATGGTTTGCGGGAACAGTTCTTCAGATACAAAGAACACGTTGGCAGCGTTGTTTTTACGCGTGCTGTATTGCATAAACATAGCCTCGGCAGCGGCAGTACCTTCATCTAATAACGATGCGTTGGCAATTTCCATACCGGTAAGGTCGATAACCATGGTTTGGAAATTTAACAAAGCCTGTAGGCGGCCCTGCGCAATTTCGGCCTGGTATGGCGTGTATTGGGTATACCATCCGGGATTTTCGAGAATGTTACGCTGAATAACACCAGGCACAATTACATCATAATATCCCTTGCCGATGAACGACTTAAATACCTTGTTTTTTAATGATGTTTGCTTAAGCGTGGTAAGGTAATCAAACTCACTTTTGGCAGGCGGTAAATCGAGTGGTTTTTTAAGCCTTATCCTGTCAGGAATGGTTTGCGCAATCAATTCATCAAGTGAGCTAACACCGATGATTTTTAACATTTTTGCCGTGTCGGCCTCATTAGGAGCAATATGCCTTGACTGGAATTGTTCCTGGTAATCTGCGTTTAGCTTCATGAAGTAGTCGTCCCCTTAAATTTACCGCAAAGGTACGCTTTTACAATATGAGTAACAATTGCGTAATATGATATTGACAAAGCATTTACAGAGATATTTTATATCTTTAACAGACTTATACTTATCATGTTTGCTAAGAAATTTTTACTATTAGTAGTTATTGTGTTTTTGTTAAGCAATTTCTGTTTTGCTGCCACCATTGTAGTAACCAGTAATGCCGATACAGGCCCCGGTACGCTTCGCGAGGCACTCGCTATAGCAGCCGGCAATGGAACAACTGCTCCCGATATCATCCAGTTTAATTTACCCGGCAGTTTGGTATCTGATCGTACTATCAGGTTAAAAAGCCAGTTGCCGTTTATTACCTCTAACATAACTATTGACGGTACTACCCAACCGGGTATTGCATTCGGGGTGTCAAACGCAAAGGTGATTATTGAGCCCGAAACCTCTCCGGTTTATTTTAATGCTTTAAATATTAATGGTGAGGTAAATGCAGGCGGCGCACCGGCCACAAAAATAGCCATCTATGGGTTGTACATTCGCAACTTTGCCAAAATTAACAGCTTGGCCACTGCCGACCTTAATCAGGGCTCGGGCCTAATGATGCAGGGAGATGTAAGCGGGGTTATTATAGGAGCGCCCGGTAAAGGGAACGTTTTTTGCGGTAATATTAACGGAATTTATAACACTTCCTATTACTATGCAGCAGGCGCTTCAGATATCCAGATTCAAAGTAATATTATAGGTTTGCTTGATGATGGCTTTACCGCTGCCAGTAACTACACCGGCATTAACCTTACTTTAGATAAAGATGGTTTGATAGGTGGTACAGATGCCGGCATGGGTAATGTGATAGCGGCTAATGTTACCGGTATTAATATAGCGCGGGCTTATTATTACGGGGTAGCCAACACCATAACCATGCAAAACAACAAAATAGGCACCGATTATACCGGCAAGGTTGATTTTAAAAATATCCCGCTTTTGCAGCAAAGCGCTTTCATTAAAGCCTATGGTGTTAATGTTAATTCATCCAATACAACGGTAAATATTACTTCCAATTTAATATCGGGCCAGCGTTATTGCGGTGTTTATATCGAGAACGCCACGTTTAAAATAACAGCAAATAAAATAGGAACAGATATTACGGGAACAAAAGACCTCGGAAATGGCGAGGGTATTCACGCCGGTACAAGTTCGTCTGGTACCATCGGTGGCAGTGCCGTCGCCGATATTAATTATATAGGCTATAACTTTTACGGTATTGAAGCTTTAAACAGCACACATACGCTAATTACGCACAACAGCATTTTTTGCAACAGTGATTATGGTATAAGCGTGGTAAGTAACAATTACCAGGTGCCATTTGTGCAGGTACTTAATTTTAGCGGCACAGCTGTATCGGGCACTGCAACACCAAATTGCAAGATTGAATTGTTTTTGTCAGACGATTGCGGCAATATATGCCAGGGTAAAACTTACATAGCTACAGTAACATCAAACGCAAGCGGGGCATGGAGTTATTCGGGTACTTTTAGCAAGGCTGTTATTGCCACAGCTACAGATGCCAATAATAATACTTCGCCCTTTTCGTCATTGGTGATACAGGATAACGATGTGGTTGTAAAAAACTATACCTGTGCTTACCAGGGGAGTGTAACCATACAGCAACCCCGTACCGGGCTATTATTTCACTGGGATAAAAAAGAAACCAATGGCTCATTAACGCCAATAGGAGATACACAGAATATCAAAAACCTGTTGCCCGGCACTTACCAGCTAACTATTCAATACCCGGGTGGCTGTCAAAAAATAACCCAGCTGTTTGAGATAAAAGACCTACGGATAAAAATACAGAATATAATTGTACCCACGCCACAGTGCCGCCAAAAATCGTTCCCGTTTGATGTGAATTTTACGGGTGGTACAGGTAACGTAACCTTTGCCTGGAAAGATAAGGCGGGCCTGGTAAAATCGACAGATAAGGCCGCCAATTTACCCGAGGGCACTTATACAGTTACTATTTATGACGAGGCTGGTTGCGCAGTTACTTCATCGCCGGCGGTTACTATTAAAGCCAAGCCCGGTCCCGATTATGATCTTTCGACCATGCAGGTTGCCCCCGCGCGTTGTGGTATTGCCGATGGCGGTATCAGCAATATAACAACAACAGTAGGCATTGGCACATTAACCTATAAATGGACAAATGATGCCGGGGTAGTGGTGGCTACTACCAAAAACCTGGCAAAAGTTAAAGGAGGGTACTACACCCTAACGTTATATGATCAAAGCGAATGCAGCCCATATTCAACGCCTTCTATTTTTATCCAGGAAACAAACTCTGTAAATATTAGCGGAGGTGCTATTACTCCCGCCAAATGCGGTGCCAATAATGGTGCAATAACTGGCGTATATGTTCAAAATGCCGACCTGTATCAATGGTACGATCCGCAGGGAAATGCAATGGCTACCAATCAAAACAATTTAGATATTTTTAACCTGGCCGACGGCACTTATCGCCTCAACGCGGTTAATACGGTAACCAAATGCAGTAACGATGGATATTTTACTGTTAACAGGCTAACGCCCGAAGTATTTACCATTAAGAGCCTTACGAGCGTTGCTACCACCTGCGGGTTAAATAACGGGGCTATTAACCTGGAGATTGAAGGAAAAATAATCCCGGTATCGTACCAGTGGTTAAAACAGGATGGTACTTTTATTGGTAGTTCGCCCAGTATAAGCGGTTTAACCGCCGGCTTTTACACGCTTAATGTAACCGATAAATACGGTTGCCCAAGCGTGCTGGTAAACAATTTAGAAGTAAAAGTAACGCCGCTTTTACAGTTTTCGTCGCTAAATAATCCCGTTTCCAATCCCGATCAGTGCGACCAGTTATTTGGAAGCATTACCGGTGTGGATGTAACCGGCGGCGTGCCTCCTTATAAATATACCTGGACTAATATGGATAACAATATTGTCGCCGGTACAGATAAAGAGCTGAAAAATGTAGGCAAGGGCAACTACTCGCTGGTGGTTACCGATAATACCGCATGCGCCATCCCGCTTACAGTTGGGCGCGCAGTTGATAACAATGAGTTTGTGCCCGATCAGCCGGTTGTTAATAATCAACGAATTTGCGATCCGGAAACGGTTACCATCAGTGTACAAAACCCGGTTGCCGGCACCTATAAATTGTATGCAGATGCCACAGCTATGCTGCCGCTTTTAACCAATACAACGGGCAGATTCAGTTTAGCGGTTACTGAAACCAGCGATTTTTACATCAGCTATAGTATTGGTACCTGTGAAAGTAACCGTATCCAAACACATATCGAGATTGTACACGTAGATGTTAAGAAGCCAAACTCATTTACGCCCAATGGTGATGGCGTAAACGACTATTGGAAAATTGAAGGGCTTGAAAAATTTCCAGGCTCAATGGTACAGGTATTTAACCGTTATGGTCAAAAAGTATTCGAATCCAAAGAGTATGTAACCGTATTTGCCGGGAAGTTCAATGATCAGCTGCTGCCGCCGGGCGTATATTATTATATTATCAATTTAAATACCCCCTGCAGTCTGCTATCGGGCAGTTTAACCATTATCAGGTAGGATAACTGTTAGATGTGTGTGGGTAGGGGAAAGTCCTAAAGTTTAATAGCAAATGCGTTACAAATACCTGTTTATTGTATTGCTTATATTGTTTTGCCGGCCGGCAACGGCAGCGGTATTTATAGTTACCAGCAATGCCGATAGCGGACCGGGCACTCTGCGCGAGGCCTTAACCTTGGCGGCGGCTAATGACAGTGCGGAAAAGGATTTTATCAATTTTAATTTACCGGATTTGAGCGAGGCGGGCAGGACTATCATGATTTTTAGCTCATTACCTAATATTCCGTCTGATTTAATAATAGACGGCACAACGCAGCCCGGGAATAAATTTGGAGTTAGCGATGCCAAAATTATAATCGAATCGGGAGGAACAGAAAACTTTTCATGTCTTGTGATTAACAATGAAACGTTCGGTAGCTATATTTCAAATATCGAGATATATGGATTGTATATCCGTAATTTTAAGAAGAAACCACTTTTAAGCTCTGTTGATTATGGCGCAGTTGGCATCCGGGTATTAAGGCAATGCAAAAATCTGGTTATAGGAGCGTTAGGAAAAGGAAATGTGATATGCGGAACTCATATTGCAATAGGTTCCACCCCCGACTCTTATGATGGCATCTTTGAGGGGTCGATAACAGGCGTATCTGTTCAATGTAACATTATAGGTGTCGCCGAAGACGGAAAAACAGCCAATTCAAACTTTACGGGAATTTCGCTTATAATAGAAGGAGGCCAGGCGCTTATTGGCGGTTCACTACCGTCATTGGGGAATATTGTTGCCGCAAATGGCACCGAAATCTTTGCCGGTCAATATCCGGACCCGAGCCGGCCATTTACAACAGGCAACACGGCCATAATTGAAAATAACAGGATAGGGACTGGGGTGGGCGGAACAGAAAGTTACATAACCCATTTTGTTGGCGAAAGCCCCTTGTTCGACCTTAATTACCCCTTTCTTGGCATACAAACTGATCTTAGGGAATGTTTTGTAAGCCTGAAGAATAACATAATATCCGGCCATACCAATAATAATGTTATTATCCGGGCATCCAGATATGAAATCAAGGGGAATAAAATAGGAACAGATATAACCACCACGCTGGATTTGGGTAATGGACGAAATGTATCATTAGAGGAAAATGCTACAGGCATTGTTGGAGGGGATGACGAAGCGGATAAAAACGTTATAGCATTTGGCAAGCAAGGCGCTATTTATGGACAGAGCATGGTTATTAATAAAAACAGCTTTTACTGTAATCAGGATTTTAGTATTAATCAAAATGATAAAACATTTGCCCCGGCTCCTGTAATTAAAAGCGTTACTAATTTGGCTGTTGCCGGCACAGCTAAGCCGGGGGCGTTAATTCAACTGTATTATACGGCGGATTGCACACTGTGCGAAGGTAAAAACTTTATAGCCAAAGTAAATGCCAATACCGATGGAAGCTGGGTATATCATGGAAGTATAACAAGAAGCATAATAGCTACCGCTACTATTGATAATAGCGCAACCTCGGAGTTTTCGGTTCCTTACCTGAATGTTGCCATTAACGAAAGCCAGCAGGAAACAAAAGCAGCCACATGTACCAATGCCGCTGATGGTTATATAAAAAACATCATTATCGAAAATATAGGATCAAATGGCGGTCCCTATACCTATACATGGAGAAATGAAAATGGCGAAACAGTAGGCAACGCGCTGAACCTTGTAAATGTGCCTAAAGGTTTATATACTTTAGAGATTAAAGGAGCATCATGCGGATCGGCATTCACAAATCCAATACCAGTTGGCTCAAAGGAAATTGTTATTGATCTAACCTCCGTTCAAAAATCAAACGCTGGATGCAATAAGGCCAATGGCTCAATTATAGGAATAACAGCGCCACAAGCAACAAAGTTTGAGTGGCGGAATGCCGGCAATAATCTGGTTGGAACAAAGGCCGCTCTGGACGGCGTGCCGGCCGGTACCTATTTCCTTACGGCATCAAATGAATCTGGCTGCAGCAAGACTACCGGCCCCTATGAAATTTTAGAAATTCCCGGTACCGTATTCCCCTCAACCTATACCGTTAATCATATTGACGCCTGTTTCGGCAAAGCAAACGGCGCATTACAAGTAAACCAGGATATCCTGATAAAGGCTGTTAGGTGGGTTAACGCCGCCGGGGTTAACGTTGCCCTGCACCACGGCGCAACAGACTTGCCCGCCGGTGGCTACAAGCTTTATTTAACCGACCAAAATGGTTGCGAAAGTTATTATAACACCTACCGGGTAGATCAGCTGCCCGAATTAAAAGTTACGGATAACGGGCAAACAGGCAACGAACAATGCGGATTGAAAAGCGGTTACGTAAGTAACGTAACGGTTGCCGGGGGATTACCGCCTTATACCTACACCTGGCTTAACGCCAATGGAACATCGATAGGCGCCGCAAACAGCATCTCAAACCTTTCGGCAGGTACCTATACATTAAACATTGCGGATAGTAGATGCGGGAGCATAAATGTTAACTACCAAATTCAAAACATTCCGCAGAATTTGGCAGCGCCATCGGTAAGTGACATCCAGATTTGCAGTCCGGGGGATGCCATTCTTTTGGTAAACGACGCCGGGGCCGATGTCGTTTACCGTTTATACGACCAGGCTGATAGTGCCTCACCGTTAACTGAACAAAAAGGCGGGAGGTTTAAAATAGCTGCAACCACTAACCGCAGTTTTTTCGTGAGCCAGGTAAATGGCACCTGCGAAAGCCCAAAAACAGAAGTAAAAGTATCGGTAGGCTTATCTCCGCTCAGCATCGCCAATTCTTTTACCCCCAATGGTGATGGCAGCAACGATTACTGGAAAATCAGCAACATCGAAAGCTATCCTGCCGCCGTGGTACAGGTATTTAACCGCAACGGCCAAAAGCTGTTTGAATCAAAAGGATACACAACACCGTTTAACGGCACCTATAATGGCAAAGCGTTGCCCGTGGGCACCTACTACTATATCATCAACCTGAATAAAAACTGTAACCTGTTGTCGGGCAGCTTAACTATTTTGAGATAATACGGAGGTCAGGAGGCTGAGGCGGGAGGTGTGAAGGGGAAATCCGGTGCCCATTTCAATTCTCAGACCACAGATCACACACCACAGATCTCAGACCAATTGCCTTAAATACATCTGGATGGTATTTTCCAATCCATAATATAATGCATCGCAAATAAGGGCGTGGCCTATGCTTACTTCATCCAAAGCAGGTATGTTTTCGGCAAAGTATTTCAGGTTGTGCAGGTCAAGATCATGCCCGGCGTTAATGCCCAGGCCAGCCTCGTGTGCTACCTTCGCGGCTTCAATATATGGCGCTATGGCCAGTTCTTTCCCCTGGTGATAATGGGTGGCATACCCTTCCGTATAAAGCTCAATACGGTCGGTGCCGGTTTTGGCGGCTCCTTCAACCATTTTGGCAACCGGGTCAACAAAAATAGATACACGGATGCCGGCTTCTTTAAAGACGGCTATCATATCGGTTAAGTAATGGTAGTTGGTAATGGTGTCCCAGCCATGGTTAGATGTTATTTGTCCTAATACATCAGGTACCAGGGTTACCTGCTCTGGTTTGTTGGCCAGTACCAGGTCAATAAACTTTTGTTCCTGGCAGTTACCTTCAATATTAAACTCGGTGGTAACTATTCCTTTCAGATCAAAAACGTCCTGGTAGCGGATGTGCCTTTCATCGGGACGAGGATGCACGGTGATTCCCTGTGCCCCAAAACGTTCGCAATCTTTGGCAACCTGTACCAAATTGGGGTTGTTGCCACCGCGCGAATTACGCAGGGTGGCTATTTTATTGATATTGACAGATAAACGGGTCATAGGGCAAAGTTAATACATCATTTATATATAAATAAACCTATTATTAAGGGATAAGTTTATATTTAAATTATGAAATGGAAACCTGCAATTGCCGAGCTGGCCATACTGTTAGGCATATTCATGCTCGCTACAGCATTTTCATTGTTGTTTACCAGCGCGCTGTTTGGCAATGCAGCCCTTGATATCAACCTGCATGACACCTACTTTGTAGGTGAGTTTTCCTGGTGGATAATTACACTCCCGCCGTTTTTTGTGTTAGTGGTATTGGTTTATTTGACACGGGCTATAGCCGGTCGTTTTACTAACAGGATGGTGAACGTGGTACTCACGGCCGGGCTTTTTTTTAATGTTTTGCTGTTATTAAGGGTTTATAAAAGTTTATTAGCGATTGAAAATATGATAATGTCGTCCGCTTCAGGTAGCGTCACCCTGTACCCTCCATTATCAGCGTTAAAAGATGTTCAAAAGCCGGTAAAGCACATTCAGGAATCCGCACCTTTCAGCCACGTTATATTTATTATTTTAATCGTTGTTTTAGTTTTACTGGTTACATGTTCTGTATTGACTGGCAAAAACTGGAATGTTAATAAACATGAATTACAAAAGTTTTAGATCGATCGCCCTCGCTTTTTTATTTTTTATATGCCTATGCAAAAAGGCCAATGCCCAGGCTATCTATCGTAAAATAGAAAACTATAAAGCTTTTTACGGTTGGGCGCACCATTATCCGCAGGATTGGATGATTATCCGGTCATTTGAAAACGAGGGTAAAAGCTATTACCTGTTGGTAAACCCGCAAACGCTGGAAACAAAAATTGAAGAGCCCAATTTTTACCTGGTAAAGCCAATGAACCTAACCGATGCCCGTACTTTTTTTAAAAATACACCTTACCAAAAGGCGCTGCGCAAAGCCGAAAAACAATCAGTAACCATACAGGATGCGGGCATTGAAAGCGGAGTCCCCAAAGAAACAGGCATCAGCCTTACAGCTGACCTTTGCCCATCGCACCGGGCATTAGATAAGCGCATTTTTACAGATATTTTCAACGAGTTTAAAAAAGTGGAACGGCCTGTGCCCGTGGCTTTATCAATAACCGGCATCTGGATGCGCCAGCACCCGCAGGATCTGGAATGGCTTAAGCAAATGCAGGCTAAACACGAAATTTACATCACCTGGATAAATCATTCCTTTAACCATCGCGTAAGCCTGAAAGCACCGCTTAAGGAAAACTTTTTGCTGGAACCGGGTACCGATATCAGCTATGAAGTGTTGGAAACAGAAAAGGCCATGCTCAAAAACGGACTTTTGCCGTCGGTGTTTTTCAGGTTCCCCGGTTTGGTGTCTGATCAGCAATTGGTTTACAAGATAACCGATTTTGGGTTGATTCCGGTTGGAACGGATGCCTGGCTGGCCAAAGGTCAGCAACCCCAGGCTGGCAGTATTGTGCTGATACATGGCAACGGAAACGAACCTACCGGCGTTAACGATTTTATTAAGCTGCTGCAATCAAAAACCCAGGCCATAGCCAACAAGCAATGGCTGCTATATGACCTGCGCGAGAGTGTAGACGAGGAGTTTGAAGGGCAATAGGCTTCGCTAAGCAATAAAAGTATGGTGGTTTTGTTGCTATTTGTTATTTATAAAGAGACTCGATTTTTGCTATTCACTTGTAGCAACACTACAAAAAAGTCTTAATTCTTGATTCTAATCTCTTGACTCTTTTCCCCAGCTAATTCAGTCTCCTCACCATTTGCTCCTCAACCTTTTTAAACACCTGTATAGGTTTAAGACTGCGCCAGCCCAGATCATCTAACTGGCCGCCAAAGTTGATGTAGTAATCAATGTTATTGCGTTTAAATTCGTCAATCACATGCTCGCGGAAGTTGATGCCTGCTATCCAGCCATCTTCAACATCCTGAAACCACTCTTCGTAATAGCAATCATCTGATGAGTGAAAGTTGAGGATGTTTTCGCCTATCAGTATAAAATGGTTAATGCCGTTATCAATCATCAACTCCAGTATCTCGCGTTTCAGCATCATGATGTCATTATTAATGGCATCATTCCACTCGCCTATAAACTCAATAATGGTATAGCCTTTTTCATAATCGGCATACAGTACTTTCATGTACAGCGTATTGGAGCCAAACGAATCCCATTGCGGATGCAACAAGTAGTTGTACACCTGCTTATCAAACTCAAACTCACTATACTCCGTAGCATAAAAAGGCGAATATTCGTCTTCGGCTGCTATGTAATCATCCCTCCAGCGGTAATATGGTTCTATCTCGTGCATTGTTCAGATGTGCAAATTTCAGATGTGCAAATGTGCAGATTATGGGAAAATGCAAATTCATCATTTGCACATCTGAAATCTGCATATCTGCACATCAATTTTTATAATTATCAACGGCAGCTCTTACGCTGCCATATTTTTTTAGCAGGGTGGCGGCTTCGGCTTCGGCAAGGCCGGTTTCGTCCATTACCATGTGGGTGCCGCGGTCAATCAGTTTATCATTACTTAACTGCATATCAACCATTTTATTCCCTTTTACCTTTCCCAGCTGAATCATTACACTGGTGCTCAGCATATTTAAAACCAATTTTTGGGCAGTGCCGGCCTTCATCCGGGTCGATCCGGTTAAAAACTCGGGCCCGGTAACTACTTCAACCGGGTATTGGGCAACGGCCGCAACCGGGCTTCCGCTATTACAAACTATACAGCCGGTAACCATATTATGGCTGTTGGCCGCTTTAAGGCCGCCAATTACATAGGGTGTAGTGCCCGATGCGGCTATACCCACCACTACGTCTTTTTCGGTTATGTTATACTCCAACAGGTTGTGCCAGGCAAGTTCGGTATTGTCTTCGGCAAATTCAACCGCTTTTCTAATTGCGCCGTCGCCACCGGCTATCAGCCCAACTACCATATCAAACGGAACACCAAATGTTGGCGGGCACTCTGATGCATCAACTACGCCAAGGCGGCCACTGGTACCGGCGCCAATGTAAAAAAGGCGGCCGCCTTGCTTCATCCTTTCGGCAGTTATAGTGGCAAGTGCCTCAATCTGGGGCAATGCTTTGGCAACAGCCAACGGTACCGTTTGGTCTTCCCGGTTTATGTTTTCCAGGATTTCTTTTACCGATTGCAGCTCCAGGTTTTTATAATGCGATTCCCTTTCGGTGGTACGTTCCATTAATTTTTAATAATTTATAACAAAATTCGTTAAAAAACATCAAATGCAAGGCTGCCGATAAAAATTATTGGCAACGCATTGATTAACTTTGTTTGCTGAATATGAAAAAGACTGCGGGTGTAATTTTCAGGACGTTGATCCTGTTGCTGGTGGGGATTACTATTGGATTGTACATTAGTAGGAACAATGGCGACCGTAACCTTGGCTTTTCATTTTCTGGCGACGATAAACTATCTAAAGTGCTAACCCTGGTTGGCGAAAGTTATGTGGATAGTGTAAATGTTGACAGTATTGAAGGCGCATCCATCAACGAGCTGCTGCAAAATCTCGATCCGCATTCGCTTTACCTGCCACCGCAGCAGGCACAAAACATCAACGAACGTTTAGAAGGCGGTTTTAACGGCATCGGTATTGAATACCAGTTGCTGCGCGATACGCTGATAATTACCCAGGTATACGCCGGAGGGCCAGCAGCCAAAGCGGGCTTGCCCGTGGGGAGCAAGGTTGTTAATGTTGATCATAAAAAATTTTCGGGCACCAAACTAACGGCCGATAAGGTTAATAATATTTTCAGAGGCGAAAAAGATGCCACCATTGTAATGGATGTGGCAAACGCCGATGGCAAAGGCACCAGGGCATTTGCCATGAAACGTGGCCGGGTTGATATAAGCAGTGTAAACGCGGCGTATATGGCCAATACCAATACCGGCTATATTAAAATAAGCAAATTTGCCGCTACTACAGATGTTGATTTCCGCACGGCGCTTAAAAAACTTAAGGTTGATGGCATGAATAAGCTGGTGCTTGATTTGCGGGGCAATGGTGGCGGTTACCTAAGCGCGGCAACATCAATGGCCGACGAGTTTTTGGGTAAAGGCAAGCTGATTGTATACACCCAGGGCGTTCACGAGCCCCGCACCGATTATTTTGCTACAGATTCGGGCGCATTTCAGCAAGGAAAGATTACTGTGCTGATAGATGAATATTCGGCATCGGCAAGCGAGATACTGGCCGGGGCCTTGCAAGATTTGGATAGGGCCACCATTGTTGGCCGCCGCTCGTTTGGTAAAGGACTGGTACAGCAACAATTTCCGTTTGGCGATGGCTCGGCCATTAACTTAACCGTGGCAAGGTACTATACACCATCGGGCAGGTCGATACAAAAATCCTACAAAGAGGGCGTAAGCAGCTACCGGAATGAGCTGGCCCAGCGCATGCAAAAAGGCGAACTGTTTTCTGAACAGAGTAACCGGAACGACACGGTTTTCAAAGGATCGTCATACCATACCTCAGGTGGGCGCAAAGTTTACAGTGGCGGCGGCATTATGCCCGATGTTTTTGTGCCTGCTGATACATCACAAAACACCCAGGTTGTGCAAAACCTTGGCGAACTGCAACTGTTTTCGGCCTATGTGATTGATAAAATGCAAGCCTTACTTGGCAACTACAACACCGGCGAAGATTTTATGAAACATTACATCGTTAGCGATGATGATTACCGCAATTTTATACTATACTCATCACATACCTTAAAAGAGATGGATTCGCGCGAGTTGTTGCAATCAAGAGATTACATCAAAAGCATCCTGAAAGCCAGCGCAGCCCGGTTTAAATGGGGCGATAACGCCTTCCAGGAAGTGATGAACACCAATGATGTGGCTTATAAAAAAGCATTGGAACAGTAGGGGTGGAGGTGCAGATTTCAGATTTCAAATGTGCAGATGGAAAAAAGAAAGAGGATAATGATTTGATTGGCAAATCGTTATCCCCTTTTTATTATGGTTTCCCATGTTTTATAAACCAATCATCTCCACATTTGAAATCTGCACATCTGATACCAGCTTTTCAATTCCGGCTTTTGTTTAAAGTAAGTATGCCGTTATTGTAAAATAATAGTTTGGCGTTATCATCCTGTACAATGGCAAAAGGATAGTCGTGGTTTGCGGGGGTAACCCGCCATGCTTTTATCAGCTGGCCGTGCGAATCGGGACTGATATCATAATAGCCAAATTCGGCAGCCAGGCATGAGTCGGCTATTTTTTGGTTAACCGAATAAGAATCTTTCAAAGCAGCCTGTACAAACAAATAACGTAGTTGGGGCAATGTTGTGCGTGGCGTTGTGCCCAATGTTACATTGCCATATATGTACCCGCTGGTAGTATAATAAATGCCGTTGTTAAAATGATAACCTACCTGGGCAAATAGTATAGGCAAATCATTGCGGTATTGCTGCGCAATTACGTGCTGAAGCACGTGCATGGGCCCATTGGTGGTAATGGTATCGTTTAAAATTGCCCTTGTTACAACAAGGTTATTGGTAGCAATATGGTTATCCGTTAACAACTTTAACGAGGCCGTCAGTTCGGGTTTATTCGTATCAGCATAATCGCGCTGGACACGACTGATGCAGCCGTTATCATTTTGCACCCCGGTCAGGGTCGATTTTTTACAGGATGAGCCAAGGGCCAATGCCACCAAAGCAACGCAGGATATTTTTTTAGCAAACATAACAGCTTAAGGTTTAGCTATATTACGCGTGCAAGACCTTAAACGATACAAAATTTTAGATTTTTGTGTGCCGAAAAGAAAATGTGCAGATGTGCAAATTTCAGATGTGCAGATGTTTTTGTTTAGATAGCTGACCGAGTAACATTGCTATTGCTCATCCGCACATCTTGAATCTGAAATCTGCACATCTGCAAGGTTTTATTTCTGCCTAAACCATACTTGAATCGGCGCTCCGCTGAACTCAAAATTTTCCCTTAGCTTGTTTTCAATAAAGCGATAGTAAGGCTCTTTAACATACTGCGGCAAATTACAGAAGAAAGCGAACATGGGCGATGAGCCTGCAATTTGGGTAATGTATTTAATTTTTACGTATTTGCCTTTGATGGATGGCGGCGGATAGTTTTCGATGATAGGCAGCATTACCTCATTCAGTTTGGAGGTAGCTATTTTACGGGCGCGGTTTTGGTAAACCTGGTTGGCCACGTCAATTACCTTTAACACACGTTGCTTTTCGGTAACAGATGTAAATACGATGGGTACATCCGTAAATGGTGCAATCTTCTCGCGGATCATCTCTTCAAAAACCTTAACGGTTTTGTTATTTTTCTCAATTAAATCCCACTTATTAACCACAACCATGATGCCTTTTTTATTTTTTTCGGCCAGGTGGAAGATATTGATATCCTGCGATTCGATACCTTCAACAGCATCAATCATTAAAATAATTACGTCGGCTTCTTCTAAAGCCTTTATAGTACGCATTACCGAGTAAAACTCGATGTTTTCTTTAACCTTGGTTTTTTTACGCATCCCGGCAGTATCAATCAGCATAAAATCATGCCCATACTGGTTGTAATGGATGTGGATAGAATCGCGGGTGGTACCGGCAATCGGGGTAACTATGTTGCGGTCTTTTCCTATTAATGAATTGATGATAGATGATTTACCAACATTCGGGCGGCCTACGATGGCGTATTTAGGGCGGGTGTTTTCTTCAAGTACTTCGTCGTCAAAATGCTTTACAACTTCGTCAAGCAGCTCACCTGTGCCAGAACCAGTCATGGATGAGATGCTGTAGATCTCGCCCAGGCCCAGGCTATAAAACTCGGTAGCATCAGATAATAGCGCGTTGTTATCCAGTTTGTTTACTACCACAAAAACCGGTTTTTTGCTTTTGCGCAGCATGGTGGCAATTTCATCGTCAAGGTCGGTAATGCCTGTGGTAACATCAACCATAAACAAAATAACCGATGCTTCTTCAATGGCAATTTCTACCTGCTCACGAATGGCAGCCTCAAAAATATCAGCAGAGTTGGCTACATAGCCGCCTGTATCAATTACGGTAAACTGGTGGTCGGTCCATTCAGATACACCGTAGTGCCTGTCGCGGGTTACGCCGCTAAAATCGTCAACAATGGCTTTGCGGGTTTCGGTTAAGCGATTATATAAAGTTGATTTGCCTACGTTAGGGCGGCCAACTATGGCTACTATGTTACTCATGCTTTTAAATTAGAGTCAAGAATCAAGAACCAAGAGTCAAGATTTATGCAAATCTATCTATCTTAAAATTCCTGTTCTATATATAAATGAAATTTTATTAAAGGGTCAAGACAAAATCTTGATTCTTGACTCTTGATTCTTTCGGTCTATGATTCGTATCCGAATTTTTTAAGGTAATTTTTTTTGCTGCGCCAGTCGGGAATCACTTTTACAAACATCTCCAGKAAAATTTTCTTCTGAAAAAACTCTTCCATATCGCGGCGGGCATAGGTGCCTACTATTTTTAGCATGCTGCCCCCCTGGCCTATAATGATATTTTTTTGCGAATCGCGCTCTACAATAATTTCAGCGCTGATGCGGTGCAGCTTTTCTCCTTCAACAAAAGCGGTTACAATTACTTCGGCGCTGTAAGGGATCTCTTTCTTGTATTGTTTAAGCAATTGTGCGCGGATCATCTCTGAAGCAAAGAAGCGGTCGTTCCTGTCCGTAAGCTGGTCCTTTTCATAATAGGCCGGGTGCTCGGGCAAATTGCCGATCACAAAATCCATAATGGCTTTAATATTATGACCCAGCAACGCCGATATAGCGAAAATGGCTTTAGGGTTTAACTTCTCCTGCCAAAACTCCACTTTCTTTTTTACGGTTTCCTCGTCGCTTTGGTCAATCTTGTTAATAAGCACAGCAATTGGCGCCAGCGAACCTTCCAGTTTTTTTAAAACGTCGGTTTCGTCAAACTCCTCGTAAATATCGGTAACCAGCAAAATCAGGTCGGCATCAACAATTGATCCGTCTACCTGGTGCATCATACTTTCGTGCAATGCGTAATGTGGCTTGATAACCCCGGGCGTATCCGAAAATACAATCTGGTAGTTATCATCGTTAACAATTCCCAAAATACGGTGCCTGGTGGTTTGCGCTTTTGGGGTGATAATTGACATTTTTTCGCCAACAAGGGCGTTCATAAGGGTTGATTTCCCGGCATTGGGCTTACCAATTATACTTACAAAACCTGCCTGGTGACTCATATAAAAATAATTAAAAATATATTTGGACTGCAAAGAAACGAATTATATCTTTGCAGTCCAATTAAAACGGAGTGCAAAATTGCATTTTGACAATTGGAAGCATCTTTCCGAGGTTATGACGGAATGCAATATATACCAATACAGTGCGGGATGGAGCAGTTGGTAGCTCGTCGGGCTCATAACCCGAAGGTCGTAGGTTCGAGTCCTGCTCCCGCTACATCGAAAATGAAAGCCTCAAGTTGAAAAATTTGAGGCTTTTTTCGTTTGTGGCGTGCTGTTGAAGTTGTCGAGGTGGTTTGGTTTCTATGGCAAAACAAATACTTTTTTTATTCCTCACAAAAGTTCTGCTTGATCCCTCATTTGCACGCACATTAACAGGATAGTTAGAGGCAACAAAAAACCCCTTAGATTATCTCTAAGAGGCTTTTAAATGGTGGGAGTTACTGGGTTCGAACCAGTGACCCTCTGCTTGTAAGGCAGATGCTCTGAACCAGCTGAGCTAAACTCCCTTTGGCTTAAAGGGACTGGTTTATAGGTAATTGCATAGACAATTAGACTAATCACCACTGACCCTCTCAATGTGTTATTGTAAAATTTGCAAGCATTTGCAAGCAATCGAACCATAAAACTCATTTTTATGGTTTTTCCACACTTAGTTTTAGACGACCGCAGAGCAAAATCAAACGGTACTTATCCTATTGTAATCCGAGTAACCCATAACCGCAGAACCGCTGCATTTCCAGTAGGCGTGTCTATTAGAAAAGAACATTGGGACGAGCATAACTCCACGCTGCTCAAATCACACCCTAATTTTAAAAGCCTTCATTCGGCCATTACCAACGCTTACCATAAAGTACAGAAATCTACAGAGGGATTATTAGACAATCAGCAGTTTACTTTAAAGGCCTTAAAAGAAAAAATAAGGGTACAGCCAGTAATTGAAGCTGAAGCTGCAAAGCCATTAACCTTCAATGAGTATTCTAACCGTCTGATAAACGACTTATACCAAAACAATAAGGTAGGGAACGCCATTGTGTACCAAACAGCAGTAAATCGCCTTATCTCATTTGCAAACTTCGCCGAGCTGACGTTTGAACAAATAAACTACCGCTTTCTTGAAAACTTTAAAAACAGGTTAATAAGTGATGGAGTGAAGCCAAATACAGTGAGCAACTACTTTCGTACCATCCGGGCAATCTTTAATAAGGCCATAAAAGAAAGATTAGTAAGCAAAGATGCCTATTACTTTACCGATATTTCATTTAAACCAGAGCGGACAGCTAAGCGTGCAATTACTAAGGATGAGATTACAAAACTAATCAGCTATCCCGCTGCGGAGGGCACACCGGAGCGTAGTGCAAAAAACTATTTTATTTTGAGTTTTTGCCTAATAGGCATATCCTTTACCGACCTTGCTTATTTAAAACCATCAAATATAAAAGCGGGTCGATTACAATATAAAAGGCGTAAAACGGGCAAATCTTATGATATTAAACTAACCAACGAAGCCGCCAATCTCTTAAAGCTCTATCAACATCCTAACAGTAAATACTTATTACCTATCCTGCCAAACACAATAAAAGAAGACGGTGTAGAAGCTAAGTGTTTAATATTGCAATGGATAAAAACCACTAATAAGTACTTAAAAAGAATATCTTCCAATCTTGAAATCTCTGAGATTACGACATACGTTGCCCGCCATACTTGGGCTACGTTGGCTAAACGTATGGGCTATTCCAATGAGTTGATTGCTGAGGCAATGGGGCATCAATACGGCAACAGGACTACTGCAATTTACTTGGATGATTTTGAGCAAGAAGTTATTGATAACTTGAATTGTGCGGTGCAGAGCTGCTTTATGGCTATTCAAGAGTAGAAACCAAGATTATTGCAAAAACCTTTAATAACATCGCTAAGGGGCTTGGTTACCTGTATAGATGCAGGAAATCAGGCTCTTTTACGTTTAGGCTATGTATGGAGTTAAAGGTTGAAGTTTACGATTAATGGGGCATGGTCACTATGTGTTTTCCACTTATCGTAAGCGCCAACTTCTACCGCTGAAAGCCGTTCCATGAAATAGCGGGATACAAAACAGTAGTCGATGTGATAAGGCTTGTTTTCATGACGATACAGGTGGAATGTTGGGTGAACTTCTTTGCCCTGAATCTGTGAAAAGTATTTATGGTACACACTATGAATTTGCTTTTTGGCTAAATTGGTAACAGTCATTGAATGGCTTGCGTGACGATGGTTCCTATCCCAAATTACGTTACTGTTGAAATCTCCCGCAATAATTACCTTAGCATCGGTCAATATATTGTCGTAATGGTACACAGCTTTCCAAACTTGTCCAATATGACGATAATCCCAATTATTAGTTTGCTGCGCCCATACCGCAAGTAAAGTGAAATTAATTTGTTTGCCCGTTACAGCTATAGGGCAAATAATTTCTATAGCTTCATTATGGACATCCATTAAACTTAAATGGTAATCACCAAATGAGAATACTGCAAGGCCTTTACTCTTATTTTTACCATACCACAAAGTGCTTGTTGCGTTTAGGTTCAGTTTAAGTAATTTGTCAGGATGTTCACACTCTGGTACAATTAGAATATCCGGCTTTTCAACTTTAATCAGGTGTGCTTTATTTCTAAAGGTCATCTGACAGTTCCATGTAATCAGCTTAAATATCATCCTGCGCTGCTGGCAATAACAGTAGAGCAGTAGGTTCGTCAGCGGATTCATAACCTTTAAGGGTTTGACCATTTGCCAGCTTCCATTCCGTTAACCCGTTTGCGTTTCTACCCATAACGATACATGCTGCCGTTGATGGACTTCCGAAAATATAATCTTCGCTAAGTTCTAAATCATTACCAGATACCTTTATCTTTCCTGTATCTATCAGATTTTGCCGTAGCTTTATCATCGAGGGCGTGTAGGATGCAACTGTTGATGTCGCAACTTTTGAACCTTTGAATACAACAAAGCCTTCCGATGTTGGCGCACCCTGCGCATTCGCTCCCCGTGGCGCAGAAATCAAAAAAACATCTTGTTGCTTAATCTTTGTTTTAAACTCTCGCCTTTCTTCAAAAATTTTGTGCCCTAATGCATTGACAAGGATTTTTATATTCTCTAAAAACTCCTCCATTTCAGCCTTATCAGACTCTGAGATTGATGATTTTGTGGGTATAGAACTATTCTGTAACTGATACCGATTCGTTATTACAGCTAAGTCATGAAGTCGATGCTCCAAGTATTTTATATGGGCTTTATTTAAATTTTCATCTTTACTAATGAAAACAATGACCTCGTTCCAAAAGTCTTTTTCGTTCAAGTGCTGGTTAATTCTTTTTAAGGTATTCTCTGCTTCACCAACATAAGCCTGCTCGGTACCATAATCATCTTTACCAAGAAGTAAATATACCCCTGTATTCGAAAGGTCAGCTCTGTCACTACAGTCTCTTACTTTAATTCTTGGTATTTTATATGCTTTCCCCGTCCAGTTGGATAACTCACATGACATTCTCCCATTTGGGTCGCCATCTATTAGGAACGTTTTTATCGTTTTGCCGAACTTCATAAAAGGCTTTACTATAAAATATTAGTGTTATCCATTACAAAGTCGAATAAAAGAAATCTCGGATACCATTTATCAGGCATATTTTCTTCCAACTCGGCGAACTCAGACAACGAATATCCTGCTTCTAAAAACTTATTTAAATAATAGTTTATAGGTCGATGATAATGGTGAGTGTCAAATCCCGGATAATTTTTGAATCGAGTTTTAAATTCTGTTTTAATCTCAGTTTCCTTTAAATATGAAAAGGCTGGTTGAGTATAATACTCCCAATAAATTGGCCAGTAAGCAGGATGAGTGATTGTTATTAAAATGTGACACTTGTTCTCTGCTATTTTTTTCAGGTTATTGATAGCCGTATCTATTTCTGGCATATCCATGAAAACCATATTCGCATATATGGTAGTAAATGGTTTGGATGCCTTTAAGTTACCGATAGCGCCAGTTAAATAATTTACGTTGCCTGCACCATTTGCTTGTTGTGCAATTTTTATTGATTCACCACTTATATCTATTCCCGTTACCGCCTTTGCATACTTTGCTATTTCTTTAGTTAACGTACCGACACCGCATCCAACATCTAAGACGTTTTCTAAATTGTATTTTAAAAGTCGCTTTATCAGATTCGGTTTTAAAATATTCTCATAAGACTGGTCTTGGGCATCGTTTAATTGTTTAAATCGCTCAACAGCAATGGCATCCCATTCTTTAGCTATTTCTTTCAACTTATTGTCTATTTTCATGGAGTTTCATTAAAATATTTACCATGTCCGCTGCTAAATGGTATTCAGGATGCGTACCTGACTCAAATTCTGATATATAATGTTTTCCTGTGCCGTATGTTTTCCCAATCGCTATCTTAGAGTCACCACGACCATATCGAATTATCGTAAAACGAGCGTTGGGTGTATAATTTAATTCATGGTAGGTAATTATTTTCGCTCCCCGAGCTTCTAACTCATTCATGAGTTCATTCCTCTGCGGTGCACAAATGATTAGTTCGTCATTCATCGCTTTATTGCACAATTTGTTCTTAATTGTTTGGTCGCCGCCCCAACTTAAATCCCTTGTAAAAATCACAATTCGGCCAATGTTAGAAATCCAGTCCAACATGAAAGAGTTAATTTCCTTCTCGTTTTTATAATTTTTTCGATGATTGACGATAAGGATAATGATTTGTACGACAGAAGCGACCCCAAAAACGGCAAGTAGTATATATTGCAGAGTCGTCGGTTTTGAATCTACTGATATATAAAAAATAAGGAAACTGATAATTGAGGCAAAAGAGGAAATGTTACTAACGGCTTTCATTTTTAAGATAAGGATATTTGGTTGTTTTATTTTTAGATGCTTTTTTAGGATAATGTGATTCGTGTATCTGTAATTTAGTTTCTGTCGCATTTTCCAAGTCAATGTCCAACTTATCACTTAGATAAATTAAAAATATATAGATATCGGCAAGTTCGCCTTGTACCGATAATCTCTCCGACTCAGTTAAGGCTTCATCATGTTTCCAGAGAAATAATTCCTGTAGCTCTCCAACTTCAATATTAAGTCCAAGTAATAAATCCTTCACATTGTGAAATTGCTTCCAATTTCTTTCATCCCTAAACTGTAAAATTTTCTTTACTATCTCTTTCATATACCCTGCTTTAACAAAGTTAATATATTAAACCAGTATAATATTACAGCTGAAAGCATCCAACAGTCAAATTTTTTGTGAGGTACTAATTATGTTTTACTGATTGTTGGCGGTTTGCATCTCTACTAGAAATTTAATCGCTGCCCCGGTGATATTAAGCATATAGCTGGCCAAGTTGTTATCAACTATAACCTTAACCACACCTTGGCCGTGTGCACCATTTTTGTTTCTAATAGTTGGGGCACCGCTTTCAAGCACCTGTTTAATCGCATTCAATTGTGTACCGTGGTAATCGGGAAAGAAGTTGTGTAATGTCAGATTATTAATAAGTTTACTGGCAGTATCTCTTTCATCAAATGGCCATTGGTTTTTGGTGCAGATGATTTTCATGGTGGTTTCAAAAGCTTTTAGACAATCATTAAGACAATCTTTATTTCTATTATGCCTAAAATGGGCATGGGCATTTAAGTACTCTTCATTTGCATTTTCAAAAGCTTTGTCAGTCAGCAAATGTAATACTGGTTTGATAACCTCTTCATGAAGTAGGTTATTATCAATCTTAATAATATTTTCTTGAATGAACTGGAAGCCAACGCCATTTTCCAGAAACCTTTTGTTTAAGTCTATTTCACATTCATTGCTAATAGAATTTAGATGAAAGTGTGCCCCCGCTCTCTTAATCATTCTAAAGACAATTTCAATTACGTCCAAGCACTTTTCAATATCCTCGTTATTAACTAAGTAATGCTCTACTTTGTAGCTTTCTCGATATCGCATGAGACCGCCTTCCAAGAGGGTTGTTTCACCATGAGCTTCTGCGATTTTATTTTCCATAATTTCCCATAGCTTATCCTTATCGTCATCATTTAGTTTATTAAAAAACCTTGACCATATATGTACAATTTGATTTTTAAGCTTTAGAGGTAATTCAGTATAATTAAAAACATCAGGTATGGGTTTGTTTCTTGTTGAATATAAGTCTTCTATTGCCATTGTATTTTCTTTTAATAAAATTACAATTTATTTGTGGTTATCTCCGATACAACCAGTTTCTGAAAAGATATGCTTAGGGGATTAAGATTTCGAAACTCAAAGTAACGTTCAATGGCGGACAGTCTGGCTGTTTCAGGATTATATTAAATTAGGTCTAAATGGCATGCCAAACAACTTTCACACTAGCTTTAAATTAACTTCATAACGTTTGTCATTCATTATAAACATTACCAAATCTTTACTTGAAAAAATTATCTCGTTATTTCCCAAGTCAAATTCTTTATGATGATTAGGGCAAAGGAGTATAATATTATCCGGTGTTTCCCTTCCTTTTTTGTGCTTTGCAATAATATGTGCAGCTTCAACATAATAACTTCCATCTCGCTTTAAAATCCTCGTGTTGCAAATTTGACATTTATATTCACGAAGAAACTTGATTTGTGCTATAGTTCTATTATCCCTTTTGTAGGCTATGTGGTTTATTATAACGATTTCCGGGTCTGTGACCTTTAGACTTTTCAGTTCATTCAATACTTCTTCTCTGGATTTCGTTGTTAATATGTGTTTATTTATTTCATTCTGTTCAATATCATCTATCGAGATGTTCGGAAATAATCTCGAATACTTCGTAAATATCTTTCGCATGCTATGTGCAATGGATTTTTGAGCATTTTCAAAATATTCTATATGTAATTCCAGAGCAATTAAAGCATTATTTAACGTCCGCAGACCAAAATCTTTATAAATATTATCCATGAAAAACTCCATTGATGCTGCGTTAAGAGTTCGTGTAAATAGCTTTCCTTCAATCAATGCCTTAAACCCATAGATATAATCTGTTGCTGAGTTTTTATTGAGACCTTTATCATTCATTAGTCTAACTCCTTCTACACTTCGAAGAACGCCTGCATTTACTTGCTTTGATACATTATATATATCTGGTATTAGGTTTAAGGGAATTTTCATTATTAATGTTGCTATTATGTTAAAGTTGCTAAAAGGACAAAAATAATAGCGTTCGTCCAACTAAACTTATGCACTGTTTAATTCACTTTCATTTGTATTAAGAAATAGTGTACTCTGATAGATTAAGTGTATGCCAATTTAGTGCCTTAACGAATCGCAGATGTGCACTTCGATTTAGTGCAGTAAACCCTTATCGATTAAATAGCAATTGAATGAGAGATAAGGCTGAACCTCCGAGAGCGGCAATTGATATTGCATCGATGGAGCTTTGTTAAACCCTCTCGTATGTCTTTGTCTGGCTTAGAAAAGCTTTCGTCAAATAGTTGATAATTATAGTTTATCGTCCCAAGTGACTATTCTATGTAAATAGTTTCCTATCACTGACTTAATTTTATTATAACCGTCACTTTTTTGATTGTAGCCGCTTTTCAAATACAAGTCTCGGTTTACTTCAATCATAATAGAGTGCACTTTTTTATCTTTCTGGTAATATTCCACTGGCACTATTGTCCCTGAGTAGGGACTGTTTACTTTCACCGAATAGCCGTGCCATTTAAAATAAACCGCAGAACGCTTATATAACCCACGTGGTGTATGGAAACTATCTGTACCAATACAAATATCAGGGCGAGGCGTTTCTTGGTTTAAATCTCTTCTAAACGGTTTGCTGGTGAAAGAATGGCAATCAACTATTAATGCCCGGCCATTGCTTGATAACTGTTCGGCGACTGCGGCACTTAGCTTTTGATGGTGGGGATGGTAGTACTTATCCAATATGTTGTTTTTTAATTCATCTGACACGTTGCGGAGTTTACTACCATCATCAGAGTGCGAGTAGGTCAGCCCCATACCAACGGTAGACATGACTTCTTTGTCATCGTCAGCGAATCGTTCAACATCACAAAATACCCTATTGAAATTGGCTACGACACGCACTGAATCAGAGGTAGAAAACAGGTCGTCGGTAAACCAATCTGTGAGCAATAATATCTCGTCATTTAAAACGGCATCACTCACAACGTAGCCAGTTTTATCGGGGATACCATCGGCAGAGTGAGGAATATGTAATATTAATTTCTTAGTCATACTTTAAGTATTTTGAAAAGTTTTCAAATCTGAAATAGTATCATTTGTCGCTTCAACCCCAATTTTTAGCGAATATTAAATTATCAGCCTAAATACAGGGCAATTATTCAGAAATTTATATCTAATTGAGAATAATGTAAGCCCTGGCGGGCAGCCTCTTGGAACAATAGGGAGAGTTTAAGCCCCATAAAGTGCATATAAATTGGGTTATGGTACACGTCATTTTAAGCTTATATCTCCTGTGTTATAGCGGCTCTGATAAGATGCGCTATCAAAAATAGTCTTTGAGGATATACCAGATGCAGTAAAACACAAAACCTACAAACGAAGCGCAAAGCAAGATAAACAACCACAATAACAACTTCAACCAGAGCAGGTAAATAAAGTTCCCAAATTGTCGGAAGGTAAGCATGAGTACTATTAATAATAGCGCACCTATACCCACCGTGGCTTTGATTCCTGTGCTGTAGTGGTTAGTTTTCAAACAAAAGTAAGTCACCACCCCGGCCAATGTAAATATCAATAGAAACAATCCAACCCCGGCAAACAAACCGTATGCTGCGCCACGGATGTCATTCTTGACCCCAGTTTTGAAATTGTTATATTGGTTATCACTCATTAATTTGAAGGTTGGTATTCTGAGAGTTGTAGAAACTTGTTGAAAAAATCAAACTTGCTTTTTACCTTGTCTAATAGCTCCATGTTATTACTGTGGTACTGCATTTGTGCCATAGACGCACTGTCCCACATCAATGGGCTGCCGCTCTCGTCCATCTTCTCTAATTTCAATTGAAGTATAGCCCTTTTGGCTACCTTAATATTTTCGATAAGCAAACCATAACTCAATATTTGCTTAGGGGGTGAACTGATTGATAAGATACGTGACTGCTCAGTCCAATTGGCTGAAACATCCTCCGACCAGTACGCCATGCCGAAAAGCAAATCAACGTAAGGTGGATATGGATTGCCACTCTCGTCCAGTTTAATCGTAGTGTCCGTGTGTACCCCCGGCAGATATTCAAGTTTTAAAAATCCTTTCTGCTTTTTGCTCCATAGAGATTTTTTATAAAAATGTATTTCAAGGCCGTCCTTCGTAAATACCTCTTCAAACAACGGATAGAGGAGGATTAGTGTACTTATGGTATCTACAGTTTGTTGATAAGGTTGATAAGTAATAATAGACGGCTTAATACCGTCGTAATCTGAGATTAAAGCCATGTGTAGTTTAAAGGAAGCGTTATCTAAAACTTAGGTTGTAAACGTCGCTCAGAGACGTAGCCTCGCTGAACGGTCTTTGTATGGGGTCAATAACCAGCTTAGTCTCCCAAGTTTGCGTTCTGTTATTGAAGCGCACCCAATGGGACTGGTTTTGAAATACCCCCTCACCGTTTGGCAGTGCGGTCACTAAAGGTGTGGTGTCCCTATGATGCTCCCACTCTGTGAATTCAGGTTTAGATTTGCTCGCTAAGGCTTTAAACGCCACTAAGAGCGCAGCAACTGAAATAATAATAAATGCCAACATTTAACTTATTGGATTTTTAGGTTAAATCTCTCTGGTTGATGCTATTGACTTGAACTTACTGCCGTATTGTGCCTTGACTATGCGCTCCGCCTCGCCGCTGTTTTTTGCCTGAATTACTACTTCCAACGCACCGCTCGGAACAAGGTAGAATCTTACTAAAAATGATTTCATGGATAAGAATAGTGGTTTATCTAAAATCTAAGGTAGGAAAAAAAATCCAAATACAACGAATCCGTTGTGCGATAAACTTGGAGGTAGTGCTACCATTATACTCCAATGGAGAAAGAAGAATTCCTTAAAAACCTTGGTGAGCGCATCCGTCAAATCCGGGAGACAAAAGGCATTACTCAGAAAGAGCTTGCTCATTCAATTGATAAAGACCAGCAATCTATTCAGAGGTTAGAGATGGGCAAAATAAACCCCTCTATATATTATTTATACGAAATAGCGAAAGGATTAGAGGTAAATGTCGAATTTCTTTTATTGACAATTAAGAAGGATTAAGATATTCATTGATATACGTAGCAAGTTCAGATAATTTACTAATACAGTAATCAACAAATTGCTCTGATTGGTAAACAGCCATAATACCTTCGATAGTTGAATCCCAAGTGTTGTAAGGCATTAAAGTTTTTTGATACCAAATATCTAAATTGGTTTTGCCATTTATTTTATCAGCAACGTATTGGTACAGCTCCATTCTATTTTCTGCTTCACTTTTGATAAAGAAATGTACTCTATCACCATCGTAATCCCCGATACCAAAAATTATATTTTTCCAGTCAGAATTAGATAAATGAATATTCATGGCCGTTTTCATATTCGCAGGCTCGTTAAGCTCAATAATCCATCCTCCACCGAAGCTTGGCAATGTCGATAACAACCGCATATTTAATTCTTTAAAAAAAACAGACACAAGCCGATTAAGAATGTCCTGCCATAATTGGTGGGTTTTAAAAGCAACCTCTAAATTTCCATTGTTTTTTACAGCCTGAGTAATTACAAGCTCATCAAAGTCCTCGTTCATAAATTGTATTTAATATAATTAATAAGGTCACGTAAGAACCATCTGTACTTATCAGACTGGCAAAGACTATGGCAGGTTTGCAGCCAGTTACTTAGTCCATGCGAAAACAGGATGTTTAGATACTGGCCTTGCTCCATTAATTTATTTAAGTCGGCAGCCGATATACTATGCTCTTGGGGAGTGGCGCTCGTTTTAGATAAGTAAATTATTAAAAAATTATCATGATAGCGTTGGTACATATAATCTCTATAATCAGATATCTGCTCGGTTTGGTCAGATGCCCATGGTTTATTTTCGATAACGATACCATACTTATTCAAATCAATTAAAATATCTATACGCTTTTGGGTATGCTTTATTAAGGAAGTACTTGCTTCACGGTAAATGAATGGGGTAATAATATTTAGCTTTTCCGTATTAGTTATCTCTATAAATTTAAGAAATTCCAGTAAGAAGATGTTTCCCTGACCATGATTGCCGCTCGGTTTTAATAGGTCAGCAATTATGTCAGATAAAGTATTTTCATCTGGCCGGATGTAATCAAATACATTGAAGTCTGTTGATAGATAGAGCTGGCTCTGGGAATTATATTTCTTTAATAATGTAAGCTGCTGGTTTACGTCACTGTAATAGGACTCCACTTGTTGAGTTAAGTTCATCTGTTTTTATTGTGTTTTGTCCCGTGATAAGATAAGACAAAACCTAATCTACTATTTATCACGGGTCAAAAAGTAAAATTAATTACAAAACAAATTGCCGTTGTAATAACTGGTTCTTACGAATCTGCTTTAATCTAAGCCTTTTAATCTCAGTCTTTCAGACTTAATCCAATCCTTATTTGCGTCAGTTGTCACTGGTCGGACTTCGCCATTTTCGTTTTCCATTAAAATAGTCAATACATACAATGGCGTAGTCGGAAGCTTCTGCTTGAAGAGATGGTTTGTTTTAGATTGGTTCCCAAAAGCAACAATATCTGGCAAGTCATTTTCTAATTCAACACAAAACCAATTGGCATCACTATCAAAATAATCATCAATAAAAGAGGCTGGAAGTTTGCCTGTCATAGTTTCACCGTTAACGTTGATGGACAATTTCTCGGATAGATTTCTGCGTTTCACGGTCTTATAATCGCTCTCAGATAGGGCAACCAAAAGCTTTAATTTTTCATCATCTGTACCAATGGTACAATACATTTTGCCCGACCAATTGTATGCTGTATCTGTGCCTATATCAACGTAAATCCAAAAGTTAACTATGATTTCTTCCATCAAACATTTTGATTTAAGCTATTGTAAACCTTCTTCAACATATAATTCTTTACCAGTCCCCCGAATTCTTTATCATCCATCATCTTGGAAAATATATCCTGATTTTGCTCCATCCGGGAGATGAGCTTATCCATAAAGATGTCATCAAAGCCAAATTTAAAGTTCTCTATGGTGTTACTTTTAGCTTGCTGGCTGAGCTTCGCATCAGCGACTAACTCAGCTTCAATCTGGTCAAAAAAGAGCTTGTCAGCGTCGTTAAATTCGGTGGAAAAGCGTTTGTTGAGTACCTCTATAATTTCCGATAGCGCAGCCCGCTCTTCTTTGTTCATGCGGATACCTGCCTCGTTCTGGCCATCTAAACCATACTCGCCCTGAGGCTCCATCAAAATATTGGTTTCGCTTATTTTTTGCAGTCGATAGTACTCTAATGAAACCTCGTCACCTAACTGGAAGCGGTCATTGGCGTTACGTGGTAACTTCCTCAGCAAGAATTTACCATAAGTGTATAGCTTCTCTAAATTCACATCTGAAAACGGCATGATTTGAGTAAGAAATGAATATAGCCGAACGAAAGACTGTAATGAATTTTTGAATCCCTCCTGTGTTGATTCGGTATTGATTACATCATCTTTTGTATTCTCTATAGGGAGCTGTTTATAGCGGTCTACAGCGGGGTCAATGTATGCGTTTAGCTTTCCCTGCTCGGATACAGATAATGCCTTAGCGGACTTAAAAAACACATTACAGAAGTTGTCAATCTCAGTATCCCATATTATCCGGGCTTTCCTAATTTCAGTTTCTAAATCGTACAAATGATTAGGGTCTGTTGTGGTTTCAACGGTGGTCAACTCATAGTACGGCTGGAACGAATTTAAAATATCTTCGGTCTCATTGGCAAAATCCAGTACAAAAGTATCGTCTTTGCCTGCGCACATCCTGTTTAGCCGGGAGAGCGTCTGCACTGCCTTAACGCCTGATAACTTCTTATCCACGTACATAGTATGCAACAAAGGCTGGTCAAATCCAGTTTGATATTTATCAGCAACCAAAAGTAGTTGGTACTCATCGGTATTGAATTTCTTTGGCAACTCTTTTTCTTTAAAGCCGTTAAGCTCTACCTCAGTAACACCTTCTGGATATAAGTCATAAATCACTTTACCAGAGAACGCCACAATAGTTTTTATATCCTTATACCCTTGCTTAATAATGTACTTATCAAACTCTTCTTTGTAGCGAACTGCGTGGAGGCGGGAACTGGTGACAACCATTGCCTTCGCTTTACCTCCAATTTTCTTAGATACCACCTGCCGGAAATGCTCAACCATTACCTCTGTCTTTTGAGCAAGGTTGTGTGGGTGTAACGACAGAAAACGTGCGATGGCTCTCGCTGCTTGCTTCTTGTTTACATCCGGGTCATCTTCAATTTCTTTAGATAGCTTAAAGAAGGTTTTGTAAGTGGTGTAGTTGCTCAGTACATCTAAAATAAAGCCTTCTTCAATTGCCTGACGCATTGAATACAGATGAAATGGCTTTGGCTTCCCGTTGACATCAGGAGTACCAAATACCTCTACAGTTTTTGCTTTTGGCGTAGCAGTAAAGGCAAAGAAACTTAAATTTGTCTGCTTGCCCCTTGCTTGCATGGACTTCCTGATTTCATCTTCTGCATCTTCATCTAAACCTGAAAAATTTTCATCCTGCTCTGCTTCCTCCAATGACTTAGCTGCCAAAACCTCCTTCATTTTCTTAGTTGCTTCGCCGCCCTGAGAGGAGTGCGCTTCATCAATTATTACGGCATATTTCTTATTAGCCAGTTCGCCCACCTTGTCTAAAATGAAAGGGAATTTTTGCAGTGTGGTGATAATGATGTTTGACCCTGCGGTAATAGCATCCGCCAATTGCTGCGAGTCTTTATCGATTTTCTGGACCACCCCCTGTTTATGTTCAAACTGGTAAATGGTATTTTGTAACTGGTTATCCAAAACGGTTCTGTCAGTAATAACAATAACCGAATCGAAAATACGATTGTTACCGGCATCGTGTAAACTCGATAAGCGGTAGGCCAACCAAGCTATCGAGTTAGATTTACCAGACCCGGCACTATGTTGAATCAAATAGTTATGTCCTGCGCCAACAGCACGGGCGTTTTTGCTGACCTCTCGCACCACATCCATTTGATGGTATCGGGGGAACACAATTGTTTCCTTTATTTTAGTGATTCCGTTGAACTCAAACTCCTCTGAACTCAGGTGGAGAAACTTGCCTATAATATCCATGAAGCTATCCTTAGCCCAAACATACTCCCATAAGTAAGCGGTACGATACCCATTAAAGTTGGCCGGGTTTCCTGCTCCGTTGTTACAGCCTAAATTAAATGGCAGGTACCGGGTGTGTTTGCCATCCAACTTAGTGGTCATGTAACATTCATCAGTATCAACAGCAAAGTGTACCAATGAACGCTTTTTAAACTGAAATATCGGCTCAGAAGGCTCACGGTCATAAACATACTGCTTCTTAGCATGATTAATATCCTGCCCGGTAAACTGATTTTTAAGCTCTATGGTGGCGATTGGCAATCCATTAAGAGATAATACCAAGTCAATGGAATTATTACTTTTGCGCTCATAAAAAAGCTGCCGTGTAACAGATAGATGATTGGTCTGATAAAGTATATCTGCGGTTGGGTTTAAAGATGATTCAGGCTTGAAATACCCCATCTTGAACTTTACACCATAATCAGTAAAGCCGTTGCGAACAACGTCAAGCGTACCTCGCAAATCCAATTCTTTTAAGAGACGCTGTATGACCTTCTTTTCAACTTCTGACTTATGAATAGATTCAATTTTAAGCCATTCTTTAGGCTGAGAGGCTTTTAAAAAATCTGAAACATAGTCAGGGAACAAACCTAAATTTGTGTCAAAATCTTCGGAACGACCTTTTATGTACCCTCCATCTGTAAGTAACGATTGCTCAATTGCCGCCTCAAAGGTTTGTTCTGTATGTATCCCGTTTGCCATATTACGCCGTTGCTAATGATTCTGATATCACCTCGTCCCGTACATCAATCTTCCCCGTTACTACTTCTGATATTAATGCAATTTTGTATTCTCTTAAATATTCAATTTCTTTATGGACAGTTTCTATAGTCGATTGAATCTTAAATATTTCTGCATTAACCACGTTAAGAATTTGCCGCTGTTCATCTGGCGCAGGGATAGCTATTTTCAGTTGGTTGTATTTGTCTGCGCCGATATTTTGAATAGTAGCCTGTTGGAAGATAGAATCTTTCCAATTTTCGTAATTTCCTGATTTTGTAAAAAGGTACAAAAAATCTGAAAGAATAACATCTTCGTTTGCTTCTGCTTTGATTAAATATCCCGCAAAGCAGGCTGTACCTTCGTAATCTTTAAATTGAAAAGTTTTACCGACAGTTGCGCCACTTCTTGCAAAAAGAATATCACCATCTTTTAACAAATATTCTTTTGCAATATCGTTTGGCAAAGACTTGAAGGTGTCATTCCTTAATTTCCCATCGTTCCCGAAGTCGGTAATTCTGATATATCTCGGGTTTTCTGGATTGTCTCCGTCTGCGGGCTCATTGGCTCCATACTTTAGGGGTTCTTTAACTAAGTATTTCAATTTTTTCACTTCCCAATGTGTTGGTATTTCGCCCAACCAATCGACACCGCTATCAACTACTGGTAAATCAGGATTTAATCCCTTTGTTACAGATTGATTTATTAAAGCTGTGCGTTCTTCACTTAAAAGGTGAATAAGCTTTTCTTTATCGATAATGAGTTTATCAATTTGGGAGGTTTTGTTATCGAGGTAATCCGCCAATGCGGTTTGTTCTGTAAGACTTGGACACACAAAAGAAATTTGATTGAGGGTTTCTCTCGACATGCTTGGTACTGCCGACCCATATTTATATAATTCAAAGTTTATTGTTGTGCATAAATAATAGAAGTATCTCGGATTAGTGTCTGGAAAAATATCAGTATAAAATGCGGTATCAACTGACCAAAACGGGGTGTGTACATATTGGGGTTTGTCAATAGTTCCTTTTCGACCCAATAGCACCGAAGGACCAGAATGTAAAAATTTATTGGCTTTTCCAAATATACCACCGCTGCCGTAGATAGGAAAAATACCGTCATCATCAACTACGTCTTTTTGGTCTTCTCCGCCGCATATTTTGGCAAGTCTTTTTAACTTCTTAACTTGCCAATGAGTTGGTATTTTCCCCAATTGCTCTATACCTGACTCTTTATAATTTTTGTACACGGTCATTAGGAAATTACCTCCTTTATTAATCCCATAGTCTCCTGCTCTAAGGCAAGTATATCTTTCCTTATATCATTCAGAGAACGTAAAGGTTTATATTTATAGAAATATTTGGTAAAGTTTATTTCATACCCAATCCGTGTTTTGCTTTCATCAACCCAAGCATCTGGAACATGAGGCAATACCTCTTTAGCTATGTAGTTAGCTATATTATCTTTTAGCGGTACACTTTCTGTATCCCGTAAGCTGCTATCGGCTTTGGGTTTACCGTTTTTGTCTGTTTTAATATTGCCCTTTGCGTCCCGCTCAGGCCGTTCTACCGTAACTTTTGCATAACCAAAATCCCGATTATCGAAAATCTTACTAATTTCAGACGAGGAAAACTCGCCGTACGCTCTGGTGATTTCGGCGATATGGTCAGCGCTTAATTCATTACGTTTATCACCAAGTGACTTACTCATTTTCTTATAGAAGTCTACCGCATTAATAAGCTGAACCTTGCCCCTTCTAATAACTGGCTTGTGGTTGGATAATATCCAGATATAAGTACTTATGCCAGTATTGTAAAATAATTGATTAGGCAACGCTATAATAGCCTCTAAGAGGTCATTTTCTATTATCCACTGCCTAATGCTGGATTCATTTTTAGTGCCGCTTGGGCTACCTGAGAATAACGGCGAACCATTGAATACTATCGCCAGTCGGGAACCCTCTGCCTTCATTTTAGATATAAGTGACATCAGGAATAGAAAAGAACCATCACCCGTTGATGGTAGCCCGGCACCGAACCTACCGCCAAATCCTTTTTCGTCATGCTCCGCTTTTACCTTCTTACCTATCTTCTCCCACTTCACACCAAACGGTGGGTTGGTAATCAGGTAATCAAATTTCTCGTTGGGCAAGTGGTCTTCTGAGATACTATTTCCCTTTTTAATATTTACTGGATTTTGACCCTTAATCAGCATATCCGATTTACAGATGGCATACGATTCCGGGTTAAGTTCCTGACCAAATACCTCTAATCGTGCGTCAGGATTTAATTCATGCAAGTACTCTTCCGCTACGCTTAACATACCGCCTGTCCCGGCGCAGCAATCATATATGGTCTTAACTATACCTTTTTGAGTAAGGATGTCCCGGTCATTTAAAAAGAGCAGATTTATCATTAATCTGATTACCTCACGAGGGGTAAAGTGCTCCCCTGCGGTCTCGTTGGAGATTTCCGCAAATTTGCGTATCAGCTCTTCAAACAAGTAACCCATTTCCATGCTGCTTACCTTATTGGGATGCAGGTCAATCTCTTGAAACCGCTTAACCACCATAAACAGTAGGTTATTGTTATCCATCCGGGTTATCTGATTCTCAAACTCAAACTGCTCTATAATCTCACGGGCATCAGCAGAGAAGCCGTTGATGTACTCTATCAGGTTGGCAGCAACGTTGTTGGGGTCAGCTATCAGTTTATCAAATGTAAATTGGCTGCGGTTGTGAAAATTGTACCCGGCAACCTTATTGAGAATTGGGTCAATGTTCTGGATGTTCATGGTTTTGGCCTGCTCGTGCTTTTTAAGTACATCTACCTTTGTAGTCTCTAAAACGCAATCTAACCGCCTCAGCACCGTGAGCGGCAGTATAACTTTACCGTAATCGCTCTGCTTATAATCGCCCCGCAGTAGGTCTGCAATTGACCAGATAAAGTTTGCGGTTTCTCTAAAATTCTTCATGTAGTTCGTTGAAAAGGCTAAGTTCTTTTAAAAGTACAGAATAATTGCAAAATAAGGGATTTATTTAACGTTAGGACTTGCATTTTGGACGAACTGGACTATGTTTGCTTAGTAGTAAAACCAGTGTAAATAGCAAAAATAGTGAGTATAAAAAATGATTACAATAACAGTAATCTTAAAATAAAACTTGCATTCTTTCAAACCTGCACTATGTTTGCACAAGTGGTTTACTTTTAAAATAAACCATAAACAATGAATTTTCGACTATGCGCAGAGTAATGAAAAATCAGGTTAAATTAAAAATTCGGTTGTAGATAGCCCATGATTCTACCTCACGAATAATGTAGTCGTGGGGCAAGAAAAGTGAAAATGAATTTTATACTACAAAACGAGGTTTATTTTAAAATCCTCAACGAAGTCCGCACACCAACCGGGCGTATCTCTGAACCGCTGTACCAAAAGTACTTCTATGTATTACATTACATCAATCGCTGTAAGCTTTTTGATGCTGACGATTATGATTTAGGTGTACCTATGTACTATCCTGTGCTTGAAGAGATTTTGATGTTAAAACCTTCAAAAGTTAGTCGGATATTAAGATGGTTTGTGACCAGAAAAGTTATAGTTAAAGTAAAGAATTACTCCAATGGCCGAAGTAGTTCACTTTACAAGCTTCACCCTGATATGGAGGATAAGCAGATTGATTTTAATCGCATTACTGACAGTGAGTCAAGACTGGTTAAGAAGATAAATCTATTTCATAAAAGACGAAACTTTAAGTGTGGAATCACCACAATTCAAGAAGGTATAATATATGACAAGTTAACGGTCAGCAGACAAGGCAAGAAATACTTAGCAGGCAAATACCCCGACCTTCCTATTATACGAGAAGTCAACTATTCCGCTATCAACCCTAAAGACTTTTATTTAGCATCATTATATGTTGGTGATAGATATTGCCGCAGAGCTGAAAGCACCAGACGCATTTACTCCACTATTACCAGTATGCCGAGTCATTTGAGAAAGTATCTTTTGTTAGAAGGCAGGCCGTTGGTACAAATTGATTTGAAAAACGCTCAAATATTACTGAGTGTACCACTCATCATTAAAGAGTATCAAAGGAAACATGGGGAGCTCTGCATTATTCCTGATGATATACTAATGTTTAAAGAATTGGCGGAAACAGGTTGCTTCTATGAACACGTCGCTTTTAATGCAGGCATTGAAGATTTAGGACACATAAAGCGTGAAGCTTTTAAAGAGCAATTCTTCAAACAAATATGGTACTCAAAAAAAAGGTCTTGGAATTCTAAGCTTAAAACAAGCTTCATAGATGACTTCCCTAATGTATGGGATGCAATAAACAGTCTTAAATGCGAGGACTACAGATTATTTGCAATCAACTTACAAAAGTTTGAGGCTCAAATTTTCATTGACGAGGTATTGGCAGAACTTTATAAACGCAAGATAACTGCGCTCTCTATACACGATTCAATTGTCATATCAAATGTTGATGACTTGTATCTTGCGGAAGAGCTCCTAAGAACAGCGCTTTTAAAACATGGATTAAATCCAACCTTTAAAATTGAAGGAGTTGAGGAGTATAAAATAGCATCTTAATATTGCCGCCTTCGATAAATCTATAACCATCGATTAAAGGGACTTCAAAAATTCCAAAAAAATTCCAAAAAAAATTTTGACACCATCCCGCTAACACTCCCCCCCGGCCCGGATAGAGGGGGGAGTAGGGGGATACGGTGGGGGGGCTCCCCCATGACTTAAAACATACATCATGAAAAAAACACTATTTAATACAACATTGAAAGAGTTACAGCAAAGTACGATGTCGTACATACTATATAAGGATGACACCTTAATTAAGGTCTTTACAGAGTACTTAAACCCTCTTAGAGGCGATGGGTATGTAAACGTGTTTATTACCGTGGATGAATTACATTATAATAGATGCTTCGAAAAGAAAGTGTCAGACCTACACCTTGTTAATTTTATCAACAAATTTGTCAATAATTTAAGTTACCGGCAGCAGTACATTAAAAATAAATAATCCACCTAAAAAGTTGATAATCCCTTTAATTTTTTGTATATTGTAGGTAATTAAACAAATCATTAACCGGTTTGGTTGCTTGCAAAATTTGCAAGCGATTTGCAAACACATTGATAGGGAAGGAAAGTTAAAGGCAATAAAAAAGGCCTAAATCTTGCGAAAAAGGCCTTTTAAATGGTGGGAGTTACTGGGTTCGAACCAGTGACCCTCTGCTTGTAAGGCAGATGCTCTGAACCAGCTGAGCTAAACTCCCTTTTTTGCTTTGGTTGATCTTTTAATCAACCCCCTTGCGTTTGGGTCTGCAAATATAGAATCTTTGATCTATTCTTCAAAAAATATTTTACAATTTATTTTAAGACGCTATAAAATAGGGTGTTGTGTTTTCGCAGTCACTTAATTCGACTTTACATCGCTATAAGTTGCCCCCGGTCGGGGGTCCTCGGGGAATATTTCCATCCCGGGATCTTCAACGTATTCGGCATACCATTGTATGGCATCTACCAGGTCAAGTGCATCGTCTGCGGCTATATTTATGGTTTCAAAAGCATATAGTTTACCGTTGGCATAGCCGTATAACTGAATTTCATTGTCATCAGGACTAAAGCTTTCTTCATCAAGGCAAAATACCCTTACCTTCAAACGGGTATCCCGTGAATGAATAATATCCCGGCAAGGATTTTTAGGGTCGGTTGCCAATAAATAAACGTTATGGTCCATAAAAAGCTTAACAATGTTTAAGGTTTATGGTTTCTGCAATGTTCATTTATATTAAAAATAGCAAGCCTTATAGTATGGTGTTAAAAAGAGTATACCGGCTTATTTGCCAGTGCATTGAGTAAAACGTCTACATATTTAGGGGAAGTATTTCTACAAAGCGCGAAAGTTGTAAAATAAAAGGGGGCAATTTAGGTGTTTTAAGCCCTTTTTATGTTTGGCATTGGATTTGAACTCAGTATTATACCCTTCTCAAAGGGTTGTTTTTCATAGGTAGATGTAGGGCTAAAAAAACTGCGAGAGTTTTTTTAGCCTTTTTTAATAAAACGGCTTTCCATCCATATATGACAGCAATAAACACCCGATTGCTCGCTACATTATCAGATTCGATTTAATCTCAACAATTAACCAATAGTAAAATACTCTAATTCAGAGTAGATTATTGTCAATGTTTTACAATCCACTGAGTTTCTATCAGCGTATGTCCTCTTATAAACGGATTGTAAACTTATCGAATCATTTTAAACATTTACTTTATGAAAACAGAATCACAAGAAAGCATATCAGGAGCAAATATCGCCCGGCGGTCGTTCCTGCGTTATGCGGGTGTGGGTATTGCTGCGGCAGGTTTGTTGGCTACCGCCTCATGTACCAAAGACCATCCTATTATTACAACCAACAAGGGAATTGACATTGGCGCTACCGGAGATTTAGCTATCCTGAACTATGCTTACGCGCTGGAGCAACTGGAAGCTGCATTCTACACCCAGGTTGTTTTAACACCGTATTCGGGCATTCCTGCAAACGAACTGGCACTGCTAACATCAATCCGCGACCATGAAATTTTGCATCGCGAATTTTTTAAAGCCGCCCTGGGCGCAAATGCTATCCCTGCTTTGACGGTTGATTTTAGCAGTATCAATTTTAAAGACAGGGCCGCAACACTTGGCGCTGCAAAAGCTTTTGAAGATACAGGCGTAACCGCTTACGACGGGGCCGGCTACTTAATAGGCGGCGGTGCGTATCTTACCTTGGCAGGAAAAATTGTTTCTGTTGAGGCAAGGCACGCTGCATTAATAAGCAATTTACTGGTACGCGGCTCATTTGCGGCTTCAGACCAGGTTGATGCCAATGGGCTAAACAAATCGGCATCAATTGCCGAGGTATTGAAAATTGCCAATACTTACCTGAAAACAAAAGTGAGTGCATCAAATTACAATTACGTAGCAGCTTAAACCAACGAACGCCATGAATTTATTCAATATAGTAGAGGAAATAGAAAAAATAGATCCGGATTTTAGTGATAAGGTAAACCCTCGTCGCGCTGCGATCAAAAACATAACCAGTTTTGGTTCAAAAGTAGCTATGGCTGCGGTACCTTTTGCTTTTGGTACCATGATTAAAAGGGCGGTGGCTCAAACAGCAGTACCATCAGTTGTTGACATTTTGAACTACGCGTTAACACTGGAATACCTGGAGTCTGGCTTTTATAATGCAGGTGTTGCCGCGCCAGGATTGATTCCGGCAGCAGACCTGGCTTATATTAAAGATATTCAGGATGATGAAAACAATCACGTAACGTTTTTAACAAATGTGATCAAATCTGTAGGTGGTACGCCTGCAACTGCTCCTACGGTAGATTTTACAGCCGGTAACGGATCGGGCAATGGGCCGTTTAAGGGCTTGTTTACTGCTGGTAACTACACCTCGCTTTTTCTTAAAGTAGCACTTGCTTTTGAAGATACCGGTGTACGCGCCTATAAAGGGCAGGCCGAAAATATATTAGGTAACAAATCAAAAGTAACGGCCGATTTGTACAAAACAGTTTTAACTTCTGCATTGTCTATCCATGCTGTTGAAGCCCGTCACGCGTCTGCTATACGCTCTCTTTTAGGCGTTACGCCGTGGATTACCAGCACAGCATCAAAAGGTAATGATACCGGAGTTTCGTTGGTTGATGGCAACTACGATGGCGAACAAAATGTTACCCAGGGTGGTGTTGATGTAACTACATTGAAAAACGCTTCGGGCGGCAGCACCTCTGTAGCTGTTGCAACCGCATCATTTGATGAGCCGTTAAGTATGAGCCAGGTGCTTGCGCTGTTGGTGGGCTCGTTTATTGTAAAATAAAGTTGATAAATAAGGGTGTAAAATGCCGGGCAGTTTTCGTAATTGTCCGGCTTTTTTGTGTCTCGTTATTTATTAAGGCCTTGTGCACCAAATTTAATCAGTTCATCGGGCTTTATAAAGCCAACCGTACCATAAACGGCCTTGCCTTTTGAGTTGAGTATAATTAGGGTTGGGTAGGCTCGCAGGCCCCAGGCGGCGGCGAGTTGCGGGCCATCGCCTTTCTCCATATCAATGGCAACGTTTATAAAGTTGCTGTTAAAAAACTCGGCCACCTTACTGTTTTTAAAAGTGGTTGCCTTTAACATTTTGCAGGGGCCGCACCAACTGGCGTAGGCATCAACAAAAATATATTTGTTTTTGGCACTGGCCTGTTTAATAGCCTCGCCGAGCGAGTTTTCGATAAAATTTATCTGGCCCCCGGTTTTCACGTCCTGTGCAGTGGCACGCCCGGCCCCTAAAAATGCAAGCACAAATATTGATATAATAAAACGAGGCAGATTGTGTACTTGTTTCATAATGTTTAACTAATTATAGCGCCAATAAAAATAGCACATATAAACCTTAAAAAGCTGTTTATACGTGCTATTAAAAAAATGGTTAAAGCCAACGCTTAATTGGTGGGCTTTTTCTCACGTTGTTGTTGCTCTCGCTGCTGCTGTTGGCGTTGTTGAGCAGCCTGTTGCTGACGTTGTTGTTGCGCCTGCTGTTGCTGCGCCTGCTGTTGTTGTTGGCGCTGTTGCGCAGCCTGTTGCTGGCGCTGCTGCTGCTGAGCCTGTTGTTGCTGCTGACGCTGTTGCTCTGCCTGTTGCTGACGTTGTTGTTGCTGCTGCGCCTGTTGTTGCTGCTGACGCTGTTGCTCTGCCTGCTGCTGACGTTGTTGCTGCTGAGCCTGTTGTTGTTGTTGACGCTGTTGTTCTGCCTGCTGTTGGCGCTGTTGAACAGCCTGCTGCTGTTTAGCCTGCTGTGCCTGTTGCTGCTGAGCTGCCTGCTGTTGGCGCTGTTGCTCTGCCTGCTGTTGTTTAGCCTGCTGGGCAGCCTGGTTTTGTTGCTGGCCGCGTTGTTGCCTTGCCTGCTCGGCTTGTTGTTGTTTAGCCTGCTGATCGCGCTGAGCAGCCTGGTTTTGTTGCTGATCGCGTTGTTGCTTTGCTTGCTCAGCTTGTTGTTGCTTAGCCTGCTGATCGCGCTGGGCGGCCTGGTTTTGTTGCTGGCCGCGTTGTTGCTTTGCTTGCTCAGCTTGTTGTTGCTTAGCCTGCTGATCGCGCTGGGCGGCCTGGTTTTGTTGCTGACCGCGTTGTTGCTTTGCTTGCTCAGCTTGTTGTTGTTTAACCTGCTGATCGCGCTGAGCGGCCTGGTTTTGTTGCTGACCGCGTTGTTGCTTTGCTTGCTCGGCTTGTTGTTGTTTAACCTGCTGATCGCGTTGTTGGGCGGCCTGGTTTTGTTGCTGATCGCGTTGTTGCCTTGCCTGCCCGGCAGCCTGTTGTTTGTTTTGCTGGTCGTTTGGCCTTGCGTTTGGCTGCGCAGGCCTGTTATTGGGCTGTTGTCCTGGTGCTGCGCCGGGGCGGTTGTTGTTAACCTTTACAAACTTATTATCATTGCTTTTGGCTACCTGGGCCAATCTTGCGGCGTTGTTGCGGTTTACAGTAGCCTGGCCGCCAGCGCGGTTGGCAATGCCCTGGTTAGGGTTTGCTTTGCGGTACTCGGCTGCGTTCACAACCCTTGCCGGCCTGGCATCAGGTGCTTTTTTTATCTGGGGCCTGTAAATATTAACGGTATTATTTACAATCCGGCCGCCGCCATTTGGCCGGCTATCGTTGCCCACCCTGTATACCGGCACATTGTTATTGTGGGTAACACGCCTTATTTCGGTAACCCTTGGGCCGGTTACGTAAGTACGGTTGTTATATACGTAGGTATTGTTAATAACCGTGGTACGGTTTATAATATTTACTACCCGGGCGTGGGGTGCGTAATAATTGTAAATATTGGGGCTGTTAATATAGTTTTGCGGCGCACAAACCCAATAAGAATCGGGTACGCGGTAACTGCTGCCAAATGATATATTAATACTGATGCCCGGTGTTAGCGGTGCCCAGCCGTAATAGCCGCCGCCCCTGCGCCAGCTTACCCATGCCGGTGCCCATTCGTGGCCCGGAATCCATTCCCAGCCGTAATAATCATCGTAGCGCCAGCGGCCGTAGTGAAACGTTGCCCAGCCCCATGGATAGTCGGATACCCAGGTGTTTCCATAATCGGTAACCACCCAGTGCCCGCGTGTTGCGTAGGGCCTAAAACCATCTTCGGCATCGGGTACCCATACGTTGCCGTACTGCGGGTCATCAACCCAGGTTCCGTAGGGGTCAAGATTGTCGTAAAACTCCTGGTCAGATACATAGCCCCCCTCCTGGGCCTTGCTTATATTTGGTGCGGCAAGCATTATCAGAAATGCTATTAAGCTTATACCGCATATTCTATTGATATATTTCATTTTCATCAGGTTTTGATAGTCAATTTATAATTGATGCACATATGTATGACAATGCAGAATATAAAACGTTTAAATCAAAAATTGTTTTAAGCAGTTTACATTGTTTAACACTAATTGTTTTGGGGTTAAACAAATAATAGGTTGAACGCAGGCTAAGACTCACCCGGCCAACGCTGCGCTGGGCCACCCTCTCTTCACCTGCGGTGGAAAGAGGGGCTTGAACACTGAATATCAAAATCTTATAAAAAAACCAATAATAAATTTTCAAGCCCCTCTTTCCGGCGAAGCCGAAGAGAGGGTGGCGGGCGTAGCCTCGCCGGGTGAGTCTTCGCCACCATGCGATATACGTCATTCCCCTTCAAAATTTCGCAAAAATTTGCGACTATGCCTACTTGCCAGTGGGCAAGCAACTTTTTATCAACACTTTGCAAATGCTCTCTTAAAAATTAAATAGTTTTACCTTTTATTACCATTACGCTACAGCTATGAGCACAGTAAACATTCCACGACTTGATCTTAACGATTATATAAACGGCACGGCTGCCGACCGCAAACAATTTTCGGACAGTATTGGTGCGGCCTTTAACCAAACGGGCTTTGTTACCATCACCAACCATGGCTTAAGCAAGCAATTGATAGATGAGCTTTATGCGCAGGTTAAGGCCCTTTTTGCACTACCCGATGATGTAAAACAAAAATATGAGATACCCGGCCTGGCAGGCCAGCGCGGCTATACCGGCAAGGGTAAAGAAACCGCTAAAGGTTTTAAAACTCCCGATTTAAAGGAGTTTTGGCAGATAGGCCAAACCGTGACAGACGGCGACCCAATCAAAGATATTTACCCGGACAACGTAGCGGTTGATGAGCTACCCTCGTTTAACATTACCACCCTGGAGGTATATAAAAAGCTGGAAGATGCCGGCAAGCACTTGCTACAGGCTATTGCGGTGTATTTAAACCTGCCCGAAAATTATTTTGACGATAAGGTACACAACGGTAACTCGATATTGCGTACCCTGCATTATTTCCCGATTACTGACCCCGATTCTGTTCCTGACGACGCGGTACGCGCGGGGGCACACGAGGATATTAACCTGATTACACTTTTGATAGGCGCCAGTGCCGATGGCCTTGAACTGCTTACTCGCGAAGGTGCCTGGTTCCCGGTTAAGGCCCATGGCGAGGATTTGGTGGTAAACGTAGGCGATATGCTGCAGCGCCTAACCAATAACAAATTGAAATCGACCACGCATAGGGTAGTAAACCCGCCGCGCGAACTGATGAAGTATTCCCGGTTTTCGGTACCCTTTTTCCTGCATCCAAAATCGGGTATGGATTTAACCAGCCTGGAATCGTGTATTGATGCCGATCATCCCAAACTATATACCGATATCACCGCCGGCGAGTACCTGGACGAACGCTTGAGAGAAATTGGTTTGAAGATGTAAAATATGAGAGCCCTTTCCTGATTGGAGAGGGCTTTTTTTTGACACCAAAACTGATATATCACAATGAAGACATCTAACAGATCTGAGGACGAACCTTTCAATGATGATTTTTGTTTGTCGCTCGAATATCATCTGAGCCGAGCGTTTAACAATTCGGGTGATAGTAAACTACGTTGGTTTTGGTGCGATGGTGTCAAGCGCCCATCGGACGAATGGGAACTTGCCTGGGAACGTATCAATCAAAGCAAAAAAATTGAAACAAAGGCCTGGATAGGGGCTACGGGACAGGACGTTTATAATATAACGATAAACCTTGGCCCCGAGTCACTTTCCAGGTACGCCGAAGGTCAAAGCTTAAAAGAATGCTTGCCCGATGAGCATTCTTTTGAATGGGTTACCATCGATGTTGATTTGATGACTGTCCAGCTGCAATTGAAATAGTTACTTCGCCAGCATAGCCTTTCCGCCAATATTCCCTTCAATCCCCTGCCTTCTTTTGTACAAAACAAAAACACCTGTTGCCAACAGGCCAATTGCACCTTCAATAAAAACGGCTTGCCTTGGGCCAAGTTCATTGGCCAGCCAGCCCACCATCAGGCTGCCTACGGGGATCATTCCCTGGTATGCCATTACATAATAGCTGATAGCCCTGGCACGCATGGCAGGTATGGCATGTGTTTGGATGTAAGTGTTAATGGCCGATGTTTGTGCCATCATCCCCAAACCGGTAAAGCTCATAAATATTAATGCGAAGGGCAATTTGCCGGCATAGGCCACCATCAGCACGCTTGCGCCAAAAATAAGGCCGGCCACTATAATTATCCTGACCAGGTTTTTATCTGTTTTTAAATTGGCCAGGTAAACAGCGCTGATAACCGACCCAATACCCGCGGCGCTCTCAAACCAGCTAAACGTTTTAGCATCACCGTTAAAAATATCTTTAGCAAAAATAGGCATCAGCGTATTAAAGGGTATCACAAACAGGCTGCTTACAGTAAGCATCAATATCAGGCTGCTCAGGTCGCGGTCGCCGGATACGTATTTGAAACCATCCTGCAACTCCTGCCAGATGCCTTTTTGCGGTTTGCCAATGACGGCGGTGTTCAGCTTCATCATAAACAAACAGGCCAGCACCGGTATATAACTTAAAAAGTTGCCGAAGAAACAAACATCTTCGCCAAAGGTGCTTAAAATGATGCCTGCTACTGCCGGCCCTGCTATACGGGCAAAATTGGTCATGGTGGAGTTTAAGGCGATGGCGTTGGGCAGGTCGGCCTTATTGTCAACCATCTCAACCATGATAGACTGGCGGCAGGTAATATCAAAGGCATTAATAATACCCTGCACCAGGCTTAGGCCAATGATGGCCGGGATATTATAAAACTTAAACAATATTAAAAACGCCAGCGCGCCCGCCTGCAGCATGGATACCACCTGCGTAATAACCAATATGCGATAGCGGTTATGTCTATCTACAATGCTGCCGGCATAAGGTGCCAATATTAATGAAGGGATAAGGCTTACAAAACTAACTATCCCAAGCAATAATGCCGACCCGGTGAGCCGGTAAACCAGCCAGCTAACAGCTGTTTTTTGCATCCAGGTACCAATGAGGGATACAGACTGGCCGTAAAAAAACAACTTGAAATTACGGTATTTTAAGGAGCGGAAAATATTCATTTATTCAATCATAAAACAAAGCAAGTTCAGGTGAGATCTTAATGTAAGACTATTGAAATTGTTTCTGATGCAAATATCGGCCTTAATGATATATTTGTAAAATAGATTGTTTTAATGAATTTGATAGATAAAAACGATTGATTATGGAAATAAGGCAATTGCAGTATTTTGTTAAAGCGGCCGAAACGATGAACTTCACCGAAGCCGCCGCCGCTGTATTTATTACCCAAAGCACGCTATCGCAACAAATAAAGCAATTAGAAGATGAGTTGGGTATGCTGCTGTTTGACAGGATTGGCCGCCATGTGCGCATTACCGAAGCCGGCCATATATTTTTAACCCACGCCAGTAAAATATTAAACGAGGTGCAAAAAGGGAAACAGGCCATTACCGAACTTAATAACGCTGCCACCGGCGAACTTAACCTGGGCGTGTCGTACGCCTTTACATCGTTGCTGCTGCCCGCGCTGGCCCCATTCTCCAACAAATATCCCGGCATCAAAATATTTATAACCTACGGCAGCCCTGAGGAACTGGAAAAGAAGCTGCGGCTGGCCGAGCTGGATATGATCCTGGCATTCCACAACCAATCAGACGATGAAGACCTGGAGATGCAGGTGCTTTTTAGCAGCAGTATTGTGATGGTGGTTGCCAAAAACAACCCGCTGGCCAAACTGGAACAAATAAGCCTGGAAGAACTGGCCCGGCAGGAACTGATATTGCCCGGCAAAGGTTTTAGCTCGCGCGACTTTATTAACGCCCTGTTTTATAAAAGCAAGATAGTACCTAATATCAGGATTGAGCTGAACGATGTGCACTCGCTGCTATCGCTGATACAGGACGGCCACTGGGCAACCGTACTTAACGAAAAAGCCTTAATAGGCTGGCATAAAGTGGCCGCAGTACCCATCATCGCCAAAGGCATAAAAAGGCAATCGTACATCCTGTGGCAAAAAGGCGTTTACCGTAAAAAGGCCGCCATATTATTTATTGAGCAATTGGTGGAGGTTATGGGGAATGAGGAATAGCCGCCTCTGGGAAGATACTTGTGAGGACACAAGCATCGGACGGGAATAAGCTCAACTTACTCCCAATTATTTTTAGTATAATTGATAAAACAAGCCTAACGCCCCAAATGACACAGCTCGCTACGAAAAACCCGCGTGTTACCATAATTTATGGTCTTATATTAACGGCTGTTTTATTTCTGTGCTTCTCGGTAGGATCAAAATTTTTTTCAATTTTATCTGGCCCTGGCTTGCCGTTAGATACCCGGTTTGTTATATCCCGCTTATTTTTTTGGCTGTGTTTTGTAATTATCTTAGTATATGTCAGCAAAGCCGAGCGGCAGCGCCTCCTGTTGTGGGACGATGAACGCTACTCGGTTGGCTATTACATTTTATCTGTAATTGTAATCTTACTAATCATCGTATTTGGATCGGCCATTATAGGCCTCACGCTAAAACGGCTCGACCTTTTAAAATTCAGCCCGGCTATTACATTAATGCGAAACATGAGCGCCCCGGTAAAGTTGTTGGGTATTATTACCGCAGGCGTTTTAGAAGAATTGATATTCAGGGGCTATATGATACCCCGGCTAAAGCTGTTTTTTAAAAGCGGGCATTGGCCGGTAATTATATCGTCGGTAATATTTGCCGCGGGTCATTGGGGTTATGGTACTTTAATAAATATATTGGTGCCTTTATTTATAGGTTTGGTTTTTGGCTATCATTATTACAAATACCGCAACATTAAAATACTTATTATTTGCCATTTGCTGATAGATTTGAACGCGATGTTTATAACAAGCCTTATCAAACATTAGCATAGAACGCTAAGCAATCCTGGATCCCGCCTTAAAAAATTCGTGCAATTCGAATAAATTCGCTCCTGTTCGTGTGACTATTTTTTCATCTCTTCCCTTATCGCCCGCAAAAATTCATTCACATGCTGCGATCCTATGATGTATACCATGCCATCCCTGTCGGTTAAATGCACCGCATCGTTGCCGGCGGCGTAAAAGCGAATGGTGCCTTTGGTGTGCAGGTTGTATACCGGGTTATTAAACAGGTAGCGGCTGTATAAGCCCTTTTCGGCCTTTACAATGCTGTTAAGGTCAATTTTTACCACGCGGGCAGTCCACAACCCGGCCAGCCTGATGCTTTTATTTTCGACGGTTGTGCTGTAATGGAGTAAAAACCCCATGATGATGGAGATGATAATGATGGCAAAGCCAACCAGCACCAGCAGGTTGCCGTTATGCTCGCTTTCGTCGGTAAAAAAGTATGCGGCAAAGCAAAACATGGCCAGCACAAGGCGAATAGTAATGGGGATAAACTCCCTGCCCAGGTATTGCTTTTCTACAAATACAGTTTTCTCGTTCATGATAGTTTGTACAATTCGAAGATAGTAACTTTTTTAGTGTTATTGTTTACTTTATACCTTTCATCTAAGCGGTATCCACCCAACCAAATAATGTCGCCATTGCCATTCACCAACAGGGGCACTTCCTGCTTTTGATGCAGCGATAATTTCTGGTTAATGAAATAATCGCTCAGTTTTTTACGGCCTTTCATCCCCATCGGAAAAAAATAATCGCCCTCGTGCCAGTTACGTATAATAAGCGGATACACCAGCAAAGCAGCATCAACCGAGGTAGCCATTTTGTTATTCTTTACAATCAGCGGGCTATCGTCATGCAGCAAATTCAGCTTGTACACGCCAAAATGGGCTTCATGATCGTTTATGTCGATAATTACCTCCTCCGGCCCGCCTGCTTTTTTTTGTTTGATAATCAGCCTGTCGCGGTCAAGCACCAGTAAATATCCTGCTGATTCAAAAACCCGGCCTGAGTGCTTATCCAAAACCGACAGCACATCATCAACGGTAGTTTCGTTAAATCCGTATTGCTGTAATAACTTAAACAGCAGCAAACGGGCGGGGTTTAAGTTTTTAACGTCGGCAACCAGCAAAAATGTTTCATCGGTGCCCTGTTGCAGCATCGTTTCTTTTAACCCGGCAACCTGGTTTTCCAATAGCAATTCCAGGTCGCGAAAATGTTTCAGGTTATTTTCAAACGTTTTTTCGAGCGATGGGTTAAGTTCTTTTAACCGGGGTATCACCTCGATCCTGATTTTGTTACGGGCATATTTTGCCGATGCGTTTGAGCTGTCTTCAACAAAATCAAGCTTATCATCACTTACTGTTTTATTTATTTCATCGCGGGTTAAAAACAATAGCGGGCGTATCAGCATGCCGTTTTTGGGCAGTATGCCATGCAAGCCGGCAATGCCGGTGCCGCGGGTAAGGTTTAACAATATAGTTTCGATAGTATCGTTTTGGTGATGTGCCAACGCAATGGACTGGTAGTCATGTTGCCGGCTTATGGTATCAAACCATTGGTAGCGCAAATCGCGGGCTGCCATCTGGATAGATATTTTGTTGGCGGCAGCATAGGCCGTGGTATCAAAATTGATGGTATGAAATGGTACTCTTAATTTTAGTGCCAGGTTATTGCAAAACTCCTGGTCGCGCAGGGCTTCATCGCCACGTAACCGGAAATTACAATGGGCTATGCCGAAATTTATGCCGGCGGCCTTTAACAGGTGGCTCATTAAAACAGAATCGGTGCCACCGCTTACAGCAGCCAAAACTTTAGTGCCGGGCGCAAACAGGGCATTTTGTTCAATAAAATTAACAAACCGGGCAACTGGTAGCATTCATCAAAATTATTAATTTAATAACCCCAACAAAAAACTAATTTTGCCCCAGTGAGAAAATACGTTTTAAGCTTTTTGTTATTGATGATGGCGGCTACCGTTATGGGCCAAAAAAAATCAATTGTAAACCTGATACAATCAGAAAGCAGCACAGGCACAAAAATAAATGGCCGCGATGTTATTAAGGTTTATAAAGGGGTTTTTAAGCAGGATTACTCTATCTTAAAATCAGATAGCGCCTATTTTTATCCGCAGGATAATGCCTTTGATGCCTTTAGTAATGTTAATATAAACCAGGGCGATACGCTCAATATTTTCTCAGACAAGTTAAATTATAATGGTAACACCAAAACGGCCATCCTAACCAACAATGTTAAAATGGTTGATAAGGACGCTACCCTTACTACCAACTATTTAACCTACAATACCGCTACGCGTATTGGCACGTATACCAACGGCGGTAAACTGATTAATAAGGATAACGTACTTACCAGTAAAAACGGGTATTACTTTGCGCTCTCGCGCGATTCGTACTTCAGGTATGATGTGGTTTTAACTACGGTTGATGCCGTTATTAAAACCGATACTATGAAATATAATACGGGCACCCGTACAGCTTTTTTTTACGGGCCAACCAATATTTACGGTAAAAAAGATAAAGATACTTTGTACACCGAAAACGGTTTGTATAATACCGTTACCGAACAGGCTTTTTTCGGTAAAAAAAATCATTATAAACAGGGTACCAAATCATTAAAGGGCGATAGTTTGTTTTATGATAAGCTAAAAGGCTATGGCCGCGCGGTTAAAAACATCACCTTTACCGATAGGGAACAAAAAATAACCATGAAGGGCGATTTGGCTACCTATTTTAAGGCCGATGAACGTACCATCGTTACCCAAAATGCCTACATGGTTTTGGTTACCGAACAAAAGGATACCACCAAAACAGATTCGGTACCGCCGCCGGCGCCTGTTGCCAAAAACAAAGGCAAGGTAATGAAGGCCCCGCCAAACACCATGAAAATAACCAACATGGAAAACCTGGCCGGCAGTATTAAACCCAATGGCTTGGTTTCAAAAAAAGATTCGGCCCGGTTAGATTCCGCCGGACGCAAAATGGCGGTGCCCAATAAAGCAGTTACGCCAGACCAGATAAAAAATATTGGCAACCTGGTAAACACGGCATCCCAAATAAAGCCAAACCTCACAAATAAAGATTCGCTTAAAATAGATTCGGCGATAAAGAAAGCCTCGGCACAGGTTAAAAATATCAACCCGGGCGATGCCAAAAAACAGCTGAATAACCTGGCGCAGGTAGCCGCTGCCATTAAACCCGGCAGTAAAGCCGTAAAGGGCTTACCGTTGCCTAAAGACACCGCAAAAGCTGGTAAGGTGAAGGTAGATTCGGTTTTCATGACTGCCGATACGCTGGAAACAAAAATATTTACCTATAAAGACCTGAAGCTATACCAGGAAAAACAACGCCTGGCTTATTCCTACGTTCGGGATACATCGGCTGCTGCCCGTAAACAAATCATTGAAAATAAAAAAAATGATAAGAAACTGGTTGCCCGCCGGTTATCAATCCCGCGCGATACTACCTATCGCCATAGCGATTTTTTCGGTCATCCTAAAATAAAGGTCGATTCGGCACAGATAAAAAAAGACAAGCTATCGGCTATCCGCAAAGCAAAGCAGGACAGCGTACACAGGGAGGAATTGAAGAGAGACCCCGTATTTGCCCAGCGCGAAATTAATTTGAAGGATACCGCCCGTGTGAGGATGGTTATTGCCCACCACCACGCCAAATTGTTTAAATCGGATTTACAGGGCAAGGCCGATTCGATTTTTTACAGCAATGCAGATTCAACCATTCGTTGTTATGTACAGCCTATGTTTTGGACGCAAGGTTCGCAACTATCGGGCGATACCATTTACGTGCAGATGCGGAACAAGAAGATGGATAATATGGAACTGTTCCCTTCGGCATTTGTGGTAAACCTGGAGAAAGACGATTCGTTACATTTTAACCAGATGGGCGGCAAAAAAATGCGCGGTTTCTTCAAAAATGATAAGTTGGACAGGCTGTATACCGTGGGCAATGCCGAAAGCATTTACTTTAAGCGGGATAGCGCCACCAACGTGGTGGAGGGGATTGAGCGATCATTAAGCAGCCGGATGGTGATTTCATTTAAAAACAGCAAGCTTACCAACATTCGCCTGCTTATCAAACCCGAGAATAAGTACCTGCCACTGAAAAAGGTGGTTGATGATGATAAGATACTGAAAGGTTTTATCTGGAAACCGAAGGACAGGCCTATATCTAAAGAATCAATCATTCCATCTCGCCGTAAAACAGCAGCGAAAGCGGCCGGAAGCAAGGCAAATACAAAAGGCAAGCCGGCTAATGTAAAAGGAGCGGTGCCAACCAAAAGCGCACCTGCAGATAGCTTAAAAAAGCAATTGACAACCGGGAAGGATAGCTTGCTAAAGACCGATACCTCCAGGGTAAAAGGTATTAAAGCAGGTAAGGATTCGGTTAAAATTCCAGCGGTAGCTAAACCTGCCGTGCCGCTGAAGACGGGTAAGGATTCGGTTAAAAGCCCTGTTAAAAAACCGGTGGCGAATTAATAATTGCATTTAATTATTAATTCGCCACCGTTAAGATATCGTTAAAAAAGATTAATATTTTAATCAAGACGGCTCGAACTCATCCCAATGAGTTTTTCGTTACAAAAGCATCAGTCTGTCTAAATTCAGTTGAAACCCAGAACTATTTGGTTCCACGTTAAGTCCGGTAAGTAGCTTAAATTTTGTGACAGTAATGCCCGTGAGAGTTTATTGGGTGACAAAAATCAAGTTGTTTTTTTACGCGCTAACGGCGAAATCTCTCAATAAACCAACCCTCACACTTTCTCCCTCTTATATAAAAAATCAAAGCTTCAAAAATAATTTGCCAGCCCTTGCTATTACCAAAGATAATATATACTATTGTGTTATGTTGACACAATAGTATTTGTTGCTGTTAATAAACAAGTTATAACCAATTATTACGCACTTTCTTTTTTAACCCTTAATCATGAAAATAAGCTACAGATCTGGTGTTGCTATTGTAATTATGTGGGCGGCCGGGAGTTTAAACTCGTCGGTACAGGCTCAAACCAAAAAACAACCGCTGCAATTGCGGGCAAACAATGTAAAGCAGATAGTAGCTGCAATGACGTTGGAAGAAAAATCAAAACTGGTAGTAGGTATGGGCTTTAAAATGCCCGGAGTGCCGCCGCCGGTAAAAGGCAAAAAGCCTGAAGCCATAGATATTGGCGGGTTTAAACTGCCTCCGTCAGATCCTGACGCTTATAATATTCCCGAAAAAGTTCCGGGAGCTGCAGGCCGTACCCATGCTATCCCGCGTTTGGGAATTCCATCCATAACTGTTTCTGACGGCCCCGCCGGCTTACGTATCGAGCCTATCAGGAATGGTGATAAATCAAAAACTTATTATGCAACAGCTTTCCCGGTGGCAACCTTATTGGCCAGTACCTGGGATACCCAGCTGGTAAACAAAGTAGGCGTTGCCTTTGGTAACGAGGTGCGCGAATATGGTGTAGATATTTTATTAGCACCCGGCATGAACATTCACCGTAACCCGCTGGGTGGCCGTAATTTTGAATATTACTCTGAAGATCCGCTGGTGGCAGGCAACATGACCGCTGCAATTGTAAATGGTATCCAATCTAACGGCGTAGGTACATCTATTAAACATTACGCGGCCAACAACCAGGAAACCAACCGTAATTCTATAAACACCATTGTAAGCGAAAGGGCCATGCGCGAAATTTATCTTAAAGGTTTCGGCATTGCGGTGAAAAAATCACAACCGTGGACAGTAATGTCATCCTACAATAAATTAAATGGAACCTTCACTTCAGAACGGCGTGATCTGTTAACAACCGTTTTAAAAGACGAATGGGGGCTGAAAGGTTTTGTAATGACCGATTGGTTTGGAGGTAAAGATGCCGTAGCGCAAATGAAAGCCGGTAATGATTTGATAATGCCAGGCAGCCCTGATAAATCAGAAGCTATTGTGGCCGCAGTAAAAAACGGCTCGTTAACTATCAAACAACTAAACGCCAACGTAGAGCGGATTTTAAATGTGATTATTAAATCTCCGTCATTCACCAAATACAAATATTCAGATGCACCTGACCTGGCGGCCCATGCTAAAGTAGCACGCGAAGCAGCTGCCCAGGGTATGGTTTTGCTTAAGAATGATGACCACGCTTTGCCATTTTATCCGGCAAAAAGGATAGCTGTATTTGGCAACACCAGTTATGATATTATAGCCGGTGGAACAGGTAGCGGCGATGTTAATAAGGCCTACACCATTTCGCTGATGCAGGGTTTAACAAACGCCGGTTTTAAAGTGCAGGAAAAGTTATCAGGCAGCTACGCCACTTACCTGGCCGATATGAAGCTGAAACAGCCAAAACCTAAAAACTTCTTTGATCACCCTGCCCCAATTCCCGAAATGGATGTAAATGGCATTGTGGCCGACGAAGCTGCAGGTGCCGATGAAGCACTCATCACCATTGGCAGAAATGCCGGCGAAGGGGCCGATAGGAAACTGGAAGGCGATTACTACTTAAATGATGCCGAAAAAGGCCTGATCAAGGGAGTGGGCGATGCTTTCCATGCAAAAGGCAAAAAAGTTGTTGTTGTGTTAAATATTGGCGGCGTTATTGATGTTGCCAGCTGGCGCGATGGGGTTGATGGTGTTTTATTGGCCTGGCAGCCGGGCCTTGAGGCAGGTAATGCTATTGCCGATGTGTTGAGCGGTATGGTTAACCCATCGGGCAAATTGGCTACCACTTTCCCAATGGAATATAAGGATGTACCATCAGCCGGTAATTTCCCGGGCACACCGGCAGTTAAGCCAGAAACCGTTACCTACGAAGAAGGAATTTATGTTGGCTACCGTTATTATGATGCTGCCGGGATAAAACCAGCCTATGAATTTGGTTACGGCCTGTCATATACTAAATTTAAATTTAGCGACTTAAAGCTAAGCGCTCCTAACTTTATGCACAGCATTACCGCTACCATAACGGTTAAAAATACAGGAGATATTGCAGGCAAGGAAGTAGTGCAATTATACCTGGGGGCGCCTAAAAAAGATCTTGATAAACCAGAGCAGGAGTTAAAAGCATTTGCCAAAACCCGCCTGCTTGCAGCCGGCGAATCGCAAACATTAAGCTTTACTATCAAAGCAGCCGACCTGGCATCTTTTTATACCAGCCGCGAAGCCTGGATAGCCGATGCCGGTAAATATGAGGTCAGAATTGGCTCATCATCAAGGCAGATAGAAGAAAAAGCCTCGTTTAAGCTGGCCAAAGATATCACTGTTGAAAAAGTGGTTAAGGCTTTGGTGCCCGAGGTTGCTATCAATGAATTGAAGCTGAAATAAAGAGAGTCAAGAATCGAGATAAAGCAAACACATATATTAACTAAACTATCAAGCCTTTGCGACTACGGTTGCAAAGGCTTTTACAGGTAACGGAGGGATAGTAATAACTTAATAAAGCTTTGCTATCTTGCATTTACACACCAATTATTAACGTACACCAATTACAATCTTCATGGCAAATCAATTCAAATTTATCGCGTTGCTCTCGCTGCTGCCGGCAACCGCCGCTATGGCCCAAACTAAATGGACGGAGAAAAAATCGGGCGATATTGTTTTTGTAAGCAATACGGGCGGGCAACAGCTGGGTTATGCCACTACATCGGGCGTAAAGATATTGACGGTTGATGGCCTGGCCTTTAAAGACCTGAATAAAAACGGCAAGCTGGATAAGTATGAAGATTGGCGCCTGCCTGTTGATGTCCGGGCCAAAGACCTGGCATCGCAAATGAGTGTGGAGCAAATTGCCGGGTTAATGTTATACAGCAGGCACCAGCCTATACCGGCCGCGCCCGCAGGGCCATTTAAAGGCACTTATGGCGGTAAAGTATTTGCCGAAAGCGGTGCCAACCCCTATGATCTATCCGATCAGCAGAAACAGTTTTTAGAAAAAGATAATGTACGCCATGTGCTTATTACATCGGTACAAACCCCCGAGATTGCAGCAAAATGGAATAATAAGGCCCAGGCGTTTGTAGAAGGCCAGGGGCTTGGTATACCCAACAATAACAGTTCCGACCCTCGTCATGGTACAGTTGCCACTGCCGAGTACAACGCCGGTGCGGGTGGGGCTATTTCTATGTGGCCCGGCTCGTTGGGTTTCGCCGCAACATTTGATCCAAGGGTGGTTGAAAACTTTGGCCATATAGCAGCTTTGGAATACAGGGCCCTGGGTATTGCCACCGCGCTATCGCCACAGGTCGACATCGCTACCGAGCCACGCTGGGCCCGTGTAAGCGGTACTTTTGGCGAAGACCCGCAATTGTCTGCCGATATGGCCCGGGGTTACATCGATGGCTTCCAGACATCCACAGGCGATAAAGAAATTAACGGCGGCTGGGGCTATAGCAGCGTAAACGCCATGGTAAAACACTGGCCGGGCGGCGGCGCCGGCGAAGGAGGCCGCGACGCGCATTATGGTTATGGCAAATATGCAGTTTACCCCGGCAACAATTTTAAGCAGCATTTAATCCCTTTTACCGAAGGCGCTTTTAAGCTGAATGGCAAAACGGGGATGGCTGCTTCGGTTATGCCCTACTATACCATATCTTTTAACCAGGATACCAAAAATAAAGAAAACGTTGCCAACAACTATAACTCGTATATTATTAACGACCTGTTGCGCAAGAAATACAAATTTGACGGGGTGGTTTGTACCGATTGGCTGGTTACCGGCGACGAAACCGCTGTAGATGTTTTCTTGTCGGGAAAGTCATGGGGGGTAGAGGGCTTGTCGGTGGCACAGCGCCATTACAAAATATTGATGGCTGGTGTTGACCAGTTTGGCGGTAACAACGAGGTTGCCCCCGTGATTGCGGCTTACCAGATGGGCGTGAAAGACCATGGAGAAACTTTTATGCGCGCAAGGTTTGAGCAATCGGCCGTACGCTTGCTGCGTAATATTTTCAGAACAGGCTTGTTTGAAAACCCGTATTTGGATCCCGAAGCCACCAAAGCTGTGGTAGGCAATCCCGAATTTATGAATGCGGGTTATGCTGCTCAGCTTAAATCAATAGTAATGCTTAAAAACAAAGGGAATGTATTACCCTTGCAATCGGGCAAAACTGTTTACGTACCTAAAAAATTCACGCCGGCCGGGCGTAATTTCCTGGGAATGGAGACTCCCGAGAAATTAGAATACCCGGTTAACATGGAAACCGTGAAAAAATATTTCAAGGTAACCGAAAACCCCGAGGAGGCCGATTATGCCCTGGTATTCATCAGCAGCCCTAATAGCGGTGGTGGCTACAATAGCCAGGATGCCAAAAACGGCGGCACGGGTTATGTGCCAATCAGCCTGCAGTATGGCGGGTACAAAGCGGTTAATGCCCGCGCCACAAGTATAGCCGGCGGCGATCCGTTAGAAAAATTCACCAACCGGACCTATAAAGATAAATCAGCAACAGCCATTAACGTTACCGACCTGGCAATGGTAAATGATACCTATGCAAAAATGAAAGGTAAGCCTGTTATTGTATCGGTAAATATGGCCAACCCAATGGTGTTTTCTGAATTTGAAAAAAATGCGAATGCCATTGTAGTAGATTTTGGCGTGCAGGGCCAGGCCACATTAGATATCCTCACCGGCAAAACCGAACCATCGGCATTATTGCCGCTGCAAATGCCTGTAGATATGAAAACCGTAGAGCAACAGTTTGAAGATGTTCCCCATGATATGAAATGCTATACCGACGACCAGGGCCACGTATATGACTTTGGTTATGGTTTAAACTGGAAAGGTGTTATTAGTGACGCCCGTACTGCAAAATATAAGGGGAGTGTAAAGCCGTGATTGGGGGTATAATTGCGTGAAGCCATCGGGATGATCCTGAAAAACAGGGGTGACTTGTTGGCTTTAGGGCCTCACAACAACCATGTCATTGCGAGCGTAGCGCGGCAATCGCGGACTGTGCAGGTTCACCCTGTATAATTCGCGATTGCTTCGTTCTTCGCAATGACATAAAGCATTAAAAAATAATATTGACGGTCAGTGATTTGCAAATATGTCATTATAAGGGATGAAGCAACAATGATTTTTTTAATCCCGGAATATCATCTATAAATAAAATCTATATGAAAAACTACTTTGCATTGTTTTTATTGATATTGGCAAGTAGCGCCATGTGCTATGCACAAAGCAATAGCCTCAACACGGTAAAAACCAACACCGGGATGGTGTCCGGCAGTGCTAATAGCGATGGCACCGTTCACATATTCAAAGGCATCCCCTTTGCCGCCCCACCGGTTGGCAATTTGCGCTGGAAAGAACCTCAGCCCGTAACACCGTGGGCCGGTGTTAAACAATGTACGGCGTTTTCGGCCAGCCCTATGCAGGCCAGGCCCGATGAGTTTGGTGTTTATACCCGCGAGTTTTTGATTCCCTACCAGCCTATCAGCGAGGATTGCCTGTACCTGAACGTATGGACTAACGCCAAATCATCTGCTGATAAAAAACCGGTGCTGGTATATATTTATGGAGGTGGTTTTGGATCGGGTGGAGCGGCTTGCCCTATTTACGATGGCGAAGCGACAGCCAAAAAAGGAGTTATTTTTGTTGTGATTAATTATAGGGTCGGGATTTTTGGTTTTTTCGCCCATCCCGAACTTAGTAAAGAATCGGGCCACAATGCCTCTGGTAATTATGGTTTGATGGATCAATTGGCTGCGCTTAAGTGGATAAAACAAAACATCAAAAATTTTGGCGGCGATCCCGGCAATGTCACCATAGCCGGTCAGTCGGCGGGAGCCATGAGTGTGAACTGTTTGGTAGCTTCTCCTTTAGCAAAGGGGCTGTTTCAAAAGGCTATCGCCGAAAGTGGGGCCATGTTTATTAGTGGCCAGTTCGGATCGCCAACATTACAGGAGGCCGAAGAAAGCGGATTAAAATTAGCGCAGCAATTAAAAGCAAACACCCTTGCCGATATGCGGAATATTCCCGCCGCCGATTTGCCTAATAAGTGGCAGGCACGCCCCATTATTGATGGCTATGTATTGCCTGGAACCATAGCAGGTACTTTTGGCGCGAACAAAGAAAACCCCGTGGCCTTACTTACCGGCTGGAATGAAGATGATGCCTTTGTAGGCAAATTAAAAACCGCCGAAGAATATAACAAGCAGATAACGGAACAATACGGCGGCAAAGCGGCGGCTTTTTTACAGCATTACCCCGGTGCGACAGATGCTGAAGCTGCGAGGTCGCAGATAAATATCAGCCGCGATCAAATTTTTGGTGTTCAAAATTATACATGGGCAAATGTGCAAAGCGATAAAAAGCAGGCAAAAGTATATGTTTACCGTTTTGCCCGCCGTCTGCCTGCCACGCCCGATTTTGTAAAATACGGCGCGTTCCATACCGGCGAGGTGGCTTATGCTTATGACAACCTTAAATTCCTGAACCGTCCCTGGGAGCCTATCGACCAGCAATTGGCCACAACCATATCCACCTACTGGACAAATTTTGCCAAAACCGGTAATCCAAATGGGGATGGGTTACCACTATGGCCCAGCTATAACGCCACTGATGCTCAAATAATGATATTGGGCGAAACGCCGGAGGCCAAGCCACTGCCTGATAAAGCAGCTTTAGATTATATGGCTGGGTTGATGGGAACAAAGTAATAAAAGGCTCACGATGTATTGCAACTTCGTGAGCCTAAATAGCTATTTGCCGATATAATAGCTCAGCCCTACATCAAACCCTTTCACCTTTAGCTCGGGTGCTACGCTAATATCAGATAAGGTAGTAGGGATAAAATAATTTATAGATAAATCCCATTTGCGGCCGATGTTTAAGCCTGCTCTTGGCACAAACTGGAACCAGAAATTTGTTGTCGACGGATATTTATCCTCCTTGTTATAACTCAATGAAGCAACATCATTTACAACAGCCGTTTTGTTGGCGCTTGCCGGATAACGCGAGTAATTAATATTGATGCCTGCTCCTCCGTAAACCTTTACATTTTCGGCATTGTAAATATTGTAAATCAGTTGCGGCTTTATAGATACCGTTTGCTGTTCGGGTTTATAAGTGCTGGTGGTAACTACCGTGGGGTCAACAGTTTTTCGTGCCATTTTGCCCCTGGTTATGGTAAAGCTAAGCTCTGTCCTAAATAACAACCTGCCCACGTTTGGGTTAAAAGGAGCATCTAAACCAATACTGAATTTGGGGAAATATGAAGTTTTGCTGCTGCCTGTGCTACCAGCGGGCGGTGCTGCTGAGTAATTTAAATTAGTGGCATTAATACCGGTGCCTACAAAAAAACGAATACCTGTTTTTGTACCCATTTCGTCATCCATTTTGCCCGGCGACTCGTTATTTAATTCTGCAATCACCCGTTTCAGTTCCTTTTCGTTATATTTTGTTTTTACAATATGGTCTTGTACATCAAAAGTTTCGGCCCAGTATTTTTTTGCCAGCGTCAAAAATTGCAAGTTGTATACATTTTTTGTTTTCACCGTGAGCGTTTGAGGGTCCATATATGCCTGGTAAAGCAGTTCAGTTGGCCCGTCCGGGCTTTTGTTATCGTTTATATAGAAGCGGGTTTTAACCTGGTCGGAATAGGAGAACAGCGAAACATTGTCGCCCTTTTTTACCAGCTTTAAGAAAACATCTTTGGTTACCGTGGTGGTATCAAACTCATCTTTCATGGTTTGTATATCAATTCTGGCCATGCTTACGGCAACATGGGCGCTTTTGTAGGCCTCCAGTCCGGTCAACTCAAAATAACTCAGGTCGCTTGGGCCAAAAGTTTGCGCCTTATCACTAAGTATTTTTTTGAAGCCAATATTGCCGGGATTATAGTTCCACTCCCTGTAGTTGATATAGCCATTAACGGTTTCGCCTTTAGTGGTCACAATAAAACCTGGTTTATAATTAGTTTGTGCGATAGCGTAAGAACAAGAGAAAAATGCAAATAGCAATAAGTAATAATATTTCATTTTGATACCGTGATAGGGTTTAGTTTTAATATAGCGGCGAAAATACGTTATTAATAGATTGGGAGTTAAGTATTTATTTTTTAAAGAGCTGCCCTGATTACTTTCACGGGGTTGCCGCGTTCCAAGGAGTGGTGTGCCAGCCATTGGCTTTCCATCTGTGCTATTTGCTTTTCGGCCTGTATGGCCATAAGCTTAGCTTCCAGTCGCTCGGCACAAAGCTTTTTATTTTGTAGTTGCGAACGGCTATCCATAGCCAATACTTGCCGCCCTGTGGGTATATGTGTGCCTCGTACTGCTGTTTCTACCTTATTTACATTTTGCCCTCCGGGGCCCGATGCACGCAGGGTTTCAAACTTTACATCGTTAGGATTAAACTTTACCTGCTCACCCACACTAAAAATGCCCACCCCAACAAACCAGTTTTTGCGCTTGTGAAATTTGCGGTATGGGCTTTGCGCTATCCATTGTACAGTGCCGTTCCACTCGTTTATAAATTCATCAGCTTTATCGCCCTGTAGCAGAAGTGTTGATGATAATAACGTGTTGTTTAACTCCGCGCTTTTGTTTTCTATCACCGATAATTCCAGCCCGGCACCGCAGGCTTGTTTCAGCATCAAATCCTGTACTTTGGCCACCACCAGGCAACATTCCAGCGGACCTTTGCCTGCTGTTATTTGTATGATTAATTTTTTCATTTTACTATTCTTTATTCATGCGTACAATGCGCGGCCAAAATTTGCCCTGTATGGCAACCAGTTCGGTTTGCGCCTTCATTACCAATTCAATATCCTTATAGGCTGCAGGGTTCTCTTCAATACTACCATCAATCAATGTTACATCGGCCCCGGCCAGCATTTTTTTCATAGCCGATTTGGTGGTGCTGCCCCTGGCGTCATGCCTGCTCATGGCCCGGCCCGCGCCATGCGATGCCGAGTTTAAGGCATCAGCATTGCCCTTACCCATTACCAAATAAGCAGGAGTGGCCATGCTGCCAGGTACGATGCCTAACTCGCCAACATGTGCGGGCGTTGCCCCTTTACGGTGAATGATGGCTTCGGTGCCATCTGTAAGTTTGTCTTTCCAGGCAAAGTTGTGGTGGTTTTCTATCTTACAAAGCGTTTTTAACCCAAGGTTTTTTAACAGGTTGCAATGTATCCGGTCGTGACAGGCTTTGGCATAATTGCCGGCCAGGGTCATGCTTAACCAATACTCCTGCCCGGCTTCGGTATCCAGATCAAGCCAGGCCAGGGGCTGCGCTTCGCGCGGAAGCTTGCAGGTATTCATGGCCACCTGTGTATAATGGCGGGCAATATTTGCGCCCAGCCCGCGGCTGCCCGAATGGGTAAGCAGCGCCATATAGGTTTTAGCCGGTAAGCCAGTTGCGTTATTCTCGGCCAGTTCTATCACACCAAACTCCACAAAATGGTTACCACCGCCCGATGTACCTAATTGTTGCACGGCCTTGCCGCGCAGTTTTTTAAGCAGCGGTGTTTCATTAAAAAGGGGGCTATCCAATACTTCATGGTACTGGGGTACAGGCAGGCTGCCTTCCATGCCAAAATGTGTCCATTTGCCTATCGCCTGTTTAATTTGGTGCTCATACCTTTTCATGAACTTTTCATCGGCATCAATAATAGTCAAGGCCATACGGCAGCCAATATCCATACCTACTCCATACGGGATCACCGCATTGCTGGTAGCCAGTACGCCTCCAATAGGCAAGCCATAACCACTGTGCGCATCGGGCATTAAGGCGCCGCGGATACTGATGGGTAATGACAGTGCCAGGGTCATTTGCTTTTTGGCTATCTCTTCAATTTCATCGGCCCCATAAATTTTAACAGGGGCGGGCTCGTTCATCAGCTTAAATGTTTTTAATGCCGGTTCTGCCTCGCCGTTAATAAATGCTTCCGCTATTTTTTGTAACCGGTCATCGCCGGTATAGGCAGCCGGCTTATCCCGCACAGCTGTTAATAATGCCATTATATCAGCTTTATTGCTGTGTTTATAGTGCCTGGCTACGGCATTGATGACGAGGCTTTTTAATGCATCGCCTGTGTAGCCTATTTTATCTAATTCTTTTGTTTTTAAATTGCCCATGTGGGTGCTGTTTAATAGCCCATGTATTCCTCTTTTAAGGTATACACGGGTTTGTTTCTTAATTCGTTCTTGTATTTTTTTTGCTCTTCGCGCTCACCTTTCCAGTATTTATACTTACCACCTTTAAGCTTCCACATCCGCGGTTGCAGGTAGTAGCTATTAATATGGCTTTGTATCTCGCCGATTTCTTGTTCAAGCACTTCGTCAATTTGCCATTTGGCATAAACTATGTGTGGTCTTATTATCAGTTCAAACCGCCACGGTTCAGCAAAAACATAGCTTGTTTTCCACTTGCGCAGTCTTGTGCTCCATTCCTCTTTCAGGTAAAAATGTTCTTTTTCGGCTTCAGATAAATTTAGCATGTAGCCGTGAAATTCATAATCTTCAAACTCACGAAGCTTTTGTTGCCTGGCGTCAAAGTATTTGTAGCCTCCTTTACGCATTCTCTTTTTTTTAAATGATCGGTCGTGGTGCCAGCAAAAAGTATTGATCTTATCCAGAAGCGCCTGGTAAAATTCGGCCTTATCGCTCCGGGCGACATCCGAGTGCAAAATAAATGACCGCATCCAGCCACGTTGATAAGGGTGTTCCAATATAACGGGCGGCAGTTTCTGTATCTGATCACTCAACGCGTGCATGCGCCTGTTTAGCTGCATCAACTTTTTATCGAAATCTTTTTTTACGAGCCGTTTCTTTCTCCGGGCCGACTTTTTAATGTACGGCCAATCATGCATGTCCATCGGACTTGTTCGTTTAGTTTTTTGCCAATGTGTTTATGATTTTCAAAAGTTCATCCGCCGTGGCGGATATACCCATTTTGAAATTGCAGCAAACCACGAAACTTAAAAATCCGGCGACATGCAAAACCTTAAGGCGTTAAAAAAACGACAATTACAAAATGCTATTTCAGTAAAAAAGAGTTGCTGCCCACCTGTTTCAGGTAGTGCACTAATGGGATATGGATGAGATACTCTGCGTCATGATTCCTGATTATTATGGGTTAACAATTAAGGAATTGCTGCAAATGTGCAATTAATTTTTGAAAAGAAGAAGGAAATAAATCAACCGCGATGAATGAGTGGGGCAGGTGGTGTGATCATTATTGCTTCGTACCGGGCATCATGTATTGGAATTTACAACACATTCGCTTGAACGCTGGCTAAGTCGTAACCGACATACTAAATAGTTATCCCTTCATTAGAAGCATAAACGCATTAGTAAACCAAATTTAGACAGCTTCTAAATCAAAAATCTTCGACTTATGGCTTCGGGCTCAATACTTAGTACTCAAAACCTTAACACTAAATCTTCAGCCGCACATTTATCTTATCCAACAGCCCGGTAAGCCATACCATTACAAAGGCAAAAACAATGCACTTGATAAGCCCGCCGGTGCCTTGGCTCAGGTACTCGGGGTAGCCAATGTTGCTCATTTCATACAGCGGGTAAAATATAAAGGGCACAATATAGCAGGTAAAGGTGTTGGTGCCTGCCGGTTCAATAATTTTAAACCAGTTGTACTTGTGCTTAAAATCAACCACAAAAATAAATATGGCATAGGCTATCAGGCTGATGCCGGTGCAAATTAAAACCCATGAAGGGGTATCCCTTGTTTTATTAATGCCCCCGCTAAAGTAGCGCACAATAAAGCCCAGGTTAAACAATATAATGGCTATGAGTATAAGTGCTGCCCATAGCATTTTAAGTTCGTTGTTGGCCTTAAGGCGCATGTACAGTACCGATACAAACACCCCTGCCATGGTAAAGGCCTGCATGGCGCCATTGCCTGCTATCCAAACGTATTTTTGTACCGGTTCTAAAAAATTCAGGAAACCAAAGTGCACATCCAGGTTAAACATCATGAAAAATATCCAGGCCGTGGCCTGGATCCATAAATGCCCGCCCGAGTAATAGTAAATAAGCGCGCATACCAGGTAGCTCCAGCCTATTAAGCCCAAAATACCCCACCACGTAAAATGCAACCAGGTATGCCCGGGATCGGATGTACGGTACAGGGCCGACATGGCTATCAGCAACGCTATACCAAAACCCTGGCACAGGTAACGTTTCAGGTTGCTGGTTTCTTTGCCGTAATCTAAAAATATAAAAAAGAAGCTGAAGGTAACCAGGCTTTCCCATACCGGCTTGGGCAGGGCGGTGGCAGCCTCATTATAGGTTTCCATATTGGCGTGGTAAAAACCAATAAACACCAGCGCCAACGACCGGCTGGCTATGCGCCCCAGCAATTTATAGTTACCCGTTTTTAACCTGTTTTGAAATGCGAAGGGAATAGATAAGCCAACGATAAATAAAAACGCCGGAAAAATGGTATCGGCAAGGCCCAGCCCATCCGCGTTTTCGGCAACGTGCTTGAGCCATTGAGGCGTACCCGGAATACCATCAAGATCATTAACAAAAATCATGAGCAGCATCGTAAAGGCACGAAAAGCATCAATGGAACGTATCCGGTCCGGGAAAGTATTCATTAAGGGAGTAAATGCATTAGTAAAGCAAATGTTTTAACTAAACGGCAATTAATTTGAAACATTATGGTTACTCAATGGTTTTTTTAGTCCCTGTCGCGGCTCAGCTTACTAAAGGCCAGTGGATTTTCGTTCAGCTCCAGCGTTTCGCGGCGATGCTTAACTATATGAATAGCAGTAAATAAGGCCTCGCGGAACGATACCTCCGATGCCAGGTTTTTACCGGCAATATCATAAGCTGTACCATGATCTGGCGATGTGCGCACAAATTTTAATCCCGCGGTAAAATTCACCCCCGATTCAAAAGCAATTTGTTTAAAAGGGATAAGACCCTGGTCGTGGTACATAGCCAGCACGGCATCAAACTGCAGGTAAGTGCCATTGGCAAAAAAGCCATCGGCAGGGTAGGGGCCAAAGGCAAGCACATCATTGTCGCGGGCAAGTTCAATCGCCGGTATAATGGTATCCTTCTCTTCGTGGCCAATTAAACCGTTATCGCTGGCATGCGGATTTAGCCCAAGCACGGCAATTTTGGGTTTACGTATCCAGAAGTCGTTTTGCAAACTGTGGTTCATCAACTTAAGCTTGGCCACAATTTTATCAACAGTAATACTTTCAGATATTTTTGATACCGGGATATGGCCGGTAACCACACCAACACGCAACGTATCGCTCACCAAAAACATAAGCGATTCGGCGGCACCATCGCGCTCCTGCAAATACTCGGTATGGCCCGGGAAGTTAAATTTATCGCTCTGTATGTTATCCTTATTAATAGGGGCTGTAACCAGGGCATCAATATAACCCTCTTTCAAATCGTACGTAGCACGCTCCAGCGAAATAAATGCGTATTTACCACCGGCCTCGGTAACCATACCGGGCTCAATTTTTACATCTTCTTCCCAGCAATTAATCATGTTGGGTTTTTTATGCTGCACCTGCGATGGGTCGTTAATTACCTGGAAATTCAACTCGGCAACGCTGGTAGCCCTGCGGTGAAACGATGCCACCTTGGTATGGCCATAAACAATAGGTGTACAATAATCATAAATTTTACTATCGGCCAGGGTTTTAATAATTATCTCTAAACCTATCCCGTTAACGTCGCCTATGCTAATGCCTACTTTTATTTTATCGCTCATGATTTTTTATGATTTCACCGATTATTATATGATTTCACCGATTATTTGGAGGTGATTTCACTGATTAATCCGTGATTGAATTTATATTGGTTGTCCCGAAACTATCTCCAGGATTATTTTTGTTCTTATTTTTAATCTACCGCTCCCGTCTTGATTCCTGACTCTAACCTCTTGATTCTCTTCCCCGGCGTTCCCTGCGGGCCGGGCTTTACGTTCATACTGCACAGGCCTTAGCCACGGGCCGGTATCCACTTCAATCCCTAACGCAACCTGTCTGAACCGGGATTCATCGGATTAAGCGATTTTCAGGATTACAGCTTGTTATCCGGTTCCAATTCCTGCTTCTCACCCTTTGCCTTTCGCCTTTTACCACTTTTCGACTTGAGCCTTTTGCCTTTTACCTTTCGCCTTTCACCTCTTTCCTCCCGCAAATAAAACATTTGTTCCCAATCAATGCGCAAATATCACGTAATTTGCTCAAATATTTGACAGATAATGACATTGGTAAGGGCAAAAAAACATTTAGGGCAACACTTTTTAACCGATAAAAATATTGCAGCCAAAATTGTAGACAGCCTGAAACCCGAAGGCAGGTTTACCAATGTGCTGGAAGTTGGCCCCGGCATGGGCGTACTGACAGACTTTTTATTGCTCAAAACGGAGTACGAAACCTCGGTGATTGATATCGACGATGAATCGGTACAATACCTTAAAAAAAAATACCCCCAGCTGGGTACCCGCCTCATGAATGCCGACTTTTTGGAAATGGATTTTAAAACCGTTACCGATAAGCCCTTTGCCATCATCGGTAATTTTCCTTATAATATTTCGTCGCAAATACTTTTCAAGGTGTTGGATAACCGCAGCCAGGTTATCGAGGTAGTGGGCATGTTCCAGAAAGAAGTGGCCGAACGCTGCGCCGCCAAACCGGGCAGCAAGGAGTACGGCATCCTGAGCGTGTTTTTGCAGGCCTATTATAAGGTAGAATATTTGTTTACCGTAAAGGCAGGCGTATTTAACCCGCCGCCCAAGGTGCTTTCGGCTGTTATCCGTCTTACCCGCAACCAGGCCGAAACCCTGAACTGCGACGAAAAACTGTTCTGGCAAATTGTAAAAGCCGGTTTCAACCAGCGCCGCAAAACCCTGCGCAATGCCATATCATCCCTCATCAACAAAGAAAAGATGACAGAAAACCCAACGCTCGATCTACGCGCCGAGCGCCTGAGCGTGGATGATTTTGTAAAGCTGACGAATGAGGTGATGGCGGCGAGGTAGATGAAAACGAGCAATGCCATATGGTTAATTTTGCTTGGTATAAACATGCTGGTTCCGCGTGTTTACGCGCAGCAAAGACCCCCGGCCATCATATCAACAAAAACAGTGGTGCTTAAGTACCAATCCCAAACCGATACTTTACGGCTACCCGTTGTAAACAATAAATATCCTGCTTTAAAAAAAGCAATGAGCTATCAAAACCTGTTTGATGGCGATGACCTGGATACTGTGGTAGCCAACTATAAAAATTGCGGCTGCGGAATAACCGGGTCGGAATTTGAGGTGACCTACCAGGGTGCCGATATAATATCCCTCACGCTTTTTTTCGAAACCATGGGCGCATATCCCGATAGTTATTGGCGGTGGCACACGCTTGATATACACACCGGCAAAGCATATCCAATTGAAAAGGAATTGAACCCTACAGGCCTCGCCTGGCTGTATAAAAAGTACAAGCACATTGTTAAACAGCGTATAGCAGCCGATAAATTGGCCACGCCCGACGAGGATGAACATACTTTTAATAGCTTAAAAACATCGGTTGATACTCTTCGGAGCCGAACGTTATTTAGTATGTATGTTTTTACAGCCAAGGGCATCATCTTTTCAACCCCGCCAATATTACCACACGCCATACGTTCGCAGGAGCCAAATCGTGATTGGTTTGTACCCTATAGTAAGCTGAAAAAGTTTAAAACCGTTAAGGCTAAAGTTGTTAGATTTGGATTGTAAATATTATTTTAAAGTAAATCATTTAAACCAACCTAAATCGACACGATGAGCAACCAATTTGAACAGGTAATGTCAAAAAGGACGGATGCAGAACTACTGAAAATCATCAATAGCGAACCCGGACATTATCAACCATCAGCCCTTGAAGCAGCGGATATTGAATTTAAAAAGAGAAATCTTTCGAATGAACAGTTGTTAATAGCTGAGGAAGTGATCAATCAAAAACAGGAAGTTGACATAGCCAAATCAAATGCCTCGCTCGGGCCGGCTGCAAAGTTTTTTGCGTTATTATTTCCCGGATTATTAATGGTCCTGTTTTCTGCGAATTTTTATGCAGATGGATATTACAGAAAATCTAAAGAACTGCGTAGATGGACACTCTATGGTTTGTGTGCCTATGGCGGATTAATTTTATTATCGTTGTTGTCATCTTATTTTTCGTAACAACCTGATTCCCCTCACTCCTCAATATTATAAACCGATATCCTGTTATCCGCCTCCAAAAAAGCGCAATGATGCCGTTTAGGAATGGCTATTATACGCTCTATTCTGTTTTCGGTAGCCAGCGTAGCTATCAGGCGGGGGGTATCGTCGCTAATGTCGTAAACCATGGCTTGGTTGCCGCCGGCTAATACCAGCTTGTTGTCGGTTAATAATTTAATATCGGTAGCTTCAGTATTTTGTGCAAAAATTGGAGAGCTGATCTTTAACTCTTTAATTGTTGGCTTAACTATTACACAACCGTCTTCGGTTAGTAGTGCTATTTTTTGGGCGGCATGATAGCTGGTTACATCAAATTTAATGATGTTGCTTTCTACATTTAACAACTCTGTTTCTCCCGCTATGTGTATTCGGAGCAATAAAGAGTCATAGCTTGCTTGTCTTAACGGCTTCTCAATAAATAATCAAGGATAGTTTCATTCGAGCCATCTGAAATCTCGGTTTTCCAAATTAGTTTATATACAGGAGCATGACATTCGTCGATTTCCTTTTTTATCGAAAGGCGAAGTGGCGAAGTTAGTCCTTCAAATTGGAGGCGATGTGGGATATCAGCGCTTATTTTTATCACCTGGTCCCATTGATTTTTAAAATTTTCATCGCTGAAATAACTTTTTCCGAATAAATAATGAAACCAGAAATATGGATAAACCTTAAGTGCTTTTTTGTAAAAGTTATTGAACCATTGCTCTGGATGTTTTGGAATTATTTTTTTTAAAAGCCGCCATCCCGATTTTTCGAACAGCACAAGTTTAGGGTTATGCTTCCAATAAGCGTTAACTTCATTCTTTAAATATTGGGGTATATAAGCGTTTTTTGTGGCCGCAAGAAACCAGCTGGATATCATCCGATCTGGGCCGGGGCGGTCAAAGGCAAAAAAGCCGGCTTTTATATGATCATAAATCCAATTATCCAAAGGCGTGGTACAATAACAAGTGGCATCAACCCATATGCCCCCGTGTTCTGCTAATAAATTAATCCGTATGATATCAGATAATGCCTGTGGAGTGGTTTCAGCATTGGGTAAACTTATATATTCTACAATATTGTTTTTATCCAGCAGTACGATTTTCCAATTTTTATTGTTTGTAACCCAGGATTCGAAACATTTTTGAACGATAGCTGGAGCGGAAGGAAGCCCTTGCAGCCATAGAAACCAAATAATTTTAGGAAAACTCTCTTCGTCTTGTTCATTCTTCATAAAAGTACAATCACATCATGTGGCTATTCTGGTAATTTCAACCACCTTGCCACAATGCTATTTCATTTGCATTACCGCAGCCATAGTTGCTATACCTTGCCAAAGGTAGCTCACCCTTACATTTTCATTTTCGGCGTGTTGGTTATTATCGTAATTAACTAATGGCACAGTAATAACCTTTGCGCCTAATTCCTGTTCAAAAACAAACAGGGGCAGGCTGCCGCCAGAACTTGGCGAAAGCAGCACCGGGTAATCAACCGTACCCTGAACGGCTTTTACAACAGCTTGTGCTATGGGCAAATCAAGCGGTGTACGTTGGGCGTTGTAACCGGCATCGTGGGTTATTTTAATGATCTTTGGGTAGGTAATCCTTTCCTGGTCTGTAGGTTCTTTGTCTATAACATAATAGCCCTGGGCGCGTATATGGTCGGTTACTTTTTGAATTTGCCTGTCCATATCATTGCCGGGTACCAGGCGCAGGTCAAGCACGGCTTCGGCTTTCACCGGGATTACGTTTGATGCCTGTTTGCCAACATTACCACTTGCCATGCCATTAATATTAAGTGTTGGCAGCATAAATGCATTCACCAGGGGGCGTGTGCCGCCTTCGGTGCGGGCAATACCAAGCTCTTTTTTTAAGCCGGGCTCAACCGGCGGTACTTTGGCCAGTGCTTCTTTTTCGCCCTGGCTCAGCGGGGTTACATCGTCGTAAAAACCTTTAATGGTTACCCGGTCGTCATCATCTTTCATCCCTGCCAGTAATTTGGCCATGGCCAGGCCGGGGTTGGGTGCCCAGTTGCCAAAGTTGCCGCTGTGCAAGGGGCGTTTGGGGCCATAAATAGTAAGCCACATGTTAACATCGCCCCTTACACCAAACACTACTATATTTTTGTCCGATGGATGCCTGGCCCCATCGCAAATAATCCAAAGGTTGGATGTTAGTTTAGCTTTATACTTTTTAAAGATTGCCGCAAGTTGTGGCGAGCCTTTTTCTTCTTCGCCCTCAAAAAAGAATTTGATGTTGCATCCCGGCTTTATTTTGCTTTTTATCAGTGCATCATAGGCGTTGATAATGCACATAACACCAGCCTTGTCATCGGCACTGCCACGGCCGCTCAGCCGCCAGCTGGTATCAATGGCATCGCCGCGTTTATAGTTAACAATATGGCCGCCCTGCTCAATTGGCGCGGTAATAAAAACGGGCTCAAATGGTTTTAGGCCGGGCGCCCACTGTTTGGGGTTTACCGGCTGGCCGTCGTAATGGGCATAAAAGGCAATAGTTTTGGTGGCCCCCGGCACTTTTACCTCGCCAAAAACAGCCGGATTGCCATTGGCGGTGGTAAGCAGTTCGGCTTTAACGCCGCGCTTCTCCAGCATGTTTTTAACAAATGCCGCGTTAAGGCGGATGTTAGCCGAATCAACTGTTTCATTGGGGATAGCTACAAAGTTGAGGTATTCGTCAAAAATTGCCTGCTGATTGGTTTTTATAGCCGCATTTATTTTTTGCTGGTTTGTTTGGGCTGATAGTAGCTGGGCACCCAAAAACATCAGGGCGATAAAACAGGTATTTGTTTTCATAAGGATGGTAAATGACCAATATAAGCAAATTATATGTTCAATCATTTGGATATATTTGACATGCTATAACGTTGTTAATACCAGTTACCAACCGCCAAGTTAAACCGTGCTCATTTAAACGTTAACCATGAAAAAAGCATTGCTACCTATCCTCCTGGGGATTATATTATTAGCACCAGCCATTAATGCCCTTGCGGCAGAAAGTACCATATCAACCGGAAGCCAGCCACAGGTTAGCGCCGATAATAAAGGCATCATCAGGATAGTATTTGGCGATAAGGACAATATTTTTTGTGCTACATCTGCTAACCAGGGCGTTTCGTTTTCAAAACCAGCGCTGGTGGGGCATATAACAAACATGCATTTGGGCATGTCGAGAGGGCCGCAGCTGGCCAGTTCGGCCAATTATTCGGTAATTACGGCAATGGATAAATCGGGCAATATCCACTGGTTCCGGTTAAAAAATTCCTCTTCAAAATGGGAAAAGATGGGTGTTATAAATGATATTGACCAATCGGCGCCCGAAGGGCTGATGGGCATAGCTGCAGATAAAAAAGACAACTTTTATGCCGTTTGGCTGGATACCCGGACGGGGCACAGGAACCAGGTTTATTTTTCGGGGTTGGCGGCGAAAAGCACCAGCTGGTCAAAAAATATATTAGCCTACCAATCGCCGGATGGGCATGTTTGCGAGTGCTGCAAGCCCAACATTGCGGTACATGGGCAGGAAGTGGCCATTATGTTCAGAAACTGGTTGAGCGGCTCAAGAGATTTGTATGTAACCAAATCTGTAGATGGCGGCAAGGTTTTTCAACCGGCGCAAAAAATGGGCACCAATACCTGGGCGCTTAATGGCTGCCCTATGGATGGCGGCGGCATTGTTGTTGACGAAGCAAATAGCATCCATACCGCGTGGCAACGTAAAGGCGAAGTTTTTTACGCGCAGCCGGGCGGTTCAGAAAAGTTGATAGGCAAAGGCCGAAATTGCGCCATTACCGCGGCCGGTACTAAAACTATAATTTCATTTCAGGAGAATGATACGCTAAAGGTTGTATCGGCCCCCAATAAAAATGCCGTTATGGTAGGCAAAGGCGGCTTCTTAAAATCTATCCCGCTGGGCAGCAAGCAAATGCTTTGCGTGTGGGAGCAGGATAACGTGATTAATTTAAGGTAATGATGCCAAAAATAGTTGGTGGAATTAGTTAAAAAAAGCAGTATATAGCAAATGCAGATATAAGAGTACCCAGGCTCTGCAGAGGTGCAACCTGCCAGCAATAATATTTGCGAACGATACCATGGCCGGACGAAAGTCCGGCTTTTTTTATTCATGGTAGAGTTCAAATATGGCTAAGAAAACCTATTGCCATTTTGTTTATTCTTGAGGAACAAGTACCATAGAATAAACTCTTTTTTCTATGC
>NZ_JBFUIA010000013.1:0-188556 GCF_056402115.1 Mucilaginibacter sp. P4_C11 | reverse complement strand
GGTATCCATCTGAAATGATCGTGAAGGGATGTGGGCATATTCTTTTTTACAAAGAAAAAAACTTGAAAGCCTTTTTGACAACCGCAACCCTTAAACTTATCACCTCTTTATCAACATTTTGTTGGCAACACCTCCCGTTTTTAACGTTTCTTATGCGTCAGCCCTGGGGTTACTTGCCTTTAAAATAGCAGACAGTACCCTATTTGAATTCGCTTATCCTAAAAGAACAGGCACTACGTTTACCCTCGCAAGCAGCCGGTTTAAAAAATTCAAAAAAGAATGGCGCGGTACCGATTACTACTATTACGCCGAGCAGGACGGCTTCATTTGCTCAGTTTTATATTACAAACTTAATGACGATGAAAAACTGCAGCTGGTTGATGCACTAAAAGTGGCCATTGGCGGCCCCGATATCAGCCCGGCATATCCATTCGCTTATTTTTCAAACTACTCCAACCTGAAAACAATGGAACGTAACAATGAAGATTGGGGGAGACCTACGGATGATTTTATGTTCCGGCAAAATAATGTGGTTGTAGATGGCACTAATTTTACCCAAAAACATATGTATGGCTATGCCATGCTGGCAAGGACTTGTTTGTTAATATACACCTATCAAAAGTAGCTTGCAGCAGTGCAGACTCGGTAGAGATGAGGGCGATTTTAACATCACTTACAGTAAAGAAATAAACTGCCTTAACGTATAGGAGGCACCTGACGATCTTAACCATCATAGTTAAAATGAAATATTTATTAGTGATATTCCTCGTCTCCGTTTTTGCCAATGTTTGCTTTAGCCAGCAATTGGGTACAAAAGCCGAAAACTCTTTAAAACAAGCCAGGTTTATTGATTTATATAAAATGCAGCGCAATACGCACGATTGCCTCGATTCAAAAGATCCACCAATTATTGACAACAATAAGGTTGATTCTTGTTTTCATAAGGTAAAGGCATTAAGCGTTGCCGAAATAAATACACTAAGGGAAATTTTGCTGAACAAGGACTGCTATCAAAAAGCGGATTTAGATTGCTTTGCTTCAGATTTTGGCTTAATTATATTTGATGGAAAACATATAATAACAGGTTATACGACGTTTAGCTTAGTCTGTAACAACCTGTATATGAGCGACACTAATAAAATGTTGACTATAACAGATAAAGCAAAAAGAAGATTACGAAAAATATTCCGTTGAGTGAATTAGCAGGCAGTTAACTCTATTGAAGGACAAAACCGGGTAGCCGCCTTGCTTAACCTCATATAAACAAACGACCCGGTCAATGGCAATCATCAGCAACGGATCAATAGCCTGTGCTTAAGGCATTTTCGGTACTTTATTTCATATTCGGTATTAACAGCTGATAATACATTTATCGCTAACAATTAACCCGCACAGCTGCATACTTAGTCCTCTTTAAAAATACGCAGCTACCATTCTTCCTTTCCAAGCTACTTTCCAAAACATTTTTTACCACTACACGGAGTACTCTAATTTAAAGTAGCTTATTTATCAGCATCTAAAAACCGGGGTAATTAAAGCGCCGTATTTCATAATAGAAATGTAAAATTTCGCTATAAATCATATTCAAGATACTTAAAACTAAAAGCCTATCCTCATGAAAAAAAGCACAGTAAAAAAAATTGTCATTTATGGTTTATCAACCTTCTTGTTCCTGCTTTTTGTGCTGGCCATTCACATTTATTTTGTTTACCGGCCGGCGCCCGATGCCTTTACCAAAGTAATGGCCCGCATTGATATTAAGCAGCCGATAACACCCAGGGATGCCAATAACATTGCCGGCTGGATGTACAAGCAAAAAGGAATTGACCATGTAATGGTTAACCCGGAATCGAACACTGTTATTTTTACTTTTTTCCCGGTTAAAACCAACGGCAACCAGGTAGTTGATAACCTTAAAAAAGCCCTTAACCTAAAAGCCGATCGCTACATGCCCGATGCACAAAGTTTAAAAAGCGGCTGCCCGGTAGCCAAATCATCATACACCTATAAAATTTACAAACTAATAACCCAGGTAATCTAATCTTCAAAAAAACATGAAAAAACTACTAAACACATCTACGTTAATCGCGCTTTCTGTTAGTGCAATGTTCGCGCTGCAGGCCTGCAGCAGTAATTCGTCGGTAACACCGGTAAAAGCTACTTTATATGACTCGTTAGGCGGATCGGTAATGGTATCCGACCCGGCAAAACCAGGTACCACCATCGAAAAAGGCCGCTTAGGCATCCGCTCGGTTATTGATAGCACCATATTTGTTATTGCCGGCGATAGCAGGATAAACGGGCATTTTACTGTGTTGCTATCCGAAGTGACCAAAGGCAACCTTTCGGGCTTTACCGAGTTGAGCGGCAACCTGACCACGTTTGTAGCTGTTGCCACAGGCGCAAAAAACTTCACTTACACAGGCGACAACATGGTTGATGCCCACGACCCGGCAAAAAATCCACGTATGAACGGCAAAGCCACCGCTGCCGATTTTGACGCCTTTGTTGACGATGTTGTGAAAGGCGCTAATAAAAATAAACTGCCATCAACCTTAATAGGCTCACTGGGCAAAATTATTGTGAGCTTAAAAGCACAGGTAGTACAACAATAGTTTTTTTTTGATCAGAGGGGGGTGAAGGTCCGCAGGGTAACTTGCGGGCCTTGTTTGTTTAAACAGGCCGTTGTTATCATCAAAAATGAGTTCGCCAACTTTAATGTTCAAAGTATTAGCTTCTATAGGATAAAGTTTAGTTAGCCCTTTTTAATGTAGCTGCCAAATGCTGCCCTTGATACACAAAGTGCAGGGCAATGCTATCGGCATATAGTTTCCCGGTGTGCGGGGCGTTCCCGTTGGGTACGGGTACGTTAAATGAAAAATCGTCGCCGTTTATCATGCCGTCGGTAATTATCACCTCACCGGCCGGGGTTAGTGCGGTACCGGTTAGTTTACCGCTATCTACTTTAAAATTGTAACCAAGCTGAAAGGGCTTGTTCCCCGGCAATGTAACCGGCCCTGCCCATTTGCCTGTAAGGCTGTTTATAGCAGCGAAACAAACGCTAAGTATCAGCACAAATGCTATGGTTATGGAGACTATTTTTTTCATCGGGAGAAATTTTATTAACTGGTATACAAATTGGGCGGCAATTAGTTTTATTTTTTATTGGGGTTGTTGTCTGAACCCGAATTAAACGAATTTTCAGAATTTCTCGAATTGGCTTTTTAAATTCTGTTAATTTTTTAATTCTGTAAACGGCGCAGCCCTCTTGAACACCTTAAAAAAATCATTTATATGTGAAAAATTCAGGTTCAGGCAATTGCGTTAGGGACAAAAGTGGATACCGGCCCGCGCGATGGCCATAAGGAGGGCCGTGCCTAACGCCTTGTGCGCGTATGAACGAATGGCCCGGCCGCAGGCAACGCCCCAAACAAGCCAAAAGCTTTTCGCCAAAAAAAGCTTCGACTTTCCGAAAGAAAACCGAAGCTTCAAATATGTTAATCAAAAGTTCCCCTTTCAGGGGGTTAGGAGGCCGGGCTTACGCTTCAAACTTATACCCTACACCTTTAACAGTTGCAACTACCTCATCACCAAGTTTCTCGCGCAGTTTGCGGATGTGAACATCGATGGTACGGTTGGTTACTACTACCGAGTCTTCCCAGATGTTTTTCAGGATTACCTCGCGGGTGTATACTTTGCCGGGTTTTGAGGCCAGCAGGTATAGCAGTTCAAACTCTTTTTTGGCCAAAACCACTTTAACACCTTTTTGGTAAACCAGGTAAGCTTCGCGGTCAATAACCAGGTCGCCAATTTCAAGTTTGTTGTCGGGTGTTTCTTCTGTTGGCGAGTTGCGGCGCAATATGGCGTTTATACGGCTTACCAGGGCACGGGGCTTTATCGGTTTAGCTATATAATCATCGGCACCTACGTTAAAGCCTGCAATTTCTGAATATTCTTCGCTGCGGGCGGTTAAAAATACCATAAAGGTATTTTTAAACTCGGGCATGGTACGCATGATGCGGCAGGCCTCGATGCCATCCATTTTAGGCATCATAATGTCAAGTACAATAAGATCAGGTAGTGATTTCTTGGCTTCGGCTACAGCCTCCTGGCCGTTGCGGGCCAAAAACACCTGGTAGCCTTCTTTTTTAAGGTTGTATTCTATCAACTCTAAAATATCCGGTTCATCATCAACAATAAGAATTTTCTGTTTTGGAGAGCTGCTCATGATGCGTTAATTTTTTTGTATAAAAGTATACACTTTACAACACCTCAAAGTTACCCAAATATTAACAAATTGTTAATGGTTACCTTTTGTTAACGATAAATTGAACCTATTTGAACGTTTTGGTTAAAAAAGCTTCCAAATCGGCCCCGGTAATATTTTTGGCAACGATGTTTCCGGCCGGATCGATGATGAAATTTGACGGGATAGCCTCGATATTGTACAGTCTTTCTGTTGGCCCTTCAAAACTGTTTAAATCCGATGCGTGAGCCCATTCCAGTTTATCATCATTGATGGCTTTTTGCCAAGCAGCTTTATCCTTATCTAATGATACACCTAAAATATTAAAGCCTTTTGAATGGAATGCGGCATATTGTTTTACCACGTTAGGGTTTTCCTGGCGGCAGGGCGCGCACCATGATGCCCAAAAATCAATCATTACATATTTGCCTTTATAGTCGGCCAGGCTTACCTGTTTACCATCTATACCGGTGGTTGTAAATTCTGGGGCTTTATGACCAATGGACACCGGCTTAATTTTGTTCATCTGTTTGACGAAGGATTGCACCGCCGGATTATCTTTAAAATTATCTTTAATCTCATCGGCATAGGCCACCAGCTGCGGTTCAAACTTATACACATCCAACGATGTTGCGCCATAAAAGGCCGCCAGCGACGATTTGTTATCGTTAACAAACTTTAAAACAGCAACACCATAATCGGCCACGTTTTTTTGGAAGGTAGGCATATAAACTTTCAGCAATGAATCTGATTGTTTGCCAAGGGCTTGTGATTTCTCCTGGTACTCGGCCACAAGCTTCGAATTTTTCTCGCCGTAAAAATTACTGATCTTATTAAACTCTTTTATCTTGTCCGAATCGTCAGAGCCTTTGATATTATAGGTATGCGTTGCATCTTTACTATCGGTTTCAAAATCAATATCATCGCCGTTTTTTGCTATCAGGTCGTATACGTTATTTGCCGCTGCCGATTGATCGCCACCGCCTGCGCTGCCAATACGTAGCTTGTATAAATTGGCATAAGGCGCCACATGTTTAAATTTGAATTTACCATCTTCGCTCAGCGTGGTCGAGTCTACCACTTTAAGCTGGCTGCTATCAGCCTCAATTAAATAAACCAGCTTTATACTGCCTTGATTTTTAATGGTACCGCTAATGGTAAACTGCGAATTATCTTTACATGAATAAACAAATGCAGTTAAAAACAGTACACTGTAAACTGCCAGATTTTTTAATTTCATTACTACTTTACTTCTAATTCCTTAATCAATAACTGGTTTGTTTTCTGCGGATCTATTTTACCTTTCGATAGCTTCATAATCTCGCCCATAAACAAGCCCAACACGCCTTTTTTCCCTTTTTGGTACTCTTTTACCTTATCCGGAAACTTGGCGATGGCGGCCTTAATAAACTGGTTTACATCGTCATTATCCGCACTGATTAACAGGTTAAGCTCTTTAGCCAGTTCATCGGCTTTTTTGCCCGGCTCTTTAACCATGGCGGGGAATAACTTGTGCGAAGCTACAGAATTATTTATCACGCCCGCGTCAATTAGTTTGATGAGGCCGGCAAGGTTAGCTGGGGTAACAGCAAAGTTACTGATGGCCACGTCATGATCATTCAGGTATGATTTTACCGTGCCCATGATCCAGTTGGCGGCGGCCTTATAATGGTCGGTAGCTTTTATCAGCTCTTCAAAATAGTGGGCCACATCCTTATCAGCAGTAATAACCGAAGCATCATAGGCCGACAAGCCCAGTTCAAGGTATTTATGATAAAGCTGGCTGGGCAGTGCCGGCAAACTTTTACGAATGTTATCAACGTATTGCTCGGTAAGCGCCAACGGCATTAAATCCGGCTCGGGGAAATAGCGGTAATCGTTGGCCATTTCCTTGCTGCGCAATACCGATGTTTCGCCGGTATCGGCATTAAAGTTAAGCGTGTTTTGGTCAATATGGCCACCGGCTTCAATTACGGCTACCTGGCGGGCAAACTCGTGCTCAATGGCACGCTGCACGTTACGGATAGAGTTGAGGTTTTTTACCTCGCAACGATTACCATATTCGGTGGCGCCACGCAGGCGAACAGAGATATTGGCATCGCAGCGCATGCTGCCTTCTTCCATGTTGCCGTCGCAAATATCAAGGTAGCGCAGTATTTTACGGGTTTCGGTCAAAAACTGGCCCGCCTCTTCGGCGCTGCGCATATCGGGCTGGGTAACAATTTCCAGCAGGGGCACACCGGCACGGTTAAGGTCGATAAGCGAATCGGCATGGTGCTGGTCATGCATACTTTTGCCGGCATCCTCTTCCATATGAATATGGTGAATGGCTAAGTTTTTTTCGGTACCATCAGCCAGTTTTACAGGCACATAACCACCCAGGCATATAGGCGCATGGTCCTGCGTTATCTGGTAGCCTTTGGGCAAATCGGCGTAGAAATAATTTTTACGGGCGAAGCTGTTATTCAGGTTGATGCTGCAATTACAGGCCAGGCCCATTTTAACGGCATACTCTACCGCGCGTTTATTTAAAAAAGGCAAAGTACCGGGGTGTCCCAAAGATATGGCACTTACATGCTGATTAGGCCCGGCACCAAAAGCGGCAGAATCGGCCGAGAAAACCTTACTTAAAGTGGATAGCTGGGCATGTACCTCGAGGCCTACAACCAATTCGTACTTTTCACCTATCCCGTTTGCGAGAACTGTCATAAAAATAAATTCAGCTGTGATTTGCTGATTGTAAGGTCAAATATATAAAAGTTAATACAGTATAGGTAGGTTTTGGGGTTTAATGGTCAGGAAAAATGTAGCGGTGAGTGGTGAATGGTGAGCGGGGAGTGGTTTTGTAAGCCCCTGGTGACCCTTGGGTGGTCTTAAATTTCATATCTATGATGGCGTCCCCTGCGTACCGGGCTTTTTGCTCATACTACACGGGCCTTAGCCACACTGGCCGGTATCCGCGCCAATCCCTAACGCAATTGTTTGAACCGGAATTTACAGAAATATAGAATGGACAGAATTTCAGCTGCGGGTTTTGATCCGCAATGTACGGACAAACTATCCGAGGATAAATTCCTTATTTAGTTTCAAAAGCTGATTGGGCTTTTTTAGACAACCTCTTCGATGCTTGCTGGATGTCAGATACGACAATATTTGATTTAATAAAATCTAAGTTTTCTTTCTGAGTCTTAAGTTTATCAAGTAGGTCAACAACGTTTAGTTTGGCCTCCTTAGTCATCGCTGTATCCTGAACAAGCATTTTTTTAAAAAGATCGGCAAAGGTATCTATTACGTATTCACTGTAATTAACTAAAGATTCGTTTTTATAGCTTTGTTTTAAAGACAACCACTCGAACAAAACAATGCTGATCTTGTTCGAATCGCTTTCTTCTATGGCATTAATCCGATCTATGTTTTCTAACGCAATCATTATTTGACCTCTTCTAACGTTATTAACGTTTTATTACCTTGATTTGTTACCACCCAACAAAACTCCTCGCCTTGGCCAGTGCATTATCCAGGCCGCTTACATCGCTGCCGCCGGCGGTTGCGAAAAATGGCTGGCCGCCGCCGCCGCCTTTTACTTCTTTGGCGAGTTCTTTTACGATGTTGCCAGCGTGCAGGCCTTTTTCTTTTACCAGGTTTTCGGCTATCATAACCGTTAGGCTGGGTTTGCCGTCAAAATCGGCGGCGAGGACCAGGAACAGGTTGGGTACGATATCTTTTAACTGGTAGGCCAGGTTTTTAATGGCTTCGGCATTGGGCAGGGCTACTTTTTGGGCAATGAAGTTGATGCCGTTGATAGCTTCGGCTTTTTGTGCCAGTTCATTTTTTAAGCCTGACGATTTTTCGAGGATGGCTTTCTCAATTTCTTTTTTCAGCTTGCTATTTTCGTCCAGCAGGCTTTCTATGCTTTTTGGCAGGTCTTTAGGGTTTTTAAGCAAATCTTTAAGCTGGTCGACCATGCGGCTTTGGTTGGTGATAAACACCTCGGCAGCAACACCGGTAATGGCCTCAATACGGCGTACCCCGGCGGCTACGGCACTTTCGGCAATGATTTTAAAGAAGCCTATCTGTCCGGTAGCCTGAACATGGGTACCGCCACAAAGCTCCTTGCTAAACTCATCTTCGAAAGTTATCATGCGTACATACTCGCCATATTTTTCGCCAAACAGGGCGGTTACGCCGCTGGTGATGGCTTCGGCATAAAGCACGCTGCGCTCTTCTTTCAGCGGGATATTCTGACGTACCTTTTGGTTCACGATGGCTTCAATCTGCGCCAATTCCTCGTCGGTAACTTTGGCGAAGTGCGAAAAATCGAACCTCAGGTAATCGCTGTTTACCAATGATCCTTTTTGGTTTACGTGGCTGCCCAATACCTGTTTCATGGCGGCATGCAGCAGGTGCGTGGCCGAGTGGTTGGCATTGGTTTGCCCCCGCAAAGCAGGGTCAACAATGGCAGTTAACGCATCCTGAATATCATCGGGCAGGTTATCTACATAGTGAACCGTTAAACCGTTTTCTTTTTTGGTATCGGTAACCAAAATGATGGTGCCATCCGGAAAAACCAACTCGCCCTTATCTCCTACCTGGCCACCGCTTTCGGCATAGAAAGGCGTTTTATCCAAAACAATCTGGTATTGCTCCTTGCCTTTGGCGGTTACCTTGCGGTATTTTACCACATGGGCAATGGTTTCGGTTTCATCGTAACCGGTGAAGATGGAAGCTTCGTCTTCTTTTAAAGTGATCCAATCTTGTGTGTCAACTAATGATGCCGCACGGGAGCGAGTTTTTTGCTCAGCTAAAGCCTTATTAAAACCATCTTCATCAACGTCAAATCCGTAATCCGATGCTATAAGTCTGGTTAAGTCAATGGGGAAACCATTAGAATCAAATAATTCAAATGCAGTATCGCCATCAATAGCTGGTTTAGTCTCCCCGTATGCTGTTTCAAGACCTTTCTTTATTTCATTTGGATTATTAATTAAATGGTCCATCAATGCCGTAGCTGATAATTCTGGTCTTTCATCAACCAAAGTTAACGCCACGAAATTAACCGAATCTCGCTTTGAAATGTAATCTCTGATTTTAATCAAGCCTCTTTCCAAAGTCCGTAAAAATGACAATTCCTCCTCTAAAATCACTTTCTGCACAAAATCCTTCTGACTGTAAAGGTTATCAAACACCCCTTTAAACTGCCCGGCCAATAAAGGCACCAGTTGGTTAAAGAAAGGTTCTTTAAAGCCTAAAGTCTGGTAGCTATAACGCACGGCACGGCGCAGGATCCTGCGGATCACGTAACCGGCTTTATTACTTGCAGGCAACTGCCCATCGGCAATGGCAAAGCTGATGGCACGGATATGGTCGGCCAATACACGCATGGCAACGGCCTCATTCCAGTCGGCATCACCGGGTTTGGCGGCGCTGTTGTATGTTTTACCGCTTTTCTTCGCAATAAACTGGATCATCGGCTGAAAAACATCGGTATCGTAGTTGGATGTTTTGCCTTGCAGCACACGTACCAAACGCTCAAAGCCCATACCCGTATCCACATGTTTGGCAGGCAATGGCTGTAATGCGCCACCTTTTAAGCGGTTAAACTGCATGAAAACGTTGTTCCAGATCTCTATCACCTGGTCGTGATCAGCATTTACAAGACTTTGGCCTTTCACCTTTAACCTTTCACCTTCTTCCCGGCTATCGTAATGAATTTCGGAGCACGGGCCACATGGACCAGTTTCGCCCATTTCCCAAAAGTTATCCTTTTTGTTGCCGGGCAATATGTGGGCTTCATCTACAAACTGCTTCCACAGATCGTAAGTTTCGGTATCTTTTTCAAGGCCTTCCTTTTCGTCGCCTTCAAAATAGGTAACGTACAGGCGGTCTTTAGGTAGTTTATAAACTTCGGTTAACAGTTCCCAGCTCCAGGCAATGGCTTCTTTTTTAAAGTAATCGCCAAAGCTCCAGTTGCCCAGCATTTCAAACATGGTGTGGTGGTAGGTATCAATACCTACTTCTTCCAAATCGTTATGCTTGCCGCTTACGCGCAGGCAGCGTTGGGTATCGGCTACACGGGTTGCCTTGGCTGCTGCTTCGCCCAAAAATATATCTTTAAACTGGTTCATCCCCGCATTGGTGAACATCAGGGTCGGGTCGTTTTTAATTACAATTGGTGCCGAAGGAACGATAATATGTCCCTTTGAAACAAAAAAATCAAGAAAAGCCTGGCGTATTTCGGTAGCTGTCATAGTGTGCAAATGTAGTTATTAGTCCGAAAGTCGGAAAGTCCGAAAGTCAGAAAAGTCGGAAAGTCCGGAAGTTGGGAAATAAGGAAGGGTCCCCCCTCATACGATTTTTCTGACTTCCAACTTTCCTATCTTACTTTTCTAACTTCCGGACCAACAACTCCGGCTACTTTTTTGACTTTTTGGACTTCCCCGGCTTTCTGACTTTCGGACTTTTCCGACTTTCGGACTTTCGGACGACTAACTACTTCTTCTCCAGCAAAATTTTCTTAGCGTTATAAGCCGAGGCGGCATCAATCATTTCAACCAGCGCGGGCCAGTCGGCGGCTTTTTCGAAGTTGTGGGCGTAGGCACGGGTTACTACAATATTTAATGTGTTGCCGCTGATGTTCGCGGTTGATGAGAATGAGCCTGTTTTGTTCTCTTTTTTAATGTTCAGCTCTTCTACTCCTTTAGCTATATAGCCCTGCGGGATAGTCAGCGATAGAGTATATTTAAAACTGCGGGCACAGGGCATGTAAACGTCAATAGTGCGCTTGCGTTCGGTATCGTCCAGTTTGTAAAAACCGCCGGTGAGTTTGCCTACGTCAACCAGGTAGTTGTTGCCGGCCTTTTTCACCAGGTTGTTGAGCACAAATGACGAGCTATATTTAAACGCCGGGTTAGTGTTTTCAATCGCCGGGTCGACGATTTTGCAATCCTTTACTTCGGTTGGTTCCTGGTCGTATTTACCCTTAATTTCGGCGGTAAAGGCTTTTAACTGGTCTTTACGTTGTTGCTCAAATGCATTTGAGTACTCGTCGGCTTTGTGTTTGCCTTTTATCCTTTTTGATAGTTCTTCGCCTTTTATCAATGTTTGTAAACCCTTGTCAATGTCGCCGGCCGGCAACAGGGATTTTTGGTCGTCAAGACGCATGGAACCGGTTTCGCTTACCTGCCGGGCAATTTTTAGTTTTTGCATATCCGTTGGCAGCAGGTTTACCTGTAGCTGTTCGTCAATAAAATTTTTATCGCTTGTTGAAACTGACAACGAATCGTCCTTTTCGGTAAAGGTGTAGTACTTGTTAGTGATGCGGTCGGGATTCAGGGCAATTACCTTTTCGCCTTCAAAGCGCTCTGGTAATTCGCCAAAATGGGTAACCACATTATCAAAGCTCATAAAATAGGTTTTGGCCCTTTTTATGCGGATGACAGCATCAAAATCGTTAAAAGTAAACATGTTATCGAGCGTATTGCTCATGCGTGATGCCACCATCAATACATCATGGTTAATACCCAATTGGGTAAGCATCATACTCATGCCTATGGCAGCCGGCACACTGCGGGCGCTGCGGTAATTCATCCCGTCAATATTTTCCAGTTCATCGCCATCGTAATTGCAAAAAACCTGGAATTTCCATATGTCATACAATACTTTCAATACACTATCTGCGGCATTATTTTTAAATGGTTTACCTGTGTTAAAATAATCCTTGGTGCGTTTTTCGGCTTCGTTAAAGCCGGAGTACTCCTCAAAAGAATATTTGAACGCTTTTTTAATGGCCACAGCACGTGTATCATATGATGCATCGGCACCGTTATTAAACGTGCTGCCAATTTCTATATAAGGATACTGGCGCAGGGCCGATACCCAGATGTTACTTTTGTACTTAGGCATGTTGTGCAGCTTAAGGCTCAGCACCAGGTCGCCATCGGCATTGCGGCCGCCATCAAAATGCTGGGCGCCATTGGCATAAATATATTTTACATCGGTTTTTTTATTGTACTGAAAATCGAGGCTGTAATACAAAACAGGGTATTCATCGGCCAGTACAAAAATATCGTCGTTGTTTTTATAGGATGCGTTTTTGCTGTTTTCGTCAACATCAACGGTACTCACATAATAATCTAAAATATCGCCCACCTGCAAACCGGGGATGGCCAGTTTGCCCTTTTGGTCTTTGGTTTCGTTTTTGGTTAAAACCTCTTCGCCGGTATTAACAATTACCTCGCTACCGTTTGGCTTAACAATTTTGGCACCGATAAAAGTGTTATTGGTACTCACAAACTTGGTCAGGAAAAAGGACACAGTTTTATCCAGCTTCTTCTGATACTCCAGGGTTGAGTAATCTTCCAGCGATACTTTATCGTTAATTTTTACACGCTCGTGAAAAGTTTTGAGTTTAACGGTACGCAGGCTTGCAGCGGCGGTAATAATCAAAAATTTTATTTTGGTGTTTGATGTACGGTTAAGGCTAAACGACCGTGCCAGCACAACAGCACTCTCTTTGCTCAGGCTATCGGGTACTTTGGTAACTTTAAACTCGGGCGCGGTGGTACCCCAAATTTCTTTTTGCAATTGGGCGGCTTTTTCGGCATAAGGCACATTGTCCTGCGCGAAGGTTAAAGTAGTGATGAATAAAAAAAATAGTGACAGGTAAAGTGGTTTCATTTAATATATCAGTTTGTAGGTTTTAGGATCAGGGTATCGTTGTAAGCCTTGCCCAGTAGTTCCACATCGTGGTTCCATTGCTCAAAGCGGGTTTTGGGCAAGCTGGTGTTTTTAATAAGCAGGCTTTTTTTGTACAACAGTTTGTTGGGCAGTTGGGTGTAGCTGATGTGAAACTCATAATCGGGGTTCACAATGTTCAAATCGGCAGGTACGGTTGCGGCTTTATAATTGGCAGGAATATCCAGTTCGGTTTGGCTGTTGATGTTCATTTTATAGGCAAACCAATAATCAAGCTTGCGCACGGCGGGTTTAAAAGTAAAATCGGCCAGTTCCTTCTGGCTGTCGATGTTGATGTAATAATCCTTACTAAACACGTTTACAGCATTTTTATGCTCCAGGTCAAACGCGGCTGTCAAGTCCTTATCGGGGTTGGCTGTGCTGCTTAGCTTCAAGTTGTTAATGGTGTAATCGTTATTATCATCGGCCAGGTATTTCACCATAGCCTTATCCGTATTTTCGTGTTTAATGCTGTTTAAGCCGCTTAAAATACTTTCCTTATCCTCGCCCTTCCATGTATAATTTACTTTGCCTACCAGGCTGGTGCCGCTTACACTTAACTTGCTGAACTGGTTGGTTGAGTTTTGCAAAGGCGGGGCATAAGGTATTTTATTCAGGATGTATTTATCGCCGTCTTCCATTAAAACCTGGCGGCCCTGTATGCGCTCGGCATATTCGTTTAGGCTAAGGTAGCTTTCGGTTGCATCAAGGTAATATATTTTCCCTTTGTAGTTTAGGGCGCATATCATGTGGTTATCAACCGCCATTGATGGGGTTTGGTAATCATAGGCAATATGTTTGGTACCCAGCCAGCATAGCCGGGCATCATAGCCCTGCGATACCAGTAGCGCCTTGGTTAAATTGGCCATGCCTTTACAATCGCCATATTTTTTGCGCAGCACTTCGTCGGCCTTCTCCGGCTTAAAGCCCGCCATGCCGTCTTCAAAGGCAATATACCTGATGTTATCCTGTACATAATAAAATATGGCCTTTATTTTATCCATATCGGCAGTAAGCCCGGCGGTTAACTCCTTTGCTTTCGCGCTGATTACGGCTTGATCGCCCGCCACGTTTTTAACCAGTTCGCGGTACCAGGCATACTGATCGGCAAGTGAACCGAAATAGGTGATCTGCTTGCCGCCCGGCGCCGCCGATTTACACAACACCAACAGGTGCGGGTAAATATAGGTTGGGCCGGGGCTGTTGGCCTCGCGCTTCATGGCCGGTATATTTGCAAACGAATAGGTGATAACATCGGCATCTTCGCCAGAGATGTATTCGGTAGTTTTTTTTATGCCGAAGGAATTAAAGTTCATTTCCTTGATATCCACTTTCATCCAGCGGGGAATTTTAAGGCTCACCTCGCCCTGCTGCACTATTGCCGCATCTGAAAAATAGATGGAAGTAAAATACCGGGGATCATTCAGGGTTTCTTCAAAGGTGACCGTGCCGACACTTCCTTTTTTGGGCATATCCATCGGGAAGTAGCAAATTTTTGCGTCCGAGTAAAAAACATCGTCCTGGCTGTAATAGGTGTAGGTTGGCTTAAACGACCGTAAGTTATGGCCATCAACCTTGCAGGTTACGGCATCAATGCTGGTGTTATCGTTATAAAATTCAGATACCGGGTAGCTTACGCCATAGGTATTGCTGACGTAGGTATTGCTCAGTTTCTCTTTTATCTCAACCCTGTTGGTTTGGCCGTTCCATTTAAACTGGTACTCATTTTTTAAGGCGGTTATAGTTACCAGCGAATCGCCTTCTAAAGCAAACGCCCCCAGGGTAAACAGCGTACAGCAGGCGCACGCAATCAATCGTTTAAAAATCATATTATAATCAGAGGATGAAATATAATACTATTATTTGGATTTGGGAATTTGGATTTTTAACTATTGTTCATTTTCAAAGGTGTAAAAAAAGGTTTTGCTATTTGGAGTTTATTTATTGGTGAGTAAATAGGACCAAACTCAAAATTTGTTGATGACAACGCGAACAAGTGTGAAACGCCATGCTGCGAATCATAAATACTACTAACTTTGCCGAAATAGTAAAATATGACTTTAAAATACCTACCCCTTATCATCATTACCGCGTTAACAATATCAATAACTTCGTGCACAACCTATTACATCCCCATTGATAGTTTCAAGCAGCAGTTGCCAAGTTTAGAAAAATCGGCACCACTAAGACAAGTTACGGCAATTGACCCCATGGGAGGTAGGTCAACTTACAGCATCTATCCTATCGATTCGATAAGATGTGTAGATAAAAACGGAAAATGGTTTTTATTAAAAAACAGCCCCGCATTAGAAATACGCTTTACGGATATTAACAACAAGAAAACCACTTTTTACTTTGATCACGTTTATGTAGTACGCGATTCTATTACTGGTTTGCGGTCACATATTCTTGGTTTAAAAAAAACGATTCCACTAAATACAGTAAAAACCATCGAAATACAGAATGGAGGAAAAAGGTTCAGGTACGCTGATTAAGTTCAAAATTTAAGCTTCTTGGTTTGGCAGTGTCTCCGTTTCGAAAATAAATATGGAGTTAAGCCGTTTGGATACGGGTAAAAGTAATGAGGGAAATAATTAAATTGAAACCCAGCTACTTGCTGCCAGGCTTGCGTATATCTTTTGCCCTATCAAAAGTTACCAAACAACTATCCAGCGGTTGGCCTTTCTTATAAATGCAGTCGCAGAAAACCTGGCAAGCCTGGGGATTTTTGCTGGATGCGCATTGGTTTCTGCACTCATCTTCGGCATTGCCGGGTATAATATCATATAAATAGAAAGTACCGATGATGATAAATGCCACCAATGCAAAAGAACCTCCAAAAAATATGGCCCGAAGGCGCATCCCCAAGGGCTTCTTTATCACATGAGGATCTGTTTTTGGTTGCTGCTTAACTGGTAAAATATGTTTTAAGCGGTCATAATCCCAGATCAATAAAAACAGGCTTGCCAGCAGCATCATCGTGGTACCGCGTGTACCGTCAAAACGGGTAGCATAAGTAAGCACACAAATATTTACGATGATGGGAAAATACATCAATGCACCAAGAAGGGAAGTTCTCGGGATAAGTAACAATATAGCTGTTATAACCTGGACAATCCCGATAAAAGTATAATAGTATCCGGTAAGTTGCAAGGCATCAAAATAATGCCCCAAAGGGTTATTGTGGGGCAGGCCGGCGGCAAATCGTTCGCCCATAATCTTTACGATGCCCGCTATTAAAAACCCGGCTGCTAAAGCAATGCGGCAAAAAACAGCAAACCGTTTAAACCATTTGTCGGCCTTTGCCTCGTAGTATAGTTCTTCAAATCTGTTCATATCAGTATATTATATTGTCTGATTCCTATTAAGTTTTTATTACAAATAAAAAGTACTTTGAAATATAAAGTTAAATAAGTCCAACTGCCTTTCAAAATATTTTAAGAAAATAAACTGAGACACCAATTTTGTTTTCGCAATGGTTTGTAAAAACGCCGGTTAAGCGCAACTTTAGACTTACGACTTAGTACTGTTGACTCAACACGATGTTTTGTTGAGGCGGACCGCATGCATCTACATTTTGCTGACAAAAATCCGAAATCGAAATTCCCAATTCCGAATTCAAAAAGATACCTTTGCATATATGGCTTACAAAGAACGCGAAATAAGCAAAATGTATTACACCATGGGCGAGGTATCGGCCATGTTTGATGTAAACCAATCGCTTATCCGTTTTTATGAAAAGGAGTTTGATGTATTGCAGCCTAAAAAGAACAAAAAAGGCAACCGTTATTTTACCCCCGAGGATATCGAGAACTTTAAGATCATCTTTCACCTCATCCGCGATAAAGGCTATACCCTGAACGGCGCCAAAGAGCACCTGAAAAGCAATCTCGGCGATCACAAAGAAAACCAGCGGGTGATCGACTCGCTCGAAAACATCAAAAAATTCCTGCTCGAAGTAAGAGACCAGTTGTAGGTTTTATCAATGCAGGTTCACTCCGCTATTATTCTATACCAGGCAAAAGGCGTAGCCTTGACCGATATTGTAGCCCCGGGTTTCAACCCGGGGAATACCAACCCAAGAATAAAGAGAGCCGTAGGTTCGGCCCATATAATCAACGAGTTCTTTTAATATTCCAAATATCAGCGTACAATAAATGAACCGTACCTACGGCACTTATTCCATGGCGTTTTATAACCACGGGTTGAAACCCGTGGCTACAATATTTACCAGGGCTACGCCCTTGAACTGCAAAAAATCGATGTCCCTTAAATTCAGGCAATTAAAAAGCGTAATATTCCCATATCGCCCAACCTGCTGATTTATTTCAACTCATTTATTTGATGTATCCCCCTAAAACATATCTTTATTGCTTTCACCATATCATAAATGATCGCGAACCATAAAGGCGAGATCCCTTTTGTTGTATTGCTCCTGCCCTTTTTGCTGGGGATAGCCTCAGGCATCGGCTTTATTACGGCCGCATACCTGCCTTTACTTTGGAGCGTGTTCGGCGGCTTGGGTATTGCTTTTATCCTGCTGAATTTAAGCTACCAGCGGCTGGCTATTTATAAAACCAGGTGGCTTGGCGGGTTATTAATTACATTCATTCTGTTTTCGGCAGGCTGCATCAGTGTCATTAATAATAACGAACTGAACAATGCCCGGCATTTTTCCAGGTCATCGGCCCGATATCTATCGATAAAAATCAATACCGAACCACAACTCAAAAACGGCTTGCTAAGGTTCCCGGCAACGGTTGGGCAAAGCATTAGTCATAAACAACCAACCCCTGTTACCGGCACATTATTGGTGACCATTAAAGACAGCGCAGCCTTATCCCTGCAATATGGCGACGAGTTGGTTATCCCGGCCAAATACACCCCTATCGACCCACCCTTTAACCCTGGCGAATTCAACTATAAAAAATACCTGGCGCATCAAAACATATACTACCAGGCATTTTTATACCCGGGAATGTACCGCGTTGTAAAGCATGGTACGGGCAACGCGCTCATCGCGTTTTCGCTGCGGCTACGACAGCAAATGATTAACCGGTTTAAGCAGCAAATGCACGATCCCGGCGCCATCGCTGTAGCATCAACCCTGATACTGGGTTACAAAGCCGATTTGAGCGGCGATATTTTACAGGCCTATTCCAAAACAGGTACCATTCACGTACTATCGGTTTCAGGTGCGCATGTGGCCATCATTTATATTTTGCTGCAATTTACCCTTGGTTTTTTAAACGGCTACCGGCGTGGCAGGGTAATAAAAGCGGTTATCATTATCGCGCTCATCTGGTACTATTCGCTGCTTAGTGGCTTCTCGCCTGCTGTTTGCCGGGCAGCGGTGATGATCAGTATGGTTATCATCGGCAAAACTTATGCGCGGTATATCAATTTACTCAATATCCTGGCCGTATCGGCATTTGCGCTACTGTTGTACAACCCGCTTTTAATAACAGATGTTGGTTTCCAGCTATCATACCTGGCTGTGGCCGGGCTGGTGGTTTTACAGCCGGTTGTTTATAAATGGCTGGCATTTAAAAAGAAATGGGCAGATAAAATCTGGATGGCTTGTTCGATATCCATAGCCGCGCAGGTTATTACATTTCCGCTGAGTGCATTGTATTTTCACCAGTTCCCGGTTTATTTTTTACTGAGTAACCTGCTCATTATTATACCTACATCGGTTATCATGTACAGTGGTGTGGCCTACCTGGCGCTTTCATGGGTACCCCTGCTGTCAACTTTACTGGCGCGGTTATTGGAGTATACCATATTGTTCATGAACAAAGCGCTGGCAATTATTGAATATGCGCCCTTTGCCAGCATTGGTAAAATATGGCTTACAGTGCCGGAGTATTTATTGCTTTACCTGATCATGATAAGCGCGTTTTACTATTTGTACAATAAAAAAACATGGCTTATAAAGCTTAGCCTGGTCGGCCTGCTGCTATTTGCCATAAGCATCAGCCTGAAAAGGTACCGGGCCGAAAGTACCAACTCTATCGCGTTTTTAAACCTGCGCAAAAACACGGGCATTGTATTTAAAAACGGCGACAGGGCGGTTGTACTTACCAACCTTGCAGATACCGATAAAAATTACAAATATTCGGTACAGCCTTATTTAGATAGTGCACAGGTGGGGCATACCACCATTATAGGCTTAAGCCAAAACATCAGTTCAACATGGTTTAAAAAACAGGGCGCTTTAATGCAGTTTTATAATAAAAGGATAATTATATTTGATAAGCAATTACAAAACCAACAGCTACCGGGTAAACTGATAGCCAGTTATTTATATATTACCGGCAATCCGCACACCAATTTACAAGCGGTAAATAGTAACTTTGACTACCAAACATTGATTATTGATGGCAGCAACAGTAACCAAACCGTTGAAAGATTTACTGAAGGCGCAAAGGCACTCAATGTAAACTATAAAATATTAAAACGTAACAATTCGCTGATTATAGTATCTAATTAACAACATTAAACTAACTACCAATAAATTTGTCTTTAAGCTAAAAACAGGTAAATTGGTATAATCAAATTAAAACAATGAGGATAAAATTTTTAAATGTTGCCTTAGGCCTTGCCCTTACCGCAACTGTAATGAGTGCAAGCGCACAAAAAAAATACACCGAAGGCGTAGTAAACTTTACTACAGCCATGATGGGGCAGCAAATAAATGCCAAAAGTTATTTCCGGGCAGATTCAAACGCCTTTGCTTTTTCGAACGGCCCCGCCAACATCAAAATTTTGACTGATGCCGGCGCTAAATCAATGGTTATTTTGGTTGATGTTCCTGTTGCCAATATTAAAAAGGCAGCCGTTGCAACACCAGATGATATTGACCAGGCAATGGCTGGTTTACCGCAGTTTACTTTTGCACCAGGCACCGAAACTAAGGTTATCAATGGCTTTAACTGTAAAAAAGTGGTGGCTACTGATAAAAAAACCAGCAAAACTTTCGATATCTGGATCACCAATGATATTGAAATACCATTGGCTGGCGTAGCTAAGTACTACCAGGGTATTGGCGGCTTCCCGGTTCAATATACATCATTTAGCCAGGGCCAGTCAACCGAGGTAACTGTTACCAGTGTAACCGAGCAAAAAGTTCCTGCAGGTACATTTGGCATCCCTGCCGATTTTGAAAAGATAACACTTGACGATTTGAAGGCTATGCGCGGCGGCAGATAAGCCAAACTTTAACAATTAACTAAAGGTTTCTTAACATTGCAGTAAAGTACTACTTTTGTACCCCTGTATGTTAAGAAACCTTTTCAGTTTAGTGCGCTTCCTTTTATTCTGGTTATTGTTCTTCGCAATAACCCGGCTGGCGTTCGAACTATATTTTCTGCCTAAACTTAAAGATGCCGGCCTAAGCGACATCATACAAACCTATTTTTACGGCCTCAGGCTTGATGCTTCGGCAGCAGCCTACATCAGTGCCATCCCCCTTTTGGTTTTCCTGGTTAACTGGTGTATACCAAATACGCATATCAAACCCATCTGGCTTAAAGTATATGTTTGGGTTTGCCTGTTTTTTATCTCGCTAAATACGGGTCTCAATTTCAACATTTTCCGCGAGTGGGGTACCAAGGTGGTGTTCAGGGTATTTAAATCGCTGTACGATGCGCCATCCGAAGCCTTTGCCTCAACAGGCTCTTCGCCGGTGGGCCGCACAGTTACCATTTGCCTGGTGCTATTAGCCTCGGGTATATATCTGTCATTAAAGATCATTGACTTTAAATTTGAAAAGCCGGCGGTGGAGCCCAGGCTAAAAACGATAATTATCATTTTGCTCCTTTTCTTCAACTTTTTGCTGATGCGCGGCGGTTTACAACCTGTACCCGTAGATCAAAATTCAGCCTATTTTTCTGACCGCGAATTCCTCAACCAGGCAGCCCTTAATACCGAATGGAACCTGTTTAACAATGTAGTTGAAAACCTTGGCCGCCCGTACAACCCGTTTGTGTTTATGCAGCCAGGCAGCGCTACACAACTTGTGCAGGAAGCTTATAGCTATAATGGTGACAGCACAAGAAATATACTTACCACCAACAGGCCAAACATTGTAATTATCCAGATAGAAAGCTATACCGCCGATGTAATTGAATCGTTGGGCGGCGATAAAGGCGTGGCCTCCAACTTTGAAAAATTCATCAAAAACGGCATCCTGTTCAACAATATTTATTCATCCGCCGACAGGACCGATAAAGGCATCGTATCTATCATGAGCGGCTTCCCTTCGCAGGCCATTCGTACCATTGTTGCCGATACTTTAAAAAACAAAAAGCTGCCGGCAATATCGTCGTCGCTTAAAACCGCGGGGTATCCAACATCCTATTTTTACGGCGGCAAAAGCAATTACATGCATTTTGACCTGTTCATGAAAAACCACCAGGTTGATCATATTACCGACGAACTGGCGTTTGACAAAAGCCTGGTTAAAACCCAATGGGGCGTTTATGACGATGTGCTTTTTGCCAAACACCTGGATTTTGCCCAACAACAAAAGCAGCCTTTTTTTACCTACCTGCAAACATCAACCAATCATGAACCTTTTGTACTGCCGGGCAAGCCGCACTTCCCACAGGAAGATAAAGATGGCGACGCAGCCAACAAATTCAGAAGTACTGCCTACTTTACCGACTCGTGCCTCAACGCCTATTTTGAACAAGCCAAAAAGCAGGCATGGTATAAAAACACCCTCTTTATTTTAGTAGCCGACCACGGCCACCGCCTGCCGCGCAATGTATCCGAAGCTTATAACCCCGTAAAATACCACATCCCGTTGCTATTTTTGGGCGAAGTAATAAAACCCGAATACCGCGGCAAAAAAATTAACAAACTGGGTGGACAAACCGATATTGCCGCCACGCTGCTCACCCAACTGGGGCTGCCCCATCACCAGTTTAAATGGTCGAAAGATTTGCTAAACCCAACCACCAAAGATTTTGCTTTTTTTGACTGGGACAACGGCTTTTGCTTTATGACTCCCCAGCAAGTGGTATCGTACGATAACTCAGGCCGCAGGGTAGTTTACACGGGCAATAAAAACGCGGATGCAAAGACTACTGATAATGTGCTTTTATATGGAAAGGCCTTTTTGCAGGAGGTTTATACGGAGTATATGGGGTATTAATTTGTCTGAATCAGAATTTATAGAATTTTAGGATAAGGAGAATGAAAAGAAATTCTGTAAATTTTCTAATTCTGTAAATTCTGATTCAGACAATCTAATTAATCGCCGCTCCCAGCTGCTCCACCCACATTTCAAACAGCCTGGTTTCAAAGGCTACCGCTTTATTGGCGTGTTTTTCCCAATCGGGCGAGAATTTGTGCAGTTGGTTAAGCATTTCTTCCAGGTGGCCTTCTTCTTCAAGGATAATTGATTTTACGTTTACCTTGCTGCCTGCTTCGTCAAGTGCAGACTGGTAGATAGGGTAAAGCTCATCGGCACGAACTTCAATAGCATAGGTTACCAGCAGGTAAGCAGCAAAGCGGAGTTCTGCTCCTGTAAGGTTCAATTCACTTTTGAGGTATCGGCAAACATCAATATCCAGTTGGTTTAAATAGTATTTACTTGAACCGGGGGCCAGCAGGTACTCGGCGGCGTAGGTTGGCAGCTCCACTCCTGTTTTTTCCAGTTGTTTTTTGAGGTAGAAGGCATGGCGATGCTCTTCGGCAGCATGTTTCAGGATAATATAGGTCACAGTAAGCGGGTCTTCACTGGCCGAAATTTTGCGGGCCCCGGTGTTTTCCATCAGCGAAAGCGTGTTTAGCCAGCGCGAATGTAACTGGTTATCGGCTATTATTTGTGGTAGAAGTTTGTTTAATAACATGTTATATTTCTTGTAATGCCTGCTCTATTTTGCTGTAAACATACTGCAGTTCATCATCAGTAATGCAATACGGCGGTAAAATGTAAATTACGTTGCCCAGGGGGCGTAATATAACACCGGCAGTTAAAAAGTAATGGTATAATTTATCGCGAAGGGAGCTGAAATAAGAGGTATTATCCCCCGTTTCCCACTCCATTGCCAGTATGGTACCGGTTTGCCTCACGTTTTTTATTTTAGGGTGATGTTTAATTTTACCAGCAAACAATGCATGCGCATTAACAATCCGCTGGATATTTGCAGTTGTTTGGGGTTGTTCAAACAAATCCAGGCTTGCCAGTGCCGATGCGCAGGCTACAGGGTTTGCCGTGAAAGAATGGCCGTGAAAAAGGGTTTTCAATCGATCATCGGATAAAAAAGCATCGTAGATGTGTTGGGTACAGGTGGTTAAGCCTAATGCCATAGTGCCGCCCGTTAAGCCTTTTGAAAAGCACATGATATCGGGCTGTACGTCGAGATAATCGCATGCAAATGATTTTCCTGTACGGCCAAACCCAGTGAAAATTTCGTCGTCAATCATCAGCACTCCTTCCTGTTTGCAGTGGGCCATCAATTCATTTAGGTATTGGGCCTCGTACATCAGCATGCCCGCAGATCCCTGCACCAATGGCTCGAAAATAAAACAAGCCAGTTCGGATTTGAGATGTGAGATGTGAGATTTGAGACTTTGGATGTTTTCTTTGTTGGGCGTATCAATAAACTCTACTTCGAACAATAAACTATCAAAGGCTTTGGTAAATGCGCTACGACCGCTTACTGCCATGGCACCAAAGGTATCGCCGTGATAGGCGTTGTTTAAAGCCAGTATTTTGGTACGCTGATGTCCCTTATTATTCCAGTATTGAAGGCACATTTTTATAGCTACCTCGATGGCGGTTGAGCCATTGTCGGAGTAAAATACTTTTTGCTGGTTGTTGGGCAAATGGGTCAATAACCGCTCGGCTAATTCAACTGCGCCTTCATGGGTAAACCCCGCGAAGATCACATGCTCCAGTTTTTGCAACTGCTCTGCTACTTTTTGGGCGATATACGGATGCGCGTGCCCGTGAATGTTTACCCACCACGACGATACAGCATCAATATATTGCTTACCCGATTCATCAAACAACAAAGCGCCTGCTCCCCTTACTATGGGTACGGGCGGCGCCGCTGTTTTCATTTGGGTATAGGGGTGCCATATTACTTTAAGGTCGCGTTCGGTAAGGCTCATAGCTCATCCTGTAAAAGTTCAACTACCCGTTTATCGGTAGGGAATGCAAAATCAGCAATACTTAGGGCAGTTAAGTTTATCCACCTGAATGACTGCAGCACTTCTCCTTCACCGTCAAAATCAAAGGCTACGGTTTTGGCAACTAAATTTACCGGGCTTAAGCTACGCACCAGGTAGTAAACGCTGATGACCTGCGAATTGTTAAAAGCCGATTTTACAAAAAAATCGGTTGTATAAAAATGACCGACAACCTCGATTTCCAGGTTGCACTCCTCCATAAATTCGCGCTTCAGGCCGTCAAGCAGGCCTTCACCCAATTCAAGGCCGCCACCGGGGAACTTGGTAAATTGCATCCCATATTCCTGCTCATCGCTTACCAGCAATTCGTCGTTATCATTAAGCAACAGGCCGTAAACCCTTACATTAAAATACGCTGCCATTATTCAAAATGTTTTTTATTTCGTACTACAATATCCATCGTCCACTCAATGGTTTCTGTTTTAGCCTCGCTCCTGATGGGGCAATTGGGCATGCTGCAATAGTGGCAGCAATTAGGCAAGCAGGGGTCGGTATGGATAAACAATTCGGTTTTTATACCTACCTCCTGGTTAATCATTTTATCAACCAGCGACACCTCGTTATGCACCGTGGTCAAATCAAAATAACTGGGTAGTGTAAGGTGGCAGTCAATATGCAGTTCATGACCATATTTTTGAGCGCGCAGGTTATGTACATCTATCCAGGCATCGCGGCGCTTATCGCTTAATACCTTTATTACTTCGTTAACTACATCAATGTCGGCCTCGTCCATCAGTCCGCCTACAGAGCGGCGTACCAGCTTGTAGGCGCTATAAATTAAATACAAGGCTACCAGTATAGATAAAACACTATCAAGCCATACCAGGCCCACAAAGTGGATCAATAGTAAACCAGCCACCAGGCCAATGCTGGTTACCATATCGGCTATTAAATGATGCCCGTCTGCATCAAGCGTTATTGATCGTAATACTTTCCCCTTATGGATCATATAATAACCCAAAGCGCCGTTAACAGCGCCGGTTGCGCCAATAATAACCGCGCCGGTGAGCAAATCATGAATATTTTCGGGATGAATTAAACTATAAACCGATTTTCCGATAATGATGAGTCCGGCAATGCCTATAAGCGATCCTTCGATAAATACCGAAAAGTACTCTACCTTGCCATGCCCGTAGGGGTGATTTTCGTCGCGTGGCTGTGCAGCAAGGTATATACTAAAGAAAGCGAAGGAACTGGCTATTACATTAACAATACTTTCGGCGGCATCACTTAATACAAAATTGGAACCGGTTAAAAAGTAAGCCCCGAATTTCGCCATCATTAACACTATACCCGTAATCAGCGAAATTAATATGATCCTTTTTTGTTCCTTCAAAACAATCTTTATTAGGCCGCAAATTTATAAATAACAAGCGTAAGTAGCAGTAAAGTTATTTTCTATATTTGCCGCGATAACATAATTTATATGAGCGCATTAAGTAACCGGATAAATAATCTGTCCGAATCAGCAACAATTAAAATGGCCAAATTGGGCCGTGAACTTGCCGCAAAAGGCGTGGATGTGATCAGTTTGAGCTTTGGCGAGCCTGATTTTCATACACCAGAACACATCAAAGAAGCTGCCAAGCAGGCCATGGATAAAAACTTTACCTACTATACTCCGGTAGCGGGCTATCCTGAACTGCGCAAGGCTGTTGTTGCCAAGCTAAAGAATGAGAACAACCTTGATTATGATTTTAGCCAGATTGTAGTTTCGACAGGAGCTAAACAAGCCATTGCCAACGCGGTATTATGTTTGGTTAACCCGGGCGAAGAAGTAATTATCCCTACCCCTTACTGGGTATCGTACAGCGAAGTGGTTAAACTTGCCGAAGGTGTAAGCGTTTTTATAAACACTACCGTTGAGCAAAACTTTAAAATTACCCCTGAGCAATTAGAAGCCGCTATTACTCCCAAAACCAAATTATTTATGTTTTCGTCGCCTTGTAACCCAACAGGCAGCGTTTACAGTAAAGATGAACTGGAAGGTTTGGCAAAGGTATTTGAAAAACACCCGCATGTATACATTTTAAGCGATGAGATTTATGAGCACATCAACTACGTTGATAAACATGAATCAATAGCGCAGTTTGATTACATTAAAGACCGTGTGATCATCATCAACGGCTGGTCGAAAGCGTTTGCCATGACCGGTTGGAGAATTGGTTACACTGCATCAAATAAAGAGATAGCTATTGCCTGCGATAAAATGCAGGGACAAATAACCTCTGGTACTTGTTCAATCACCCAACGTGCCGGTGTTGCCGCTTACGAAGGTGGTTTAGAAACCGTACTGGAAATGCGGTCCGCATTTAAAAAGCGCCGCGATATCGTATACAAATTACTGAGCGAAATTGAAGGACTAAAAGTAAACCTGCCCGACGGTGCTTTCTATTTCTTTCCCGAGGTAACTTCATTCTTTGGTAAAAGCTATAACGGCAGAACTATTAAAGATGCTGATGAATTGAGTATTTATCTTTTAGAAGAAGCCCATGTTGCCACCGTTGGCGGCGATTCGTTCGGCGATCCTACTGCTATCCGTTTATCATACGCCGCGGCTGAAGATAAGCTGATTGAAGCGGTAAAAAGGATTAAAGAAGCGTTGGGGAAACTGGCGTAAATTAATTTGAAGATTTGAGAATTTGAAGATTTGAAAATGAAGCCCCTTTCAAACTTAGATTCTGCTAATCCACCAATTCTGTAAATTCTGATTCTGACAAATAATAAAGCCCCTCATCATCACGACGAGGGGCTTTCTTGTTCATTAGTGTTTCGGAATATTATAATCCAAACCCATAAGCTATACGTAACCCTACTGTGCCGTAGTTATTACCCTGGCCAGAGAAGTTTTCGTAACGTGCACCTATATCCCATGATTTGGTTGCATAACCTAAACCCGGAGCAAGGATAAGTTTGGTATCTTTATGCTCACCTGCAATAGGCTCATGAGTTTCGAAACCGGCACCTGCTTCACCTGAGAAATAAAAACCATCGGCAACAAAAGCCTTTATACCTGCTTTAACTGGTACAATACCAAGTGACCTGCCCTTTACAGTAACAGTGGTAGTTGACGTTGCATCGGTAAAAGTTTGGGAATAAGACTTGCCGAAGAAATTATAGTAACCAGAGGTTAGTGTTAAGGCAACATTGTTATTCACACCGTATTGTAAACGGGCAGTACCTCCCAAACCTACATTTGAACCATCATGAAGATTCCCAACAGGCAATAAACCTTCAACACCTACGCCAAAGCGAAGTGCGTTTGCGGGAGTAGTTTGAGCATTAACATTTGATCCGATAAAAATAGCTGCTGCTGTAAAAGCACCGGCTATAATTTTTGTCATTGTTTTCATAGTTGTATTTTTTAGTAAATAGTCTGCGGTTAAAATTTGGCCGCGTTGATAGCCCTTTTACAAATACTTTGCCATTGTAGCCATTTTTGACGCTTGTGAGATTGGCATGACGAATGAAAACCTGAGATTTATAACAAGTATGTTACAAAAATTAAATGCTTAAACATTGATTATCAATGCGCTATTTTATCATTAAACAACAATTTTATATCAATTTCAATAATTAAATTAACATGAAATTAATGTACAGAAAAAAGGAACACTACTGTTCACGATAGTGTATTCAAATGAAGAAATTCTGTTTGGTTTAAACTAAAATGGTATAAAAAGCGCCACCCGATAATTAATTTGGCGGCTTGCCAAAAACAAAAAAGAGAGGTTTTCGGCCTCTCTTTTTTGTTTTATTACAATTTTATTAAAAATTAAGCTTGTGGCTCGTGCCCTTTTTCGGGCTTATAATTTTTTTCCATTTCGGCAAGCTTGTCTTTACCGTAAGCTAATTTGGTAATCAGGTAATACAACACCGGCACAATAAATATGGCCAGCGATGTAGCGGTTAACATCCCTCCAAATACCGTCCACCCTATGGTTTTCCTGGCTTCGGCACCGGCACCAGAAGCTATCATCAGCGGCACAACGCCCAATATAAAGGCCATTGATGTCATGATGATTGGCCTCAGCCTTAGCCTCACAGCCTCAAGCGTGGCTTTTTCCAGGTTCATCCCCTTATCTACCCGCTCTTTGGCAAACTCTACAATCAGGATGGCGTTTTTGGCCGCCAGCCCTATCAACGTTATCAAACCAATCTGTGCGTAAACGTTGTTGGTAAGATCGGGCCAGAAAGTAAGGAAAAGGATAGCCCCAAACGCGCCTAATGGTACCGATAGCAGTACCGAGAATGGCACCGACCAGCTTTCATACAAAGCAGCAAGGAACAGGAATACAAACCCGATTGACAGGGCAAATATGTAAACCGTTTTCGATCCGGATAGTAGTTCCTCGCGGCTTAATCCCGAAAACTCGTATCCAAAACCTTGTGGTAATGATTTGGCCGCAACTTCTTTTAAGGCGGTAATAGCATCCCCACTACTGTAACCCGGTTTGGTACTGCCATTTATTTCGGCCGAGCGGAACAGGTTATAATGCGCAATTAACGGCGAATTTTCAATAACCTTGTAGGATGTAAGGGTACTTAAGGGCACCATGGTGCCAAACTGGTTGCGCACAAAGTACTGCCCAATATTACTTATGTTGCTCCTAAACGCAGTATCAGCCTGCGCAAGCACCCTGAAGTTTCGCCCGTAAATAGTAAAATCGTTTATATAGGTACTGCCCAGATATGTTTGCAGGGCACTGTTAACATCAGATATTGATACGCCTAATTTTTTGCCCTTCTCCCTATCAATAGTTAGTTGATAAGCAGGTGTACTTGCTGTAAAAAAGGTAAAGGCCCTGGCAATTTCGGGCCGTTTGTTAACTTCTCCAACAAAGGTTTTCAGCGTTTTTTCAAACACTTTGATATCGCCCCCGGCTTGCTTTTCTTCAAGGATAAATGAAAAGCCACCTGTGCTGCCCAAACCTGGTATAGCAGGCGGTTGAATAACAATTACGTTGGCTTCTTTAAACCGTGCCAGTTTTTTGGTTAGCTTACCAACAAGGGCCGTAATTTGCTGCGATTTTTCTTTACGCTCGTCCCAGGGTTTAAGCTGCACAAACATGGTTGCACTATTGGCCTTACTGGCAAAACTAATAGCGTTTAAGCCTCCCAAAGCAGCGTAATGTGCAATTTCGGGAACGCTATCCAACGTTTTCATCATCTGGTGCAGTACATCAACAGTACGTACGGTTGATGATGCTTCGGGCAGGTCGTACGTAATATAAACACGGCCATCATCCTCCAGCGGTATAAAGCCCGATGGTTTGCTGTGAAAAAGCCACACCGCGCCAACAATAATACATACCAGTATAATAATAACAAATTTAGAGTTTTTGATACCCTTATCAACCGTGTTGCGGTACTTACCCGTTACACGGGTAAACCATTCATTAAATACAAAGAAGAATTTATTAAGCCCTTTTGATTTATTATCTATTTTATGCGGACGAAGCAACAGTGTACACAAAGCCGGTGTTAATGAAAGCGCCACAAAAGCCGATATCAGTACCGATATAGCTATAGTGATGGCAAATTGCTGATAAAGCCGCCCTACAATACCGGGTACAAAACCCACCGGCACAAATACCGCCGCCAGGATCAACGCGATGGCAATTACCGGTGCCGATATATCGGCCATGGCGTGTTTGGTAGCCTCTGTTGGCGTCATCCCCTCCTCGTCCATATAATGCTGCACAGCCTCAACCACCACAATGGCATCATCAACCACAATACCGATGGCCAGTACAAACCCAAAGAGGGTTAGGGTATTGATAGTGAAGTGCAACGGTATAAAGAAAATGAACGTACCTATAATAGATACAGGAATTGCCAGAACCGGGATAAGCGTTGAGCGCCAGTTTTGCAGGAATAAAAATACCACCACAATAACCAGCCCCAAAGCAATAAGCAAGGTATCAACCACTTCGCTTACAGATACCTTTACCACGGTAACTGCTTCAAACGGTACTACGTAATCAATATCGGCAGGAAAGCTTTTTTTAAGCTCGTTCATGGTGGCATACACATTCTCGGCAGTCTCCAGCGAGTTGCTGTTTGGCGCCTGGTAAACCAGCAGGTATGATGCCCTTTTGCCATCAACAAACGAATTACCCGAGTAGTTAAACTTACCCAGTTCAATACGTGCCACATCCTTTAAATGAACAATGGCGCCGGTACTGGGCACTGTTTTAATTATTACATTCCCAAATTCTTCAGGTTTGCTCAAACGACCTTTAACAAGCACCGAGTATTCAAAGGTTTGGGCTTTTTGTTGCGGTGTTGCACCAACGGTTCCGGGGGCAACCTGGGCATTTTGCTCGGCCAGGGCAGCAGTAACATCGGCAGCTGTCATCCCGAGGGCTGCAAGCTTATCGGGATTGAGCCAGATGCGCATACTGAAATCATCGGCACGGGTAACTACGTCGCCCACGCCTTTGGTACGCAATATAGCGTCCTTTATAAAAACGTTGGTATAGTTATCGGTAAAAGTAACATCATGACTTCCCTTTGGCGAAAACATGGCCACCAGCATTAATATACTGGGGTTACGTTTACGTACCACAAGGCCAAGGCGCTGTACCTCCTGTGGTAAAGTAGGCGTTGCAATGCCCACCCGGTTTTGCACATCAAGCGCTGCAATATTAATATCAGTACCTACATCAAAGTTAACGGTCATGCTCATCTGGCCGTTGCTGCTGCTGTTGCTTTGCAGGTAGGTCATGCCGGGCACACCATTTACCTGAACCTCTACAGGGGTTGCAACAGTTTGCTCAACAGTGAGGGCATCGGCACCGGTGTAAGTACCTGTCACCGAAACCGTGGGCGGCGTTATATCAGGATATTGCCCAATAGGCAGGCTGCTCATTGACAGTAAACCTACAATAACAATCACTAATGAGATCACTATCGCGGTAACCGGTCGTTTTATAAAAGTATCTGCAATCATTCTTTTTATTATTAAGTTTCGCAGGTGTTATCCTGCCAATCGCTTAAATCTTTCCTTATCTGTTCATACTATTTTTTGGGGGCTGCACCAGCCGGCGGGCCACCTGCGCCAAGGGTAATCCTGCCGCCATCGCGCAAGCGCTGGAAACCATCGGTTACCACTTTATCCCCGGCTTTAATGCCATCCATTACAACAATACTGGTATTTACACGTGGGCCAAGCTTTACTTTTATTTGTTTGGCAATAGTATCGCGCCTGTCTTTTACGGTTTTATCGGCGCCGGTATCTTTAACCGTGGTATCCCGGGTTACAAAAACAAAAAACTCGCCCATTTGCTCGGTAACCGCTTTATTAGGTATTTGCACCCGCTTGCCCGATTGACTGTTAAGTACCTGTAAAACACAGCTCATACCATCCTTCAGCACATCATCTTCGTTCGGGAACTGGATCCTTACTTTTATACTACCAGTACCGCTGCTTACTCCCCTGTCAATAGCTAAAACTTTACCAGTTTTATTATAGGTTGTGCCATCGGGTAACTGTAATTTAAATGTGGTATCGCTGCTTGATTTTTGCAGGCCATAAAAACGGTTAATATCCTGCTCGTTAATTACCACATCCACGCCAATTGGGTGCTCGGCCGATATGGTGTTCATCAGCGTTGTACCAATGGCCACCTGCGCTCCTAACCTCACCTGCGATATGCCGATACGGCCTGTAAATGGTGCACGTATGGTAGCGTACGATAGATCGGTAGCTGCCGATGCAAGGCCTGCTTTGGCCACTGCAACCGAACTTTTGTTGGTTTCATAAGCTGCAACGGCCTGGTCTACAGTCTGCCGTGCAATAGCATCGTTTTTCAACAACATGTTGTAACGGTCAACATCTTTTTGTGCTTTGGTAAGGTTGGCCTGCGCACTCAATACATTGGCTGCAGCCTGCTGGTAAGCTGCTTCGTATTTACGCTTATCAATTTCATAAAGCACTTTTCCTTTTTCAACAATATCGCCTTCTTTAAAAAATATACCGGTTACAAACCCTGGTACCTGGCTGCGCAGTTCAACGGTATTAATGGATATAACCGTTCCCTGGTAGCTATCATAATAGGTAGCGTTACCAACTGTGGCATCGGCAATTGAAACCGGCGTTGGCGGTGGGGCAGCCGGGCCTTTTTTATCCTGTTTGCCGCATGATGCCCATACCAATAATGCTGCAGGGGCTAACCAATATATATATCTGTTCTTCATTATAATGATTTGTTCGTTTGAGTGTCTTTTTAAAAAAATATCCTAAGTGCTAATCTTATGTATTTATTGTAGTGGCAATGTGCCCAATGCTTTTTGCAGGTCAATTTTGCTGGCCAGCAGCTGGAACAGCGCATTATAATAATTCAGCTCGGCTGTCCTCAGGTCCGATTGTGCTACAATAACATCGAGGTAAGTTTTAACACCTTCGCGGTATTGCAGGCTTACTATTTTATATACATCTTTTGCAAGGTCAACATTTTCGCGCACCAGTTTATAGCTGGTAAAATTGCTTTTGTAACCAGCAAGGGCTTGTACATACTCGGTATAAAGGCTGTTTTTGGTATTTACAATATCAAGGTCGGTACGTTCAACCTGTAAACGCGCCTTGCTTAAATTCTGAAGTCGCTTACCGCCCTGAAAAATGGGCAGGTTTAATGTTAGGCCTACATAACCTGTGGGGTAGGCATTACTATACAGCGGGCTAAAATTGTGGTTAAAGTAGGCATAATTATAACTACCCACCGCCGATAGCGAAGGCAAAAAGCCATAATGGTAATAATCAACATTTAAAATCTTCAGTGCTTTACTGGCTTGCAGCAACCGGTACTCGATACGGTTATTTACATCAAGCACCTGGTTGGTATCAATAGCAGCCTCCTGCTCATAGCGTGATGAATCATATGCCAGCGTAAGTGTATTGGGCCCGGCTACACCCATAATTTGTTTTAAATAAGCAGTTTTACTTTTGATAGACTCCTCGGTTGATTTACGGGTAGCGATTGAATTATTAAGGGCGATGGTTGCCTGTTTAAAATCTGTTTTATCAGATACGCCTGCCTGGTACCGGTTGGTAGCATCCTTTAAACTCCGTTGCAGCCTGGTAATATCTTCATTGGTAATATCCAGTTGTTTTTGTGACAACAGCACATCAAAAAAAGCCTTGCTTACATCTGTTACCACATTTATCTGGCTGCTTAGCGTATTATCCTTATAGTACTCCCTCGAATATTTTGACGCCTTTGAAGCCAGCAGCACATCATTATTATAAATAACCTGCGATGCGGTAACACCCAGGGTTGACAGGTTACGGATACTGCCCGCGTTTGACGGAATGTTGGCTCCTGATGAACCCGCCTGCGGCTGTCCTTTAAAATAATAATTATAAAGGCCCGATGAATTCACCTGGGGCAGCCATCCCGATAGGCCGATCCTGATATCACGTTCGTTAATCTGCTCATCAATAGAAGCCTGCCTTACAGCCGGCTGGTTGCGCAACGCGTAATCAACAGCCTGCTTTAACGTAACTGGCCCGGTAATTGTATCAGCACCTGTTTGCGCGAAAGATTGCGAATGTAAAATTAATGTTAAATTGACTATCGTTAAGAGGGATAAGTACTTTAGTTTTTTCATACAGAGGAAATAGATGTCAATGGTCGCCGACCTAAACTACAAATGCAGCTGCACTTAGTTTTAGTTTAAATTATATAGGGAATGTGCGAATATGTGGTTAATATTAGCAAATTAGCATCAACCACAAAAATTTTACGTAAACTTTATAAAAATGCGACAAAAAACGTGTTTTGGCCGTTTTTACAAAAAAATGAAAATAAGGGATAGCAAATAAATAAAAATTTTAATTAATTTGCCATGTGGTTTAATACGGCTTTGTCAGAACTTAAACGTTCGGGAAAGCTTATTTAAAAAAAATTACATTTACCGTATAAGTTATACACTTATTCATGGTATTTTTACGCAAAATTAAAGCAGAGTTAATACATGGTTAAAAAACTACATGGGAAGATCGCCGAGTTCCAGGTTGCAAATATGCTCCGGGAGAAGGGATTGTATCCTTATTTCAGGCCTATTGAGTCTGCTCAGGACACTGAAGTATTAATTGACAACAAAAGGGTATTAATGTTTGGATCTAACTCATACTTAGGCCTTACCAATCACCCAAAAATTAAAGAAGCTTCAAAAAAAGCGATTGATAAATATGGCACAGGCTGTGCCGGATCGCGTTTCTTAAATGGTACACTGGATATTCATATTGAGTTAGAAAACAGGCTTGCCACTTTAGTTGGTAAAGAAGCCGCCGTTTTATTTAGCACAGGCTACCAGGTAAACCTTGGCGTACTATCCTGCATTACCGGACGTAATGATTACATTATTTTAGACGAATACGATCATGCCTGTATCATTGATGGTAGCCGACTTTCGTTTTCAAAAGTGTTAAAATACGCCCACAATGACATGAACGACCTGCAGCGCAAGCTGGCATTATTGCCCGAAGAAGCTGTAAAGGTTATTGCCGTTGATGGTATTTTCAGCATGGAAGGTGATATTGTTAAGTTACCTGAAATAGTTCAGCTTGCCGACCAATATGGTGCAAACATCATGGTTGATGATGCGCATAGCCTTGGGGTTATCGGTCATAATGGAGCAGGTACTGCATCGCACTTTGGGCTTACCAAGGATGTTGACCTTATTATGGGAACCTTTAGTAAGTCATTAGCTTCATTAGGTGGTTTTATTGCTGCCGATAAGGATACTGTTGACTTTATCAAACACCGCGGCCGTTCGTTAATGTTCAGCGCGAGTATGACACCAGGATCTGTTGGCAGTGTAATTGCAGCATTGGATATTATGGAATCAGAACCCGAAAGGATTCAGAAACTTTGGGATAATACCAATTATGCTATGAAACTTTTGCTTGACGAAGGTTTTGACCTTGGCCCAACCGAAAGTCCGATATTGCCTATCTACGTACGCGATAACGAGAAAACTTTCCTGGTAACCAAACAACTGCAAGCGGCTGGCATTTTTGTTAACCCTGTTGTTTCGCCGGCTGTACCTTCAGATTCATCGTTGCTGCGTTTCTCATTAATGGCTACTCATACATTTGAGCAAATTGAAGAAGCTGTTGAAAAGCTGACTAAAGTATTTAAAGAAGTAGGCGTTACTTCTGTTAAAGAAAAAATATAACCATATAAAGTGTCCGTGTGTATGACTGGCTGCTGTTTTATTAAAAGCAAGCCTGTACACACGGACTTTTACGTTCATATAGCCCTTAGGGCAACCAATTAGTGCAAACCACTCATGATAAAAATTGTAACTGTTAGTTCCAAAAAGGAACTGGCTTCATTTATTGATTTTCCGCATGATTTGTATGAGGGCGACCCAAACTATGTTCCAGAACTGTTTATAGCCCAGCGCGACCTGCTAACCATCCACCCTTTTCATAAGCATAACAAGTTACAACCATTTTTAGCCTACGACGGCGATAAAATTGTAGGCCGTATCGCAGCCATCCTGAATAACGCCCACAACGAATACAATCAGAAAAACGATGGTTTTTTTGGCTTTTTTGATTGTATAGATAGCACCGAGGTTTCAAACCTGTTGTTTGATGTAGTTACCGGCTGGCTTAAAAACAAAGGTGTAACCGGCCAGCTTTTAGGCCCGGTGAACTTTAGCACCAATGAATCTTGCGGATTATTGATTAAAGGCTTTGATAGCCCGGCGTTTTTAATGAACACCTACAATAAACCGTATTACGCCAACCTTATTGAAAGCTATGGCTTTGGTAAGGATGTTGACATGATAGCATGGCACTGGGACGGGCAGGAATATGATGATAAATCGGTAAGGTTATTAAACTCTTTAGAGGAGCGTTTAAAACGGAGCAATATCATTATCCGCAAAGTAAATTTAAAAAAATTCAAAGAGGAAGCAGCCAAGCTTCGCGAAGTATATAACTCGGCCTGGGATAGTAATACCGGCTTTGTGCCCTTAACCGACGAGGAATTTGATTACCTGGCCAAAGATCTTAAACTGATCCTCGATCCTGATTTTGCATTGGTTGCCGAGCAAAATGGCAAAATAGTAGCCTTTGGTTTGGCCCTGCCCAATTATAACGAGATTTTTCAGAAAATAAAACGTGGCCGTTTGTTGCCAACCGGCATATTTAAACTGCTGTTTGGTAAAAAAAATATACAAAGCATCCGCATTTATGCGTTAGGGGTAATAGATGGTTACCGTAAAATGGGTATTGAGGCCTGTTTATATGGTACTATTATCAGAGAGTACAAGGCCAAAGGCTTTAAACACGCCGAAGCCGGTTGGACTTTAGAGCATAATGACATGGTAAACCGGGCTATAGAAGCCATCAAAGGCGACCCGTATAAAACATACAGGTTGTACCAAAAAACGATATGAGGGAAAAGGTTTTGATAACCGGGGCAAGCGGTTTTGCTGGGTTTCATATTATCGAAGAGGCATTACACAACAACCTTGAGGTATATGCCGCCGTGCGCAAAAGCAGCAAAACAGATCACCTGAAAAATCTCGATATCAAATTTGTCAACCTTAATTACCGCGACCTTACTGCACTAAAACAACAACTGGCCGATATCAAGCCCGATTATATTATCCACGCGGCCGGCGTTACGGCAGCAAAATCACAGGCGGCCTATAACTATATTAATGCCACCCATACGTTCAACCTCGCTTCTGCCGCGGTACAGGCGGGCATTAACCTGAAAAAGTTTGTGCTCATCAGCAGCCTGGCAGCACTTGGGCCGCTTAAAACATTATCCGGCACCATCAGCGAAACTATCAAACCCAACCCGGTTACTGCTTATGGCCGCAGTAAGCTACTGGCCGAAGAACAGTTAAGGACGGTTGAAAATTTAAACTATACTATATTGCGGCCAACGGCTATTTATGGCCCAAGGGATACAGGAATATTTATATTTTTTAAGCAGCTTACCCGAGGCCTTGAGCCGTATATGGGCAAGGCCGATCAAAAACTAACCTTTATATATGTAAAGGATGTAGCCAAAGCTTCCATAAAATCATTGTACGACGGAAACAATACAGATTATAATTTGAGCGACGGCAATTTTTACAGTAAATATGAGTTAGCCAACTTAGCCAAGGAAGCTTTGAGCTTAAAAACCTTTAAATTTCATTTACCTGTAATATTTGTAAAAATAATAGCCTTTGTATCAGAAAAAGTGAGTTCTTTGAGCAACAAAGCCGCCATTATAAATATGGAGAAGCTTGACGAACTCATGGCCGTTAACTGGTCGGTTGATATCGAAAAAGCGAAGTCGCAGCTGGGGTTTTATCCGGCCTACAATTTACAAACCGGCTTAATTGAAACACTAAAGTGGTATAGGGCCAACGACTGGTTGTAACGCCCGGCAAAAAAACATGATTACATAAAGTATTAAAATTGACTAAAACATAAATATTATCAACTTACTTAAACGTTTAAGTAAGTTGATAATCAAGAACTTATCAATAAACGCAACTTTAAAAACAACAAAAGGTAAAACGGCGACAAATCATTTACACAGCCCTTTTGCCCCCAACAATTAAACAATAAATAAGTATAATGAAAATCAAAATTTCTCCAGCCGAAGGTAAACTGGGTATCCTTATCCCTGGTTTGGGCGCAGTAGCCACCACGCTGATTGCCGGCGTTGAAGCTGTAAAAAAAGGCATTTCGCAACCAATCGGCTCTCTTACACAAATGGGACACATCCGTTTAGGCAAACGTACCGAAAACCGTAACCCTAAAATTAACGAATTTGTACCGCTTGCCCAGCTAAACGATATTGTTTTTGGCGGTTGGGATGTTTATGAAGACAATGTTTACCAGGCTGCATCAAACGCTAAGGTGTTGGAATCGTCGTTACTGGATGCCGTAAAACCAGCATTGGAAGCAATTGTACCGATGAAGGCCGCTTTTGATCAAAACTACGCTAAAAATCTAAGGGGTACCCACGTTAAAACCGGAACGCGCTATGAGCTGGCGCAACAGGTAATGGAGGATATCAAAAACTTTAAAGAGCAAAACGGATTAGACCGTGTTGTATTGGTATGGTGCGGATCGACAGAGATCTATTACGAGGCATCGGCCATCCACCAATCGCTTGCTGCTTTTGAACAGGCGTTAAAAGATGACGACAAATTGATAGCGCCAAGCATGATATACGCTTACGCAGCTTTAAAATTAGGTGTGCCTTTCTCAAACGGTGCCCCTAACCTAACCGTTGATATTCCTGCTTTAATTGAGCTATCGAAATTAACCAAAACACCTATTGCGGGTAAAGATTTTAAAACCGGCCAAACTTTAATGAAAACAGTTCTGGCTCCGGGCCTTGCAGCACGTTCATTAGGCGTACACGGCTGGTTCTCTACCAATATATTAGGTAACCGCGATGGTTTGGTATTGGATGATCCTGATAACTTTAAAACCAAAGAAGTATCAAAATTAGGCGTGCTGGAAGATATTTTTAAACCCGAAGACAACCAGGAGCTTTATGGTAACATTTACCACAAAATCCGTATCAATTACTACCCACCACATGGCGATAACAAAGAAAGCTGGGACAACATTGATATTTTTGGCTGGTTGGGTTACAAAATGCAAATCAAAATTAACTTCCTTTGCCGCGACTCTATCCTTGCCGCTCCTATTGCGCTTGACCTTGCTTTATTTAGTGACATGGCCAAACGTGCCGGCATGAGTGGTATTCAGGAATGGTTATCATTTTACCTTAAATCGCCCCAAACTGCTGAGGGTTTACATCCCGAGAATGATATATTTAAACAATTGATCAAGTTAGAGAACACCCTTCGTTATTTAATGGGCGAAGATTTGATAACCCACCTTGGTTTAGATTATTATGACGATATGTTTGCCCAGGAAGCATAATAAATTGTAATAAAATGAAAATCAGCCGTATAAAGTCCGATCTTTATGCGGCTGATTTGTTTATAAGCCATCCTTAAACCTAAGTTTATTAATTGCTAAGCTGCCAAATATCAATTAAGCTGTTAATAAATGTTAAATACTTATGGTAGCTGTACAGCAGGCCTGCAATTTTTAGTACTCTTGTAACAATATTTTTTGTTAAAGACTGTACTTCTACAGGTTACGTATATGCAAATACTGATTAGTATGCCCTGCTATGTATTTATTATCATTATTTAGCTATTAGTATAATTTCAAGGTAATTTATTTAAATGATTACCGTTGTTGTAACTACCGCAGACAATATTTGACTTTTTGACCACATTAGTCTGTAGGGATTTTTTTTACCTTTGGAACGCAGTTACAAGCGTGATATAGGAGTTATAAAAGGTGCATTAAACCTATTTAAAACAGGTTTACCACCTGATTAGTCCAAAAAGTGGGATCAGTGCGGATGATTGATCGGCCTGATAATTTAAACTGATAACTAATAATATCGGTAACCAAAAGGTTAGCTAAATAGCGGGGCGAGATTATATTATCATTCAAAAAAAGGTTTGTATTTGCATAATTGCATAAAGTACATGAAGTTTAAAAAAATTTACAAAAGTCTATTCTTTTCAATATTCTTTTTTTCCGTTACATCAATATTTGCCCAAACCACTATTATTACTGGCAAGGTTACTGATGCGGGCAATAAACAAACCCTTCCCTACGTAGTGGTTGGCTTTACCGGAACCACCACCGGGGTTACTACCGATAATAATGGAAATTACCGCCTGTCAATAACCAACCAAACTTATAAGCAAATAAAAATCTCCTTTTTGGGATACAAAGACGCGTTTTTGGCTGTAGTACCAGGTAAAGAGCAGGTTATTAACGTGAAGCTTTTTCCATCGGCCCAGCAATTGGCCCAGGTTACTATTAAAGCCGGCAAAAAACCCAAATACCGCAATAAAGACAACCCCGCCGTTGAACTGATACGTAAGGTTATTGAAAATAAAGAAAAAAACCGCCCGGAGGCCTATGATTATGTTGAGTACCGCGAGTACGATAAAATGATGTTTGGGGCAGCCAATGTTTCGGCAAAATTTTCGGATCGTAAATTTTTCAGGAAATATAAGTTCATCCTTGATAACAGGGATTCAACCACTGTCCCCGGAAAATCCATCTTACCTATTTTCCTGAACGAAAAAATATCGCAGAATTACTATCGTAAAACGCCCGAAAAAACAAGGGAAATTGTACTGGGTGAAAAAAATGTAAACTTTGGCCCTGCTGTTGATAACGCCGGCCTTACACAATATTTCAAGCACTTATATACCAAGGTTAATATCTATGATAACAATGTGCTGTTAATAACCAGCCAGTTTTTAAGCCCGATATCAGATAACTCACCTAACTACTACAAATTCTTCATCACCGATACCATTACCGACGAGCATAATCATAAACTGGTTGAGTTAAGCTTTACTCCAAGAAACACTACCGATGTATTATTTGAGGGGCGGATTTATATTACTCTCGATGGTAATTATGCGGTTCAAAAGGCCAACCTTATTGTAAACAAAAATATCAACATCAACTTTATCCGGTCGATACAGGTAGATTTAACGTTTGAACAAAATCCGGACGGGCGTTACCACATGAGTAAGAGTACCACCACCGCCGATTTTGGAGCATCAAAAAAAGAAGCAAAAAGCAGCCTGTTTGGTACCCGTACCATTACGCTGGGTAACTATGTTGTAAACAAGCCCCGGCCCGATACAGCTTACAATAAACAATCAGAAGAAGCCTCGGATGAAGCTAAAAACAGACCGGACGCTTTCTGGCAAAAAAACAGGCTTGATACGCTTACTACGGCCGAATCAAAAGTTTATAAAAACATTGATAGCTTAAAAGATATGCCATCTTATAAGCGTACGGTTGATATTGCTACGCTGTTACTTGCGGGTTACAAAGGCTTTGGCAAATTTGAAATTGGCCCTGCAAACACTTTTTATAGCTTTAACCCTGTAGAAGGTTTCAAACTTAGGTTTGGGGGCCGTACCACACCGGCATTAAGCAAGCGCTACTATTTTGAAACTTACGCGGCTTACGGGTTTAAAGACGAACGCTGGAAATATTTCCTGAGCGCAACTTATTCGCTTAATAATAAATCAATCTATAAATTCCCACAAAACTATTTAAGGGCTAGCTTTCAGCGTGATACGAAAATACCTGGGGCCAACCTTCAGTTTGTACAAGAGGATAACTTCCTGTTGTCATTCAAACGTGGGGTAAATGACAAATACCTGTACAACGATAATTATAGAATTGATTACGTACACGAGTTTGAAAGCCATTTTTCATACAGCGCCGGTTTTAACGCATGGAACCAGGAGCCTGCCGGATCATTATATTTCAGGCCGGCTAATGACCTTACACATCCGGTTCATGATTTAACTACAACAGAATTTACCGCAGGTTTAAGGTACGCGCCTAACGAAGAATTTTACCAGGGCAAAATTTACCGTACCCCGCTACCCWATAAATATCCTATTTACCAGGTACAATTTACAGCGGGTGTAAAAAATATTTTTGGTGGCGAATATAATTACCAAAAAATTGATGCCCGTATTGATAAACGGGTTTATGAATCGCAGTTAGGTTATGCCGATGTAGCCGTATATGGTGGCAAGGTGTTTGGAACAGTACCATATCCGCTGTTATCAATTCCCCGCGCCAATCAAACCTATGCCTATGATATCGACTCCTATAACCTGATGAACTTTTTGGAGTTTGTTTATGATCATTATGAAGGTGTAAGGATTGATCAGCACTTTATGGGTTTCTTCTTTAATAAAGTGCCCTTGTTTAAAAAATTAAAATGGCGCGAAACCGCTTCCTTTAAGGTACTTTGGGGTGGCTTAAGTGATGGTAATAATCCTTCGATACACCCGTCACTGTACCAGTTACCTGTTGATGCTAATGGAGTGCCCCTTACTTATTCATTAGGCCGCACTCCTTATGTTGAGGGAAGCGTTGGTATCGAAAACATATTTAAGCTAATTCGTGTTGATTTTGTGGAAAGGTTTAACTACCTTAATCATCCGAACGTAGCAAATTGGGGTATACGCACCAGAATTAAATTTGATTTTTAATTTTGTACATCAAACTATTACAAAAATGGAACAAAAAATATCGCTTAGAACAAACCTGCAATTAGGTATTTACCGGGTGATTGATCCCGTTGTAAAAATTCTGATCAAGGTTGGATTAACACCAAACGCAGTTACATCAATTGGTTTTGTGCTGAACGTGGGTGTTGCGGCCATTTTTATTTTAGGTGCCGAAGAAGGTAACCGCGGCGATTTGCGTTATGTGGGCTGGGCAGGTGGCTTAATACTGTTTGCCGGCTTATTTGATATGCTTGATGGCCAGGTAGCCCGCTTAGGCAACATGAAATCAACCTTTGGCGCCTTGTATGATTCCGTTCTTGACCGTTACAGCGAGTTAATCATGTTCCTGGGTATTTGTTATTACCTGGTTGGGCACCACTATTTTATAAGCTCGATAGCTGCGTTTATAGCCCTCATAGGCTCGATGATGGTAAGTTATGTAAGGGCACGGGCCGAAGGCCTGGGTGTTGAAGTAAAAGGCGGCTTAATGCAACGGCCCGAGCGTGTGGTTACTATTGGCGTATGCGCGTTAATAAGCGGTATAGTTGCACAATACATTGGCGGCAATTATAAATTGTTTATACCAGGTGTTAAATTTCACATATTTGAGCCGATATCGATATTTACTTTCCCATTGGTATTACTGGCTGTGCTAACCAATATTACCGCTTTTAACCGGTTAAGAGAAGCAAAAAAAGCTTTAATAAAACAAGAGGAAGAAGCAGCTTAAGCTTAGAGCAGCAAGTTATAAGCCTGAAGCGGGATTGGATATTTGTTATATGAAATTCAACTGATAACTGACAGGTCAAGACTTTGAACTTACAACTTGAGACCCCGGCTAAATTATCGTACCTTCGTGCAAGGGCTGTACTACAGTTCCTGGTAATAAATTATATCAAAACAAAACATTAAAATAACAGGCGAAGAAATAGTTAAAAATTTTAAACCTGATATATTATGGCGACAAAGAATTATGTATCTAACTCACAGGAGTCTGTGAGGATGTTTAAAAGCAACTTTTTAGAGGGGTTATCAAAGGTGCATTATACCGTACCCTTGTATATTTTTGTACCGGTTATCATTTACTCAACCTACCTGGCCTTTAACGCGGGTATTGGTTTTATAAAATACACCGAACTGTTTATCCTGGGATTATTTATCTGGACAATTACCGAGTACATTATGCACCGCTTTGTTTTTCACCTTAAACCCAACGAAAACTGGGAATGGGCGAAAAGGTTGCATTTTATTATGCACGGCGTACACCACGATTACCCGAGTGATGCCAAACGTTTGGTATTGCCGCCGTCATTAAGTATCCCGCTGGCTACCGGCTTTTTCTTTTTATTTAAATGGATATTGCCCGTCGATAATGTTTTTGGCTTTTTTCCCGGCTTTATATTAGGCTACCTGTTTTATGATATATCGCACTATGCTATGCATCACTTTAACTTTAAAAGCGGCCTGTTTAAAAAAATAAAGCAACACCATATGCTGCACCACTACCAGGATCCCGACAGGGGCTACGGTGTAAGCTCGCCGCTGTGGGACAAAATATTCCGTTCCGGATTTTTAAAAAAATAAGGTGAATACTACCGCGCATAACAGTGTAACAATCAATACCAAAACGGTACTTATTGTTTCGCTCATCTCGATAGGGTATTTAGTACTCTCTTACTTTTTAATAGGTTATAAAAGCGATGAATTAACGCTTGTACTGATATTTAATTCCCTTTTTTACGCATCGGCGGTTACCCGAAAATTCATTCTTGGTTTCAGCATCTTCATTGTATACTGGATCATATTTGATTATATGAAGGCCTTCCCCAATTACAATTTCAATACCGTACACATAGCCGATATTTATAATTTCGAGAAACGCTTGTTCGGCATCCATTACAAAGGCAGCCTGCTCACCCCCAATGAATACTGGCGGGCAAACGGCAACACGGTTATGGATGTTATGGCAGGTATATTTTACCTGTGCTGGATTCCCGTGCCGCTTGCTTTTGCAACCTTTTTGTTCTTTAAAAATAAAAAACAGTTCCTTAAATTTTCCCTCACCTTTGTACTGGTTAATTTATTGGGCTTTGTGGTATACTATGCCTTCCCGGCTGCACCACCCTGGTATGTGCAATACCATGGCTTGCAATTTCATCCCTTAACCCAGGGTAATACAGCTGGCCTGGCTAAATTTGATGAATTTTTTCACGCAGGCGTTTTTAAGTCTATTTATGCCAAAGGTTCAAATGTATTTGCTGCAATGCCATCATTACATTCATCGTACCCGGTTATTGTTTTATATTATGGCATTAAAAACCGCCTTGGCAAAGCAAATTTATTTTTTGCCATAGTAATGCTGGGCATCTGGTTTACCGCTGTATATGCCAGCCACCACTATGTGCTTGATGTATTGGCGGGCATCACCTGCGCATCCATCGGCATTTTCCTTTTCAACTTTTTGCTGAAACGATCAAAGACACTGCAGCACTTTATCACCCGTTACGAACAGACTATTGTTTAGTACATAATACTTATACCGGGCGTAAATGATGTCCTGTTTTGTGTACCAAATGAAATGTTCAAAAAAAACGCGCCGCTGTTTAAAAAAAAACTCGCCCATGTTTAGTGCAAAAAGCGCCCCTACAGTGCAGGAATTAATATTTCATATCAATTTTATTCGGCCGGGCAGGCAATTTGAGTAGTCGGGCACATTATTTGACTAAGTAATATTAAAACATATTGCTATATTCGATAACCCCTATATGAAGAAACTGCTTACTTGCCTCATCTTTATCCTTTTAGCCGGATCAAAATTATCAGCCTACACTGGTGACCTGGATAGCCTTAAGCAAAAATTACAGGTCACAAGCGATTCTTTAAAGGGTCCTATCTACAATGCTATCGCCGAAGAATACATGCACTATGATACAGTTAGCAACAGGAACTTAAGACACTATTTTAAAAACGAAGCGTTAAATTACTCCATGCTGGCGTTGCATGTATACTCAAGCATTAATGATTCTTTAGGTTTACGTACCTGTTACAACAACCTGTCAAAAATATACCGCTCTCAGCATAATTACAGCCAGGCCAAATGGTTCATATTGCAATCAAACAACATCTCCCGTTTAAAACACGATGTTCCTAACATCATTTCATCGTTAATTGAACTATCGGCTATAAAAGGTGATATTAAAGATTACACACTGGCCATGCGCGATCTGAATGAGGCACTTAAAATCGCAGTAAAAAATAAAGACCCCAGGAATGAATCGGCAGTACAGGTAGGTTATGCCGATTTATACCGGCATATGAAGAATTACGACAAAGCTGCCGTTGCCATAAAACGACATGAATTTTTAGACGACAGCATCCAAAAAGCGGAGGAAACCAAATTGGCAATGGTTGCCAAAAAAGATTCTATTCAGATTAAAAAACAGGATTCTATCATCGTCAAAAAAAAAGTATATACCTCCAGCTTCAAACGCGGCTCCAAACTCGCCTCGGCAAGGCATACCGTCTCGTTGTAACGCTTATCATTGCCCTTGCAGTTATGGCAATAGTAGTAATGATCTATTACGTRCAGCGTAAAAAGCGAAGCCGTTGGCGTATAAGGCCCCGGAAACCGAGGCAGTAGTCATGTTTTATTCAGTAACCCTATCAGGACTATGCCAAGTGATCAATAACGCTGCCTTCAACTATTCAACAAATTTCTTAGTTGCGCCATACTAAACCTCATCCAGTTTTGTTTGTCTGATAAGTATATGACTAAATCATTTTTAAGCGCTATATATTTAGTTGCCGCATTATTAATTTGCGGCAAAGCCTACGGGCAAACCGAAGAATTTAAAAGCGAGTTTCTAACCCGGATAAACCAAACCCGGGCCAGGGGCTGCAATTGTGGTGATAAGTATTTCCCACCCGCCCCTGCCCTAACCTGGAACAATAAACTGTTTGATGCAGCCACCGGCCATGCAAAGGATATGGCTAAACGCAATTATTTTAGCCATACCAGTAAAGACGGCCGCAGTATGGAAGATAGGATCGTTTTGGCAGGCTATAAGTTTAAAGGTTTTAAAAGCTTTGCCATAGGCGAAAACATTGCCCAGGGCCAGCAAAGTATAGCCGAGGTGATGGAGGGCTGGTTTAAAAGCGAAGGCCATTGCCGAAACTTGATGAATCCCGACTTTAAGGAAGTTGGCGTAGCAGAATATAAAAGCTATTGGGTACAGGATTTTGGCGGCCGAACCTCTTTTTCGGCCGAGCAGCAAAAGCTAATCAAATCAGGAAAGTATAAGTTGATACAGAACTAACCTGATATGCAGATGTGCAGATTTCAGATGTGCAGATGAAAAAGCAGATTTACAGATATGCGGCAGGTGGGCAGATGACGTAACATTTGATGTATACTTCTGAATCTACACATCTAAAATCTGCACCCAGAATCTGCACATCTGAAATCTGCACATCTGCATATCTAAAGCCCACCTGCCTTCACCCTCCTTTCCATTACTTCGCGCCAGGTGGTTAGTATAAATCCTTTCTCTTTCAAAAACGCTTTTAACCGTGGATCGAGCATGGCCAGTAAGTCGCCCTTGCGTTTTTTTCCGGTATCGGATATCTGATCGAAGTTTGGCGAGGGATTGGTACAATGCATAATTACCATGGTTAATCCAGGCGACAGGCGGCCAATGCTTTCGATATAGTGATCGGTATACCATTTTTGAATTTCGGCATCGGTCATTTTATCAATATCGGGCATCTGCCAATCGTAACTTGAGTTATGCAGATCATCAAGTACAGGCAGCCCGGCCCTCCAGATCATGGCCCCGGTTTCTTTAACATTGGCCAAAACAGCCGGATCGGGTATCGGCATACCTTCGGTATATTTACCTTGTTGTTTTAATTCGGCTATGGTAGCGGCCCGGGCTTCGGCACGGTAAAACAGGTCATCGCCCCCGGGGAACATTACCGGAATTTGCTTTTCAATTCCAAGCTTAATATACTTTTCAGTAAATGCCGGCTTGGCAAACAAGGTACCCATGTGCGAATCAAGGTGTGTGGGTTTAAACCCCATTTTTAAAGCCCTATCCAGTTGCGCCCTTATTTCCTTGTCAACTTCATCTGCCGATGCATTAAAATAAACAGCCACAACGCTGGGGTACAAACATCCCTGTTTATCTGTAAGGCCGGGTACAATACTTTTACCCGCCAGTGGCCCCCAGCGATAATTATCCCATTCGGATGTTAAGGTTAAATGCAGGCCGGCATCAGTATTGGGGTGCTTATCCAGGTATTTTACAAATTCGGGGACCCACGGGCAGGGCATCATGACACTGGTTGAGGTAGCCACACCCTTCTCTATGGCCGTTTGCGAACCATCGTTTGATTCATGCGACATCCCTGCATCGTCAACATGCAAAATAATTACGCGTGCGCCTTTTGGCCAGCCCAGCTTTTCGGCATAGGTTTTTGTTTGCTGTGCAAAAGCTACATTGATGTAAATGATGCAAACAGCAAAAACGATAATTTTTTTCATGATGATACAGGATTACAATTGGTTTATAAATATACCGATACAAGCTATTTAAACCAAAGGCATCCATATCCAAAAATGAACCTGTAATTACACTTAATTTACTACTTTTGAAATAATGCTACCCGCTACCAACCATACACTCGAAAAATTGGAGATACTGCTCAAAACAGCAGGCTACAAGGTGCGGTACGAGAAAGGCAACTTTAAAACCGGGGCGTGCCTGCTATTAAACAGCCGTATGGTGATTGTAAACCGGTTTTCGAACCTGGAAAGTAAAATTCTGGCCCTGGTTGAACTACTCCGCGAACTGGAAGTAGATTTTAGATTGCTTGACGAAAAACAGGTTGCATTTTTACAGGAAATAAAACAAACAAAATTGCAGCTGTGACCATAACATTTTTAGGTACCGGAACATCGCAGGGCGTACCTGTTATTGCCTGCGGGTGCGAGGTGTGCACGTCTGCAGATACATACGATAAGCGTTTACGCACATCTATTTTAATTGAAGCCGAAGATAAAACCATCGTTATTGATTCGGGCCCCGATTTCAGGTACCAGATGCTGCGCGCTGGCGTAAAACGCTTGGATGCCATTGTATACACCCACGAGCACAAAGATCATATAGCCGGGATGGATGACATCCGGGCATTCAACTATTTTCAGCAAGGCCCTGTAGATGTTTACGCCGATTTCAGGGTTCAGCGCGCGCTTGCCCGCGAATTCCCTTATGTATTTGATGGTACCGGATATCCCGGTATCCCACAGGTTACCGTGCACCCCATCAGCTTAGATCCTTTTAATATCGGCAGTGTAAAATTTATCCCTATCGAAGTTTTGCACTATCGGCTGCCGGTACTGGGCTTCAGGATAAATGATTTTACCTATATCACCGATGCTAAAACCGTATCGGAGGCCGAAAAAGACAAAATAAAGGGCTCCAAAATATTGGTGATCAATGCCCTGCAAAAGCAAACCCATATCTCGCACTTTACACTCGATGAGGCGATTGATTTCGCCATCGAAATTGGCGCCGAAACCACTTATCTTACCCATATAAGTCATCGCCTTGGCAAACACCAGGAGATATCCGCAGAGTTACCACCCAATATCCGGCTGGCTTATGATGGTTTAAAGCTGGAGATTTAGGGCCAATATTTACTTCAGTTATATCAAAAACAGCCGGACAAGGCTCCCATTATAAATTGATATAACTGATTCTTTCAATAGCCCCTTTATATTGGTTTAGGTGCCCGGTATCGTGGGCATCCACCCGCCCCTTTATAGTTACCTGCTTATCATTTATTTGTGTAAACTGGCCATTATTATATTGAAAAAGACCTGTTCGCGTTCCCTCTAAATAAAGCGGGCAATCGGGGTTAAAATTTATCCAGATGGCATGCCCTGCCGAGTGATCGGCAAAAAGGCTATCATTAAACAAAGCTGATTGCTCTGGCGCTTCAATATATTTACCGGTAACCTCTACATATTGCCTATCGTATTTTTTAAGATTTTTTACCAGCTCGGTAAAAGGAACACGCTTATAAACGGGCGAGTAATCGTCATTGCAATCGCTCTTAAATACTTGTTTACCATGGCTGCACCCATGCAAGCCCGCCATTAAAATGACCGGAGATACTATTTTGATCAGACATTTTAACACCATCAGGAAGTATTTATGTTTTTAAATATGAAGTTACCTAAAATGAAAGCGGCTTATGCATTGTAATGGAATTTATACAGCGATACGGCGCTGTTATTTGCAACCCACAGTGTTTTGAGGCATACTGATTTTATCACACATGCAAAATTCATATCAATATTTACAACGACGTAAAGGCACACCTAAACTAAATTTTATTTTTTTTAACCTGCCGAAAGCCTATATTAGATTCAAGTTGCGTCCATAAAAAAGGCTTTTGAATATACACCATGAAAAAAATCACAATTTATCTGTTCGCCATTGCTATTTTGCCGTTAAACTTATTAGCCCAGGATACAGCTACAGTAAAACAGCAAGCTAATATTTTAGCCCAGGCCATGATAGCCGGCGATTACGCAACTATTATAAACCATACTTATCCTAAAGCAGTGCAGATGGCGGGCGGTAAGCAAAAAATGATATCGATAGTTAACCAGGGTATGGCACAAATGAAAACCCAGGGAATGATTTTTGAAAGCGCAACAGTAGGCTCTCCCGGAAAATTTTACAAAGCAGGTGCCGAAACCCATTGCCTTGTGCCCGAGAACTTAACCATCAAACTGCCAAATGCTCATATAATCAGTCACAGCTATTTATTGGCAATAAGTAAGGATGGTGGTAAAACATGGTCTTTTTTGGATTTAAACAACTCCAGCAGCGATAAAATAAAACAGCTAATCCCTAATTTTAACCCGGCTTTGCAAATCCCAAAATCTACTACCGAGCAAATACTGTAACAGGGTTTAACTGCTATACCCACAGATTTAACCGGCGAAGAGATAAATTGATGACCAACATTTACATACCCCAAGCTACCGAAAACCAACGGCGCATAACCGCCGGCGATATTTCATTTGTACATTATACCGAAAAGGATAGCCTGCAAAACAGCAGGGTTGTATTTAACTGCTATGCCATCAGCTTTGTAATTAATGGCGAGAAAGCAATTTTTCGCCCGGCCAATAATACCATTGTGGGTACCGGCGAAGGGATTGTGATTCCCGAAGGAAATTCCATTATGGCCGAGCATACTTTAAACGATCATCAATACAGCAGTATATTGGTATTCTTTTCGTCGGCCTTCGCCCAGGATTTTTTAAACCGACATAAATTAAACTCGCGGACCGCCCAGGTAACACCAGACTATATTAAGTTCAGGCAAACTAATTATATTGCCGACTATGTTAAAAGCATACAAACGCTGATACAGGAGGGGCAAAATTTACCATACCTGTTGGCCGCCAATAAAGTAGAAGAGCTGCTTTTAGTTTTGCTGGATAGTTACGGCAGCCAATTGACCGGCCTGTTACGAAGTAACACCCCATCGCCCGAATTGCTGTTAAAAAACGTAGTGGAGAACAACCTGTTCAATAACCTTACGCTTGATGAGCTGGCCTTTTTGGCCAACAAGAGCCTGGCATCATTTAAACGCGACTTTGAAAAGGTTTACCACATGGCCCCCGGTAAATACATTCGCGAGAGAAAGCTTGAGGTAGCCCGGCAGGAGCTGGAACAGGGTAAAAATGCAACATCACTTTATATCGATTTTGGGTACGACAACCTTTCGAACTTTTCATCGGCATTTAAAAGAAAATTTGGCGTAAGCCCAAAACAATACCAGATGAACTTACAAGAAGCATGAGCTGTTTTCAATAGTTTTTGAGCCGCCGGCATTAACGCCTGCGCGGGAAAACAAGCCACATTTGGATATTATTTATATCCAAAAAATCATGAAAAAGTTCCTCTTATTTTTATTTGCAGTCATAAGCTGCTTGAGCACCAAAGCACAAACCTTTACATTAAAAAGCACCGACCTGGGCGGGCAATTCACCAATGAATTTGCATCAAATACATTTGGTTGCACGGGGCTGAACAAATCGCCGCAGCTGGAATGGCTAAATGCTCCACAAGGCACCAAAAGCTTCGCTATTACCATGTACGATCCAAACGCCCCTACCGGCAGCGGCTGGTGGCATTGGGTTGTTTTTGATATCCCTGCCAGTGTTCATCAACTTAAACAAGGCGCGGGCAGTCAATCTGCAAATGAGTTACCCACCGGTGCCATACATGGCAACACCGATTTTGGTGTTCCGGGTTATGGCGGCCCCTGCCCGCCGGTAAATGATGCTGCGCACGGCTATGTTATTACCATTTTTGCCTTAAAAACAGACAAGCTTGGTGTTGGCGATAAGGCATCGCCAGCGTTGGTTGGGTTTATGCTAAACCAGAATGTTATCGCGAAAGCATCGTTAATTATATATGCCAAACGTTAACTGCTAATCGTCTGTGCATAAACCGGCTGTACACAAATGCATGTTGTAACATTTTAGGTTGATAATTTTTTATCCCACAAATATTTTGTTATTTGTAGATGCTTTTCAACAACCGGTTATGCACAGACGAAATTTTCTAAAAACAGGGTCATTAGCTGGCCTTACGTTATCAACATTGGTTGCCTCATCATGCAGCCAGCCAGCAGCAGACGATAAAAAACCAGATACCACCGCTACAGACAGTAAGGACGATCTGTTTGAACTTTCCGAAGCTACCATAACCGATTTGCAGGAAAAAATGAAGGCAAAGCAATATACATCGCGCCTGCTTACCGAACTTTACCTGAAGCGAATTGACGAGATTGACAAGAATGGCCCTAAGCTAAACTCCGTTATTGAATTAAATAAGGATGCTTTAAACATGGCCGATGCTATGGATAAAGAGCGGGAGAAAGGCAAAGTACGCGGCCCCTTACATGGCATACCCGTGCTGATAAAGGATAATATAAACACCGGCGATAATATGCATACCACTGCCGGCTCGCTGGCATTGGCTGATAATTTTGCCAAACAAGATGCTTTTATTATCCACAAATTACGCGATGCCGGGGCCGTTTTATTGGGTAAAACCAATTTAAGCGAATGGGCAAACTTCCGGTCAACACACTCTACCAGTGCGTGGAGCAGCCGGGGCGGGCAAACCAAATGCCCCTATATTCTCGATCGTAACCCCAGCGGCTCAAGCGCCGGATCGGGCAGCGCTGTAGCGGCCAATTTATGCACCATAGCCATTGGTACCGAAACCGATGGTTCAATAGTATCGCCATCGTCAGTAAACGGACTGGTGGGCATAAAACCTACCGTAGGGTTATGGAGCAGGTCGGGCATTATTCCTATTTCCAAAACACAGGACACCGCCGGGCCTATGGCCCGCACCGTTAAGGATGCGGCTATCTTTTTAGGAGCATTGGCCGGAGTTGACCCACAAGATAGTTTTACCCTGGCCGGCAAAGGCAAGGCAGAGGCTGATTACACCAAATTTTTAGATGCCGATGGCTTAAAAGGCAAACGCCTTGGGGTCGAAAAATCGGCAATGGAAAGCAACCCAGGTATGGTATCCTTGTTAAAAGAAGCTATTAAAACCCTGGAAGGCAAAGGCGCTACCGTAATTGAAGTTGAGTTGAATAAAGAGCTGAAAGATATCGGCAAAAGCGAGTTCCCTGTTTTATTATATGAATTTAAAGATGGGCTGAACCAGTATTTAAGCAATGCCAACAGCAAAGTAAAAACCCTGGCCGATGTAATTGCCTATAACAAGCAAAACGAGGCCAAAGCGATGCCATTTTTTAAACAGGAAACCCTTGAACTGGCCCAGGCCAAAGGCGACTTAAATACCGAAGAATACCTAAAAGCCGTAAGGCAAACCAATACCGGCACCCGCAAAGCAATAGATAAAATTTTAACCGATAACAAACTGGATGCCATCATAGGCCCCACCAACGGCCCCGCAGTTTGCATCGACCTGGTAAATGGCGATTATGACAACGGTTTCGGATTTTCCAGCCCGGCAGCTATGGCGGGCTATCCGCACATTACTGTACCCATGGGATTGCTACATGGCTTGCCTATTGGCCTGTCGTTTTTCAGCACAGCCTGGAAAGAAGGCGATATTATTAAGCTGGGGTATGCTTACGAGCAGGCCAGTAAAAAGAGAGTTAAGCCGTTATTTAAAGTGGATTTGTTGGGGTAATAGTGAGTGGTTGATTGGGTTAAAGCTCGGCCCATTATAATGTGCCAGGGCAAACGTATCTAATTGGGTTAACATAACTTAACACATTTCAGGTAAAATATTTGTAAATATTTGATCATCAATATTTTATATTTTATCATGGTTAACACTAAACTGATGGCGCAATTTAGGCAGATCCAAATATTTGTGCCTGTTGTTGGTCAATACAAGTCCCTTTAGTACATGGATCATTTAACCACGATCAGCCAATAAAAACAAGATGTTGTTTGATGCTTATATCTTCCCGACGCCATAAGCTCACTCCATCACCTGTTTTGATGCGTTTGCCCCGGGTAATGCGCCGAACTACGCCACTTTTATTTTAACTTTTTCTAACTTAGCCCATTGTTCAACAATCAATTCATATGGAATTTGGCAAAGTAGCACCCGAAGAATTACACTTAATAGATTTCACCCTTCCGCCTGATGCAGAACTTACAACCAACGTATTAGCAACGGCTAAAAACAATGAGCTAATACAGGTTCACGTAGGTTGCGCCAAATGGGGACGCAAAGAATGGATTGGGCAAATCTATCCCCCAAAAACCAAGGAGGCCAACTTTTTGGATGAATACGTAAAACATTTCGATTGCATCGAACTGAACGCCACATTTTATAACGTTTACGGCCCCGATACCATTGCCAAATGGAAAGCCAAAGCAGAAAGCAACCCGAATTTCAAATTCTGCCCCAAATTTTCGCAAAGTATCAGCCACATCCGCAGGTTAAAAAATGCCGACGATGTTACTACAACTTACTATGAAGGCATCATGGCATTTGGCGAAAAGCTGGGACCACTTTTTCTGCAATTGAGCGATAACTACACACCCAAAAGCTTCCCCGAACTGAAAGCATACCTCGAGGGCTTGCCCAAAGACGTACCCGTTTTTGTAGAGCTGCGACATAAAGAATGGTTTGCCCAACAGGAAAACAGCGACAAAGTATTCAGCCTGTTTCGCGATCTTAATATTGGCGCCGTAATAACCGATGCTTCCGGACGCCGGGACGTAATACACATGAGTTTACCTACACCTCATGCCTTTATCCGGTTTGTGGGCTGTACCGATAAAATAGGCGAATATGGCATTGATGAGGCCCGCCTGGATATGTGGGTGGAGAGGATAAAAAAGTGGCAGCAGGAAGGTTTAAAATCGGTTTGGTTTTTTATGCATCAGCATGATGAACGGTTTTCGCCCATACTGTCAGATTATGTAACCAAAAAGTTAAACGCGGCCCTTGGCACAAACTTAATTCGCCCCAAATTTATTGATCAGCAGGGTGGTTTATTTTAATTCCTTGCCATACTAATTAACGGTTAGTTTTGAGTCGAAAGCCTTAAGTTCTGAGTCAAAAGCAAAATATGACTCGAGACTTCCGACTTAAGACTACCGACTTAATATTAACTCGACACCAGTCCTGAAATCACGTTGATGCTTAATGCCACAATAGCGGTATTAAAAGCAAAAGATATCATGCCGTGAATCCATGCCAGCCGGCGGATTTGCCGGGACGAAATCTCGATATCAGATACCTGGAAAGTCATCCCCAACACAAAAGAAAAGTATACAAAATCAAGGTAATCGGGCTCAAAACCCTTTTCATCGCCTGGAAATTCCAGTCCGCCTAAAGGTTTGGTCTTGTTATCACCATCGGTATCTGTAGCGTAATACATATGGGCATAACGCAGCGTAAATATGGTATGCACCAATATCCATGAGATAATTACCGACGTCATTCCCAACAATACATGGCCGGTAACTACGGCAGGAGATAGCTGTTTGGATGATTTGAGCAGGAAAAAAATTGCCAGGAGACTAATGATGGATGCCACAATAACAAAAGCAAATATCAATACCCGGCTGGAATCCTCAATTTTGGCTATGTGCCTCACCTCCATTGGGTGCGATGACAGGATGATAACCCAATCCATCACTATAACACTCAGCCCAAATGCCGACCACGTAACCAATGTTGTTGCAGGTATGCTAAAGCGCCCCAAAATAAAAATAAGTGTAGCTACAGCAACAAGCAAGGATACTAACAAACGGTGATGCGTATCTAACCGTAACCATAATTTCGATTTTCGTTGAGGGCTTGCAGGCATATAGGATTGTACTATGGTAAGTACAAGGTAAATATGGTAAACAATTGTGTAGAAATCATGAATTAATCTTCCTCATCAACAATCCACGCTACGCGGCCAACCTGGCCATCATCCAGCTGTACCTTGATGCCGCGGGAATGGTATGACGCGCTGGTTAACAGCCGTTTCACAATGCCGCGGGTAAGGGTGCCCGTGCGCTGGTCTTTTTTAAGGATAATATCCACTTCCAGGCCGGGGAAGATATCGCTTCTGTTTTGTCCGTTCATTTTTAGGATTACACTGATTTATAGGGTGATTTCACCGATTATTTAAAAGGATATCTAAAGCCATTTGTTTGGCTTCTGCATCAATTCCAACATAGGGTTTAATTGTGACCCATCTTTGCTTTATAGCCTCGGGCAAGTTATTTATTGACAAGTCATCGTCTACAATGACGTAGTTCGCCTTACCGTTTTTATGTACCCACTCCTGTATTTCGCTACCACGATCCTGCATATCCGCGAGGGATTGCCTATCATTAAGTTTAGATAGTTTATTAATAGTTATCCCCCTGATTTTGAAAATCTCCAGCCAACGTGCAATAGTAAAGCTAATCCTATGTGTACTGGCTAAAACCACGTTGGCAGCTGTTAGCGCCAAAATATCAGCCAGGTTTTCTGCCGATTGTTTGTTAAACAGCATGAACCCATCGGCACCAATTTCTATTTTTTTCCAGGAAGGTTCGGTTACCAATACTCCATCTATATCCAGCAGGATTACCATTTTGTTAGGCCACCAGCTCCTTTATGGCCGTTTCCACCTTTGCAAAATCAAAGTTAGTCAGCAGCTTATCAAATGCGGCAGTAATATGTTCGTTACCCAGGTTGCCTATACTGCCTTCGTGAGTGTGGTTTACAGTTTTATCCGGGTTAAAATCGCCTTGTTCTATAGCTAAGCCCACTTGCTTGTAGGCATCCCTGAAAGGCGTTCCGCTTAATACCATGCGGTTAACTTCCTCAACACTAAACAAGTATGCGTACTTGGGATCTTTTAGTATATCAGCATTTACTGTTATATTCTGGAGCATGAAGGCGGCCATATGCAGGCATTTCTTCAAGTCGGCAAAGGCCGGGAACAGGAGTTCTTTAAGCAGTTGCAGCTCGCGGTGATAGCCGGATGGCAGGTTAGTGGTCATCATGGCTACATCGGTTGGCAGGGCTTGCAGGCGGTTACATTTGCCGCGCATAATTTCCCAAACATCGGGGTTTTTTTTGTGGGGCATAATGCTGCTGCCGGTGGTTAGTGTATCGGGGTAGCTCACAAAGGCAAAGTTCTGGCTCAGGTAAAGCGCCTGGTCCATAGCCATTTTGGCAAGGGTAGCGGCTATGCTTGATAAGGCCTGGGCGATAATCCGCTCGGTTTTGCCACGACCCATCTGGGCGTATACTACGTTGTAATTCAGGCTATCAAATCCTAATAACTGGGTAGTTAGTGTACGGTTAAGCGGGAACGACGAACCATAACCGGCTGCCGAACCCAGGGGATTTTTATTGGTGATTTTATAAGCCGCCAATACCAGTTCCAGGTCATCGGCAAGGCTTTCGGCATAGGCGCCGAACCAGAGGCCGAACGAGGATGGCATGGCCACCTGCAGGTGAGTATAGCCCGGCAGCAGCACGTCTTTATGCTGCTCGCTTAGTGTAATCAACTGGCGAAAAAGGGTTTCTGTTTCTTCAACTACCTGTTGCAGTTGGTGACGGAAGAATAATTTGAGGTCGACCAACACCTGGTCGTTACGGGAGCGGCCGGAATGGATCTTTTTGCCGGCATCACCAATTCGTTGGGTAAGCAGCATTTCTACTTGTGAGTGTACGTCCTCTACCCCATCTTCGATGGTGAAATTACCAGCCTCAATATCGGCATAAATAGCTTTTAGCTCACGCTGAACAAGCTCAAGATCAGCACTATCCATCAGGCCAATACTCTCAAGCATACGGGTGTGGGCCAACGAGCCCAGCACATCAAAAGCGGCCATTTCCTGGTCAAACTCCCTGTCTTTACCTACGGTAAAATCTTCAACCAGCTGATTTACATTAGTGGTTTTTTGCCATAACTTACTCATGGTGCAAATGTAAAACTTAGTAGCAAGATTTCAGTATCAAGTCGCAAGTATCAGGTATCAAGATTTTTGGCAGGGCTGTTACAACTCAACTCCTGGTATTATCGCCAGGTGTTCGGGAGCCGGGCACTTAAAGCTGGCAATAAACCATTTAGGTCTTTTCTTCATTCAAACGCAGTTGGCATCCGAAAACCACTACTTTACACCATCTTTTATCCAACATTCAATTACATACAGCCGCGATCAATTCACGGCACACTTAGGGATTGAAATGAGTACCGGTCCATAGGCGTAATGCATGCAGACGTATTGTAAAGCCCGGCGGAGCGGCGCTTCTGCCGGCGAGCGCAACACCCCGATTATGTACCTGGTGCCCCTGAAACATCGCTAGCATATTCCGTTAAGCCCCCTTTGCACACTCAATTGGTACTCTTGTGCCACCTTTGGGCAAACTATTGCGAAACGTAAAACCAGGGAATATGTAGCAGGCCCGGTTTAGCATTTAATTTAATAGTTTCGTTGAGATGCACTGCCTCATAAAATGATTTGCCTATAGTAATCTCGGTAGGCTGTTGCAGCGGGCCGCACCTATCGATGGTGATGTAATGGGCAGCGTTTTTGCCTGTGGTGTATCGCTTGTCGGTTGCGGTCGTCTTATAAACCAGGGCATCGGAGTTGTCAAATTCGCAGTTGATCGTTATGGTTGCTGTGATGCTATATAGCAAAATAAACAATGCGATATTGAACCGTGTAAATACATTGCTATGGGTTTTAATGTTGGCTCCATTTAAAGCGGAAAGAAAAATTGCGCCAAGTATTGCAGCGATAATAACTGCCGGCAGTATGATAGCAGTATAGCTAAGTAAATCCCAATCGCGTAAAACCCTTAACGTTAAGCCCAGCGGCGTAGCCAAAAGGGCGAGACTTAAACTGGGATAAACAGATCCTTCGCCTTGTTGACTGTTAAACGTCATGATATCGCGTTTAACGTAAAACAAACAGATAACCAGCGGTGGGTACGTTAACCCTGTTGTAACAGCGTACCTGTAAGGATAGGGATAAACAAGCAGCCACATAGCTAAACCAATAGCAATCCAATTTGCATAGGCACTTAACTTTTTAGCAGATGCTACATTTAACTTTCGTTCTTTAGGGCTGTTGCCTATGGCCTCATCGTGCAGCATGGCATCGTAGTCATTTTGGTATTCTTTGGCCTCTATATTTTCAAAGTGAGCAGCCCATTCCAACATTTCGTCATCACCCTTAAGCGTGGTGTAACTGCTTATGTATATGGGCTTGCCGGTTTTGGCTATTATGACCAGGTTATCTTTTTCTATTTTATAGCCTTTGATGTTTGCTTTTAGTAATTCGTTCCTTGTAAAAGTACCCTGGTTAATAATGCTGTCGGGGGTGATGGTTACCTTCTTGCGGATGCTATAATATACCGTAAAACCGGCCAATAGCCAGCATACCCCTCCTATAAGTTGATCATGTGCGTTTTCGGCAGGTTTGGCCGAAACGAACAGATAAATTCCACCGGTTACCATAGTTATTGCTACGATGTATGTGAAAGCTTTCCAGCCGGGGCTAATGGTATATTCTTTGTTCAACGTGATAATTTCAGATGGCTAAAATTAGTATAATTTGCTTTACCGGCCATTACCAAACAGGCCTTTGCCATAGCAATACCTCTACCCCCAACTTTTTCACCGACAAAACTTAGCCCCTTACCGATTACTTTAAATATATCGCCAGTATTTGTTTGGCACATGTATAATGTTACCTTAGTTTTGGGATATGATTTAAAATGCAACAGAACAAATGAACAACGATATAAATTCTCCGCAAAACCCTAACCGAGGCAAAGCCATGGCCGGGATAATATTGCTTGTTGTAGGAGCAATATTACTACTAAAGCAGTTCAGCCTTTTCTTTATCCCAGATCGCATCGAATTATGGCCTTTATGGCTTGTATGCTGGGGTCTATATGTGGGAGCCAAACATAATTTTCAGAAATCATCTGGCCCAATATTAATAGCCATCGGCGTGGGCTTGTTTATCATCAACAATATCGATAACTCCGATAGGATTGTATGGCCGGTTGCCATTATTGCCTTTGGTATGTGGCTTATTGTAAGGCGCGGCAAAAGCCATGATCCTGTTACCGGCAAATACAAAACCAAATGGGAAAAAGATTTTGCTGACCCTGCCAACTGGGGTAAAAGAACCGAAAAGCCTAAGTTCGACTTTGGTAAAATGGAAGACCCGATTGTTGACTACACCGTAAAAGATGGCGGCGAAATACCACCATCCGGCGAACCCGCTGCTGCCGATGCCAACACGCCGCCGCCGCAGGATACGCCACCTTTTGGCCACCATAACGGCGACGACTACCTGGATACTGTTTCCATCTTCGGCGGGGTAAATAAAACCATCCTGAGCAAAAATTTTAAGGGCGGCGATATCGTTAACATCTTCGGCGGGGCCGAGCTCGACTTTACCCAGGCCGATATTGATGGCCGCGTATACCTGGATATTACCCAGATTTTCGGCGGCACCAAAATCATTGTGCCATCCAACTGGCAGGTGGTATCAGATTTGGCCGCAGTATTCGCCAGCGTAGATGATAAACGTATCCGCAGCACCGCATCAAACGTTAACGGCAAAATACTGGTACTAAAAGGGGTGTCGATTTTTGCAGGGGTGGATATCAGGAGTTATTAGCCCCACCCAAACTCTCCCCTGAAGGGGAGGGCTTAAAAAAAAGCCTCACCCAAACCCTCTCCAAAGGAGAGGGCTTTAAAAAAAGAGGTTTTAAAGTCTCCCCTACCGGGGGAGATTTAGAGGGGGGCTGCAGTTTAGAACGAAGGAATATTTTATCTATAAACAAAAACAAAAAGTCTCCCCCTTCAGGGGGAGATTTAGAGGGGGCTTATATGAACTGGTACGTAGCAAAATTAGTTTTCAGGGTGATAAGCGGTGATGGCGATCATCAGGCGCAATTTGATGAGCAGTTGCGGTTAATCAGCGCCGAAACCGAACTGAATGCCTTTGAAAAAGCTAACAAGATTGGCCATGCCAACCAGGATAGCTTTAAAAATATTGAACGCCAAACCGTTAAATGGCAATTTATTGACGTGGCCGAACTTAACCGCATCAGCGAACCTGCCGACGGTACCGAGTTATATTACAACATACACGAAACACCCGACGCCGACCTGTACATCGCCTGGGCGCATCACAAGGCAGCGTTGCTGGGGGTGAGGAATTGAGTCTTGAGTCTTAAGTCGAAAGTGCTAAGTTTAAAGTCAAAGTTCTATCTAACTTAAGACTTAAACCTTCCGACTTAGGACTTAGGACTATCTTAAAAAATGAATCAATAACAAAACGACAAAAACATTGGCCATACCAAATTTAAAAGCTTCAAAATTATACGGTGCGTTTGTGGCCTGTGGCTTCGGCTGGGCGGCGCTGCAAACGTATATTATCCATAGTTTTGGTTTTTTGTGGTTCACCTCAACTATTGATGGTTTGCTTAGCGCTGTGTTACTGGCGGGCGCCTGCTGGCTTATCAACAATAACCTGCGCTACTACCAGCCGGGCAAGGGCAGCTATATTAACCTGTTTATATGGGTGGTGGCGCTGGCAGGCATTTGCGCCGCGGGCTGCCGGTACCTGTTGCCGCTGCTTAATACGGATGCTATCTTCGTTAATTTTGTTATTCAATCTCTAACTATCCGCTTTTTTATCAACTTTTTGGCCGTGGGCTGGATGGCCATGATCAGTTTGCTGTGGTACTCGCAGCTTGACCAGCGCGAAACCCTGAAACGCAAAACCGAGGCCGAACAACTGGCCCGCGATGCCGAACTGTACAACCTGCGCCAACAACTGCAGCCGCACTTTTTGTTCAACAGCCTCAACTCCATCAACGCGCTCATCGGCTTTAAACCCGACCTGGCCCGTACCATGATCCATCAACTGTCCGACTTTTTGCGCGGCACCTTAAAAAAGGACGATCAGCAACAGGTACCACTATCTGATGAGCTGGCCCACCTGAATTTATACCTGGATATTGAAAAAGTACGCTTTGGCCACCGCCTGCAAACCGAGATTAGTTGCGACCCGCGCTGCGGCGCCGCCCTGCTGCCCTCCATGCTGCTGCAGCCATTGGTTGAGAATGCCATAAAATTTGGCTTGTACGATACCACCGGCGACGTTACCGTGAGCATCCGCGGCGAAATGGAAGATCATTACCTGGTGGTGATGGTGCAAAACCCTTACGATCCGCAAACCAGCCGGCCCAAAAAAGGTACCGGTTTTGGCTTGCGCGGGGTGCAGCGCCGTTTATATTTGTTATTTGCCCGTAACGACCTGATGGAAACTTACGCAAATGATAATATATTTACAACCATAATAAAAGTACCACAAGTATGAAGCGCGCCCTGATTATTGACGACGAGCCATTAGCCCGCATGGTTGTAATGGAATACCTGCAAAATTTTAAAGATATTGAGCTGATACAGGAATGTAACGACGGCTTTGAAGGCCTTAAAGCCATACAACAGCACCAGCCCGACCTGATATTTTTAGACGTGCAGATGCCAAAGATCAATGGCTTTGAAATGCTGGAACTGGTAGAAAACCCGCCCGCCGTTATCTTCACCACCGCTTTTGACGAGTACGCCATCAAGGCCTTCGAGGCCCACGCCGTGGATTACCTTATGAAACCCTTCAGCAAGGAGCGTTTTAACAAGGCTGTCGAAAAATTCCTGGCTACCACCCCCGAAAAACATACCCCCAAACATACCGAAGAACTGCTGGATGCCGTAGCCGCCCATTCGCCCGCCCAAAACGAGCGCATCGTAGTAAAAACCGGCACCAAAGTAAAAATTATCCCCGTTGCCGACGTTGAATACCTCATGGCCGACGACGACTACGTATCCGTTATCACCAAAGAAGGCTCATACCTCAAAAACAAAACCATGAGCTTCTTCGAGCAGACCCTCGACCCACGCCAATTCGTCCGCGTGCACCGCTCGTATATCATCGCCATCACGCAGATCACCCGGATTGACCCGTATGAGAAGGACGCGCATTTAGCTATTTTAAAATCGGGTGCTAAGATACCTGTTAGTAAAACGGGGTATGTGAAGTTGAAGCAGGTGTTGGGGATATAACACGATTGAGGGATTTTGCAGGATTGACAGGATTAAAAAAGAAAAATTTGTCATTTCGATAGAGAAAGGGAGAGCCAGGAGCGGGTGCGCGAAAGAGAAATCTTCGACGCCCTGCATCTAAACCATGCTAAGCTACCACCCCTCTCCCACCATCCAAAGCAAAGCCCCGTGCGATTCCTTCCTCGGGGGAAGGGAAGGTAGGGATTTAATGAACTATGCAGGTACCAATTACTATGGCGTAACCCTCCTTTGGTCGGGTCGGGCTCGCTTATACGGCATAGGGCGTTAGGCGCGGGCCGGTATTCGCTGCTATCCCTTACGCGGGTGGGTTGTAACGCCAGCACACTATAAACTTTAAATAAACGACACGGTATCTACTAATGCCTTGACTTTTTGAATGTTTTCTTGAGTATTGAAAAGTAATTTAAAAGATGGCTCGATTGAACTTTCTTTGATTTCTTTGGCTTGCTCTATAAGTACTTCTTTATTACCTTTTATATTATTTAGAGTTTGATTGATAATATTCCTTTTTGTTGATATAATCGAACTGTAAGCTTGAATAACTATCCTTAATTGCCGCTCGTCGGTAACAATATTATTATGCATTTTATAAGCTTTTTCATTGAAAGGTTGAGATAATACCTTAGCGATAGCACCTTCATAAAGTTTGTATGAATAATCGACTAGTGCGTTATTTAAATCAGTTTCTGTTTTATTTAGAAATTCTCCAAAATTTTGAGCGATGATTTCGTAAATTATTTTTTTCTTTTCATTATTATGGGTATTGACAATATCAGTTCGTCTTGCGGGATATGTGTCATTTTTTGATGCTCTGTCCCCGCGGGGTCTCTCAAAGAGGACCCAGCGGCTGCACAGCGCAAGTCGCAATTCCTGAAGCCGAGTTTATGCGAGGTGATTGGGGAACCTCAGGGTCCTCTTCGAGAGACCCTGAGGGGACGGCGAGTCTTCTGTCCCCGCGGGGACGGCGAATTTTCTTTCGGTGTACATAGACGAAACGATATCTTCCATTTCCCGTTCATTGTCAGGTTTCGATTTTATACTATCCGGCATAAGTTACCCTATCAGTCTCTTTGGGTATTAAAGCTATTTCATATTTTAAATTCCATTCTTTGATGTGTTCTAAAATTGGCAAAAATGCCAGGCCTTTTTCAGACAGCTTATATTCTACCCTTGGCGGTAATTCCTTATAGGCCAATCTTTCCAATAGTCCATCTTCTTCCAGCTCTTTTAGTTGCTCGGTTAGTACCTTCCTTGAAATGAGTGGTATTATAGAATCCAGCTGACCAAAACGAATGGTACGGGTGTTAATTACATTTATAATTATCGGCTTCCATTTATTACCAATAGTGCCAATAGCTCTTGTAAACGGGCAATTTGAACTGCAAAACCTTTCGTCTTTCATATCATTTAAGTTTGTAGTTACCCAATGGTAACCAGAATATACTTTCGTTAGTTACAAATATAAACTATCGACAGTATCTTTGTGAAACAAATTTAAATATAAATTAAAAATGAGCAGATTAAAAAATAAAGTAGCAGTGATTACAGGCGGTAATAGTGGCATTGGGTTTGGCATTGCGCAAGAATTTAAAAGTGAAGGTGCTGTAGGCACCATTGTGGGCAGAAACCAGGAAACTTTAAATAGTGCTGTGGCCCAGCTTGGAGATACTTTTATAGCCATAAATGCCGATGTAACCAACCTTGCCGACCTGGAAAGGGTATTCAAAGAGACAGCTGAAAAGTTTGGTAAAATAGACGTGATTGTAGCCAATGCAGGTGGCGGAGCTGTAGGAACTGTGGCAACTATTGGCGAAGCCGACTATGATAAGACAATGGATTTAAACCTGAAAAGTGTTTACTTCACTGTTCAGAAAGCATTGCCCTATATGAATGATGGTGCTTCTGTTATTTTAATAGGGTCGAACGCAGCACATCGGGCATATGCAAATTTTACGCTTTATGGTGCAGCAAAAGCTGCAGTTATCTTTTTTGCAAAAGGATTTTCAAGCGACCTTTTAGACAGGAAGATCAGGGTAAATGTAATAACACCAGGTACAACAGATACACCAGCATTTGAAAAGTTCGTTCCCGCAGAACAAATTGAAGCTGTAAAAACACACTTTGCAAGTGTAATGCCAACAGGCAGAATTGGGCAGCCAGCCGACATTGGTAAAGCAGCGGTTTTCCTGGCCTCTGACAATTCCTCGTTCATGCTTGGTGCCGAACTCCTTGTTGATGGCGGTATGACCTATTTGGCTAAGTAATTAACCTCTCACCGGCGCGGGTATGTATCCCGTGCCATTATATAATTAAAATAATTTTCAAAATGAGTAAATCAGAAAATAAAGCAGCGAGCTACGCAATTATCGGCTTCGGCAAAATCGGCCAGGCCCTGGCTAAGGCATTTGCCCGCAACGGAATCAAAGTATCCGTTGCAACCACACGCGACCCCGAAAGCTTCGCATCAGACGCAGCCGCAATCGGGCCAGAGATCATTCCCGCAACGCTGGCTGAAGCCGTTACGGCCGACGTCATCTTTTTAGCCGTGCGTTTTGAGTCGCACCCGGATGTAGCGAAGGCGCTGCCCAACTGGGAGGGAAAGACCATCGTAGATGTGACTAATGCTTATGGTGTGCCCCCTGAAAAACTGGGCGGATTACCGTCTGCCAGGTTCGTTGCACAGGCCTTCACTAGCGGAAAACTGGTCAAAGGCTTCAACCATTTAGGCGCTGCCATTCTTGGCCAGGACCAGGCCGTACATGGTGGCCGGAGAGTTGTGTTCCTGGCGAGCGACGATGACGGCGCAGCAGCAGAGATTGGTGCGCTTGCTGAAAATCTCGGTTTCGCGCCGGTCAAACTTGGCGGGCTTTCGGAAGGCGGGTTGCTTGTGCAGGCGCATGGAAATAGCTGGGGTAAACTCATCTTTCAAGACTTAATCAAGTTCGCCTGATGAATCGTGATCGCTAATTTCGATGCGATCCCGCCTTTTGGACAAAGAGAAACACCGTTTGATTATAAGTTTCTTTAAAATCCCTGTTTCTTTAGGAAGCAGGGATTTTTCTTGTTTCAATTTAGTTTGCCAAAAGAAAGTCATCAACGCCGTTGAGCATACTAAGTGATTTACGATGCTTGTTTTTTGTCTTTTATCAGGCAGCTTAAGTAAATTGCGAATAATTATATCTTTGAACGATGTCCAGTTTTGAAACGTTTTTCGATTACATTCAGGAAATATCAGGCAAACTGCTTTCGGAGGATGATAAGCATTTGTTGATGGCACATTTCAAACCCAAAAAACTTCGAAAACGGCAATACTTTTTACAGGAAGGAGATGTATGCAAATATATCGGGTTTATTGTAAAAGGATCTGCCAGGACCTTTACGGTAGATGACAAAGGGCATGAACATATCCTGAAATTATCTTTGGAAAACTGGTGGCTGGCCGATTTTGAAAGCTTTTACAAGTTAACCCCAAGTCGCTTTAATATTGAAGCGCTGGAGAACCTGGAGGTTCTGCAATCAACCAATGCTCAAATTGAGGAGTTTTTGAAGGACATACCTGCCTTTTCGGCAATGGCTAACGTAATAAGTCAAAATAACACCATTGCAACCCAAAAAAGAATGCAGGCCGCAATGAGCTATACGGCTGAAGAACGTTACGAGGATTTGATTAGCAATTATCCGCAATTTTTACAGCGGTTCCCGCAAAACATGATCGCCTCTTACCTGGGTTTATCCCCGGAAACTTTGAGCAGGCTGAAGAAAAACTCGCTTAAATAGAACCTCGTCAGCATATCTCTCTGAATGCAAAAAAGTGTTTAGTAATGTAATATAAGCCGTTGTAACCAGTATGGCTTTCTGCTACTGTGTTTTTTCACCCCTATCTTAAGTTCCTATTTTACAATCACTTATCCGACTAATGTGATATAGGTCATCGCTTTGAATTGACCTATATCAAGCGCATTTAATGATTCATGTCAACACGCAGTTCGTTACAATACAGCACTTTTGGATATGATTCAGAACGGAAAAATCGGGAAGAATTTAAAGTCAAACGATGGAATGATCACCAACAAAAAATGTATTAATAACAGAAATCATGAGTAAATTAAAAAATAAAGTAGCGGTAGTTACCGGTGCTTCAAAAGGAATAGGCGCATCTATCGCCAAACACTTCGCGGCAGCAGGCGCAAAAGTAGTTGTAAATTATGCCTCAAGTAAAGAAGGCGCGGATAAAGTAGTTAAGGAGATAACCGATAATGGAGGCGTAGCTATTGCAGTGCAGGCCGATGTATCGAAAGAAGCCGATGTAACCAGGATGTTTAAAGAAACTGAGACTGCTTTCGGTACGCTGGACATTTTAGTAAATAACGCGGTATCTCAAGGATATGCGCCTATTGAACAAATTTCGGTTGAAGATTTCCACCAAAGTTTCAACGTGAATGTGTTAGGGCCAATATTGACCATCCAGGCGGCTTTGAAACTTTTCGGCGATAAGGGTGGCAATATCATCAATATCAGTTCGGGCGCTAGTAAATACCCTCTTCAAAATGCCTCATTGTACTCCTCAACTAAAGCGGCATTGGATGCCTTTACAATAGCTTTATCTAAGGAGTTGGGTATTAAAAACGTTCGTATCAATTCTATTTTACCAGGCGCCACAGCAACAGAAGGTGCAGCCAGCGCGGGCGTTACCGCCGGCAGTGAGTATGAAAAGATGTTTGTTGAAAAAACGCCACTTGGGCGTAGGGGCCAGCCCGAAGACATTGCGAAAGCTGCCGTTTTCCTTGCTTCGGATGATGCAGCCTGGATTACTGGCGAGCAAATTTCCGTTTCGGGTGGTATGTATGGTTTTTAAATCCATCAACTCCCAAAAATGAACGACAACGGGTCGGAATTATTAGTTGACGGGGGTTTCACCAAAACGCAAAATAATTGTTTCAAAAGTATAAGTCTTTCAAATCCCTGCTTTCTTTCGGAAGCAGGGATTTTTCGTTGCTTAAAATAATTTTCGGCGCCCGCAGGGAAAGACCCTGAGGGAAACAAGCTTCTGTCCCGCAGGGTCTCTCGTAGAGGACCCCGCGGATGCACAGTGTAAGTAGCAATTCTGTCCCCGCAGGGTCTCTCGTAGAGGACCCCGCGGATGCACAGTGTAAGTAGTAATTCTCAAAGCCTCGTTTATGCGAGATGATCGTATCCCCCCTCAGGGTCCTCTCCGAGAGACCCTGAGGGGACGGCGAGGGAAACGACGAATTCAGTCCTTAACTCGCGTCAAACTCCACAATCCATTCAATCCCATACTTATCCCTGAACATTCCGGCATACGTACCCCAGGGAGTGTCGCCAATGGGGCCTTCAACATCACCGCCAGCTGACAGACCGTTAAATATGTTGTCGGCTTCTTCACGGCTTTCGGCATTAACTAATATTTTCGACCGGTTTTCGGCTTCGCTTACCCGTCCCATAAATTCGGGCACGTCATTGGCTATTAGCACATTGTGTTTACCCAATGGCAAACCAATGTACATGATTTTATTGGCCTCATTTTCTGGTATCGGGAATTCGGGGCCCGCCAGGTCCTTGAAACGGGTGATCTTTGTAAACTCTCCGCCAAAAACCGATTTGTAAAAGGTGAATGCTTCTTCGGCATTTCCATTGAAGTTGATCCAGGGATTAATTGCTCTCATGATTTTTATGTTTTAATTGTTAATTATTTCGGTTTAATATCTTAGGATAAAGTTGACAACAAGTCTTCCAGGTTTTTTAATGTCATGGTAAAGCCTATTTTGAAGCCCTCCAATAATTTCTCCAAGCGTTCAAACGATTCATTAAAAATGACAATGTCCACTTTTGTTATACCGTTTTGTTCGCTGAAATTGTAATCCCATTCAGAACCCGGCAGTTCACGATTTTCATCTTTATCTGAAAACGCGTTGTACATCTTAAAATTGGTTTTCGGGGTAATGGATGTAAATTCCTGCACAGACCAACGCTCCAGTCCATCGGGGCTTATCATCGCGTAAAATCGTCGTCCGCCTACTTCAAAATTCATATACTTAGTTTTGGCACGCATAGGTGCAGGTGCCCCCCATTGGTCCAGTAATTCGGCTTTGGTAAAGGCATCCCATACTAAAGATTGCCCGGCGTTAAATTCCCTGGTTATAAATACCGTTTTCGCTGCTTTGTCAACGTTAAAATCAAATAGCAAATCGTTGTTCATTTTTCTGTTTTTTTAATTGTTGATAATAGTTGGTCCAGTTGATTGAATTGTGTTTCCCAGCTTTGCCTGAACTGGGCTAACCAGTTGTCGAATTCCTGCATTTTTTTTGCGTTAAAGTGATAATAAATCTCCCGGCCACTCTGCTCGGGTTTAATTAAATCGCATTCGTGTAATACCTTAATATGTTTTGATACGGCCTGCCGGGTCATATCAAATTTTTGAGCCATGGCATTTGGTGTTAATGCCTGTATGGCAATTAACGTTAAAATAGCCCTGCGTGTTGGGTCGGCGATGGCTTGGAATATATCTTGTTTCATGTTGTAAAGTTCAAATAAGCAACCTTCAGGTTGCAAATATATATGCAACTTTTGAGTTGCGCAAATTTATTTGCATTTTTTTGTTGATGCTTCCCTTCTCGAGATCCGGATAAGACGCCGAAATTAAACTACTTTAATTTTTCAGTTTTTCTGTAAGCATACCTTTGCATCACAAAGGCACATTAAACCGATGAATATGGGACTTATAAAAGTTAACGGCATTCAGCTGTATGTGGAAGTCAAGGGGGCTGGGTTCCCTGTTATCCTGGTGCATGGCGTGGGTGGAGATCATGACGCACACTTAAGAAATATAATTGAACCACTATCGCGAAACTTCAAAACCATTGCGCTGGATTGCCGTGGTCACGGCCGGTCAGACAAGCCATTACAGTTTACCATGGAGGATCATGTGAACGATATTTTGGGCATCATGGATCATTTTGGCTTAGAAAAAGTGTATCTGTTGGGTGTTTCCATGGGCAGTTATATTGCGCAGTTGGTTGCGATCACGGCCCCGCACCGGGTTGACAAATTGATATTGACCGTTACAAAATCCAACGGACACACCTCGTCAATACAACGCTTATTTAAGGAAAACGAAAAAGACATTAAAGGTCTTGATATGCACGAAACCATTGTAAAGCTGTTGAAATATATGGTTTATGATCCCGGATTGATGAAAAACCACCTGGAGATATTTGAAACAAAACTGAGCCCCGATCAATTTAGTGCTGCTAATAAAGCCATTGGCGCATTTGATTTCAGGAAAGACCTCTGGAAGGTAACCGCAAAAACCCTGGTGATTAGCGGAAAGTATGATGGATTGAACCCTCCCGAAGAAGGGCGGGAAGTTGCCTCACTCATAAAAAATGCAACATTTGCAGTTATGCCATATTCCGGGCATGCACCTATGTTTGAAGAACCGGATGCCTATGTAAGTATCGTTGAGGACTTTTTGTTGAAATAATCCGCCACTTTATTTCGCCGCAGATCACTTCACCTACCCCTCTGCTTCCTGATCCTGCTAAGTGACTGCGGCGTTATACGTAGATAAGATGCGATATATTGTAAGGGAACAGCCAGGGCAAGGTCGGGGTAGCGTTTCACAAACTCCTGGTGTCGTCGGGCAGCGGTGCCGAAGTGCAGAAAATCATTGTCTTTAATTTTGTTAATCAGCGCTGCTTCCGTCAAACTTTTGGTGAGCAGGAACAGGTTTGGAATTTCCTGGCTCAAACGGTTCCAGCCGTTACGGGTAATGGTGAGCAACCTGGCTTCGGTAACAGCCTGTATGCCCGATGTAGCAGGTTTATTATCATAAAAGCTTTCAAACTCCATCATAAACTGGTTGGCGCGCACAAAATATTTGGTGGCTTCTTCCAGGTCATCACCGGCAAGGAATATGCGAAAGATGCCACTATCAACAAAGCCAATACTGTCGGCCATATCGCCGGGCTTGTAAAAATGGTCGCCTGCTTTTAAAACCTTTAACTCAAAACAAGCCACGATGTGTTCAATCTCGCTGGTGTTTAAAATTCCGCCAAAGGCCATTGCCCTGCTCAGGTTATCCATAATGCAAGCTTATTGATTTATTTTACCAAACCCAAACCGATGAGGCTTTCGGCACAGGATAATACGGCTTCCTTGTTGTCAATGGGGTGCCAGTGCAACAGTCTTTTTGCCTTAGTGGTGTCTGGAATTCTTTCCTTCCCCAAATCAAGCAATACCGGCTGCAATGTTTTATCAAACAAGGCAAAAATACGCGTCAGGAAATCGGGCAGTATAAGTTTGGGTATTTTCCGGCCCGGGTACTTGTCTCTGAGGATAGCAGACACATCCTTAAAAGACAAAAATCCCGCCGAACCGATAAAGCGTTCGTTGGCCGCATTTGGATCTTCCATCGCCAGGATCAACAAATTGGCTATCGAACGCACATCAACCATATCGAAGCCGATATTTGGCAATGCCGGAATGCTGCCGTCAAGCATTTTAAGTACAATGTTAGCTGAAGTGCCAAAATCGCTTTCCAACACCGGGCCAAGGATGGCCCCTGGTAATACTGTAGCCAGTTCCAGGCCACTTTTGTCGTTTTTAATAAAATCCCATGCCGCACGCTCGGCAATGGTTTTACTCCGGAAATAGGGCGATGTATCTTTCAGGTTAGTGGCATCGGTCCAAACTGTTTCGTCAAAGGTGCCGCTTTCCTTTCCTTTTTCCTTGCCGTAAAGCACCGCGCCCGACGATGACGTTAACACTACCCGTTTCACTTTATTTACCGACGCCGCCTTCAATATATTTAGCACCCCGGCCCTGGCGGGAATAATAAGCTCATCGTCGTTTTTAGGCAATACCCTTGGGAATGGTGATGCAATGTGCTGGATATAATCTACCCCCCTGCTCAGCTCCAGCCAGGTTTTCTCGTCCGAAAGCTCGGCTTCTGCAAACGTGAGGTTATCAATGTGTGCAGTATGCTTAGTAATAATCTGCCTGATCTCGTCAGCCCGTTTCATATCTCTTAAAGTGCCCGTAACGTAGTAGCCCTTTTCTAATAGCTGAATGGCCGTATGCGAACCCACGAAACCTGATACCCCGGTTAATAATACTTTCTGTTTCATAAAACAAATGTAGAATGCCCTATTGGGTTCATCGCTTAACAATTGGTAAGAAAAAAGCCGCAGACAATAGCTATTGCTACAATTAACGCAACATGACACTCCCATTACCATCCTGCCCTGCTTACGTCAAAATGTATCATTCTTCCCCACTTCCGTATAAATCGGGCTGCAAAAGGCGCTCTACATTTGTGTCATAATTAAAACAACAAAACAATGGCAAAAACAATTTTCATTACCGGCGCCTCACGTGGTTTCGGTAAATTATGGGCCGAAGCATTACTGTAACGCGGCGATAAAGTAGCAGCAACAGCCCGCGACCTAAGTACCCTTGATGACCTGGTAACCAAATACGGCGGCAATATTTTACCCCTGCAACTGGATGTGAACGACCGCGCCGCCGGTATTGCAGCCATCAACAAAGCAAAAGCACATTTTGGCACCATAGATGTGTTGGTTAACAACGCCGGCTACGGCTTATTTGGCACTATTGAAGAAACTACCGAAGAGGAAGCCCGCGGCCAAATAGAAACCAACTTTTTTGGTTTGCTGTGGCTAACCCAGGCCGTATTACCCGTAATGCGCCAGCAGGGCCATGGCCACATCATCCAGGTTTCGAGCGTATTGGGCCATGCTACCCTCCCGGTACTGGGTTTATATAATGCATCAAAATTTGCCGTGGAAGGCTTGAGCGAAACGCTGGCTACCGAAGTAAAGGGCTTTGGCATTAATGTTACGCTGATTGAACCTAACGGCTTTGCAACTGACTGGGCAGGTGCTTCATCGGCGCAAACAGTGGCCATGCCCGAGTATGATGGTGTACGGGCAGCATTCCAGGCCGGTTTAACCGATGATATATTTGGCATACCCGAAGCAACCAGCGACGCCGTATTAAAGCTTATTGACAGCGAAAACCCGCCGCTACGTTTATTTTTGGGGAACCAGGCTTACCCCTGGGTTAAACAGGTTTATGAAGGCCGAGTTGCCGAATGGGAAAACTGGAAAGAGGTATCGGCTGCCGCACAGGGCAAATAATTTTAATGGTATTGTACTGACATAATTTACGCCGGTTTTCGGCGTAAATTTGTTTTATTATTTAACGTTATGCAGCATTTTAAAAACTTAGCCGATATGCACCGGGCCAACGGTTACGCCCCGCCCGAGAACCCACTCATCAGCATACAGCGGTGCACGCAAACCTGCAGCCTTGGCGACAGGGAGTTTACATCCGATTTTTATATGATCGGGTTTAAAAAACTAAAGTCGGGCGTTATCAAATATGGCCGTACCAAGTACGATCATGATAACGGCAGTATGATGTTTGTAAAACCAAGGCAAATCATTGAATTTAGCAGCGTGGAGTATGAGGACGATGCTTTTATCATCTTCATCCATGAGGATTTTTTGAACGGACATGTGTTGCATACCGAGATTAACAAATACCCTTTTTTCGATTACGAGGCCAACGAGGCCCTGCACCTATCGCCGCAGGAAGAGCAAACCATCTGGGATCTTTTTTATAAAATAGATACCGAGTACCGCAGCAACACCGATGAGTACAGCCGCGATATTATGCTAACCCATATTGATTCGATGCTTAAATATTCGCAGCGGTTTTATAAGCGCCAGTTTATAAACCGGCGCGAGCTATCGGGCAAAACCGTTTCAAAATTCAATGATGCACTGGCTGCCTATTTTAAAAAAGGCTTATTGGTTACCCAGGGACTGCCTTCGGTAAGCACACTGGCATCGCGCCTTAACCTATCTCCCCGTTACCTGAGCGATCTGTTGAAGCAGGAAACCGGCAAAACTGCCATCGAGCTGATCCATATTTACCTGGTGAACGAAGCCAAAAACCTCCTCATGGGCGATGATCAAAGCGTATCTGAAATAGCCTACCAGCTCGGCTTTGAAAACCTGCCCTATTTTTCGAGGCTTTTTAAAAAGGAAACGGGTATTAGCCCCAACCAGTTTAAAAAGCAGTTGGTTAACTGATGGTGATAAACGCCGTTAAACTATGGGGCCCCGGGGTGGAGTATTGAACTTGTTAACTGCCAGCCTCAGGCGGGGCTGGCGTTTGTAGAGGGCAAGTCGCAATCCTCAAAACCGTATTTCTGTGGTCCCCCAGGGTACAGTCCGGCAGAAAGAGCCTGATACAAAAACATATTTATCAATAAACCTTATAATAAATGTGTTAAAACAACGTACCTGTTGGGTTGGCATTCGCCTACAACAATCCGCCTCATCATGACCATAAAACCGTTACTATTGCTTTTGCTGGTATGTATAACTGCCTCACGTGTTCTCGCCCAGGCTAACACTGCCGAAAATATTATACTTAAGGGTATTGTGATTGATAAGGAAAACAGCAAGGCATTGGCTTACGTTAGCGTGGGGATTTTGAACAAGCCCAATGGCACGGTAACAGACACAGCCGGGCATTTTAGTTTCGGCATTAGCCGGGATAATTTTGCAGATACCATCCAGGTAAGCATAGTGGGCTATGCCGCGTTGAAAATTCCGGTAAGTGATTTTATGCCGGCGGCCGATAAAACAATCCGGTTATCAGTAAAGCCGCAACAGCTTGCCGAAGTAAGAATTACAAATGCAATACGGGCAATAAACACAGAAATTATTGGCCGGCAAGCCGTGAGCAAATTTGTACAGGTGTCTGTCCACAACAAAAAAACGGCCGACGAAACCGTAGGCTCCGAAATGGGAATGCTGTATAAAACCAGCCAAAAAAAAGCCCTTATTAAAAATTTCAACTTTTACATATCGGTAAACAACTTCAATTTTATAAAATTCAGGGTAAATATTTACGCCGTAAAAAATGCCATGCCCGACACATTGCTATGTAACCAACAAATTTTTGCCACAGTAGATAATTTTAAAACCGGCTGGACCAATATCAACCTCGATCAATATAACATCAGGGTTAACGGAGAATTTATTATAACCGTTCAGTGGATAGAAGGACGGATGGATAAGAAGGAAGCTCCGCTTACCGTACTCCCGGTGGCAATTACGCCATTTTCGAAAAACTGCTACGCCCGCATAGCAAGCCAGGACAAGTGGAAGAAAATGGGCGTTAACTTGAGCAACTTTGTTACTATAGCATATTAGGTTAGGTGAAAGTTCCCGCTTTCGCAACCACAACATGCCTCTTCCAGTCCCCGCGGATTCTATCGGAGAATACCCTGCGGTTGTGCAAACCAGTCGTGATTAACAAAGCTGTGTTTATGTGCGATGATCGTAAGCATCATTTACTCAAACCCCAAATCGCTCCTTGCAATATAAAAATCCGCTTTGATGTTTTTATATTAGCCCAATAATCATACGTCATATTATACCTTAACCCAATCACACCTGCAACCCAAACCATGCCCGAAATAAACGACAAGCTAAGCACCCTCTACGAAATTTTGATTGATAATTCAGAAACGTTTGAGCAGGAAACAATTGACCTGATTAGCCAGCCAAACAAAATAAATAACCTCAATAGTTTTGCGTCCTTGATGGTTCTCCTCAAAAACGCCAGGTTTATTGAACCACTGCTGCTTCAAATTAGCCGTGGCGAAAAAGGTGACGTTTGGTTATGCGATTTTTTATATGCCGCGGGTGGATTATTACGAGAGCTTTCGGAAGACGAGGACTTTGACACGCCAAAAAACTTAGTTTCCAAATTGGGCTCATGGATTATTAACTACTCAGGCGAACTTGCCTGGATGGGTGCGAGCTTGTTAAAATACAGCCCAGGCAAATCAGCAGAAAAAATCCAGCTGCAAAAACTGGAACAACGGGGAGATTTCTTTTTAACTTATGTTGAGTGTATTTCGGGGCTTTTACGTTACCATAAAAGCAAATACCTCCCATTGGTAAAACAAATTGCGGCAGATGAAACAAGAGACATTAAACTGCGGGAGTATTGCCAGAGTGTTATCGATAATGTGCAGTAATTGGCTAAAAAAACAACCAAATCAATTGCGCCTCTGCGATCTTTGCGCGAAAAAACTTCTTTCCCCCTCATCGGCTCTAACCGCTAATTCGTCTATTCATCCCTGCCAAACGACGATTACAGGAGGCGATACTCCGGGTAGTTGCTACCTTTAAACGATATAAAACAGCTATCCTGTAATTTAAAATCATGAATAAGTTTCAACCAACATGGTCGCGGCGGGAATTCCTGGCCGCGGTTGCCCTTGCCGGAGCCGGTACCGCCATAATGCTAAACCCGATGGCAGCCTGGGCAATTGATGAGGTAGACCCACGCGTAGCCAAAATAGTAGCCGATACACTGGGCATAGATACGCACAACCACATCGACGTACCACTAACCACTGCTGAAGTACCCGGCCCGGATATAAACCTGGCGGGCGAAATGAAAAAGTCGGGCTTATCGGCCATCTGCATGACATTCGCTGTGGATTATCAAAAACTGCAAAACCCCGGCGATGCCTACGAACGGTTTAAAAATGGGCTGGCTTCCATGGACCAGCAGCTGGCCCGTAACGGTATGAAGCGCTCACTAAACATGGCCGATCTTAACACCGCTCATAAAAAACGCCAGCCCACGGTTATCCAATCGGTTGAGGGAGGCCATTTTCTGGAAGGACACATCGAACGACTTGAAGATGCATATAGCCGCGGCCTGCGACACCTGACGCTGCTGCATGACAGCGATGCATCAGTACCCCTGGGCGACGTTTTCACCAATCCCGCACGCTGGGGAGGCCTTACCACTTTCGGTGCCGACGTTATCCGCGAATGCAACCGACTTGGCATCCTTGTCGACCTTGGGCATGCCAGCGCCGAAACAGTGGCCGCTGCACTCAAAGTAGCTAAGCAGCCGGTAATCATTTCGCACACCGGCCTTGATACCCAATTGGGGCAAAACGAGAACATGGCCCGCATGATGCGCCCTCGCCTTATCAGCAAGGAGCAGGCAAAAATTGTGGCAGATACAGGAGGTGTTATCGGCGTATGGACGCACCTGGCTGGGTCAGCATTGGAGTATGTCCAAAATATCCGGGCGCTGGTTGATGTTGTGGGGATAGATCATGTTTGCATCGGCACCGATACCAAACTAACCCCGGCCTACAGGCCGGCGGGCGGCGGTTTCGGCCCCAAACCGGGCGAACAAGGCCCGCCACCGGGAGGCATGCATGGCAATCGTCCTGATGGCCTTCCTCCGGGCGATAAACCCCGTGATGGCGCTAATGGCGGCCTGAACCGCGGCAAAATGGACGGCGGTACCAACCAAACCTGGCCGGATCAAAATACAGGGTTCTATTACACCGTAGTAGAGGCGATGCTGAACACCGGTTTTAACGCAGATGAAATAGGCAAGATAGGTGGCGGCAACTTTTGCCGCGTGTTTGATGCTGCTACGGCCGGCAACCATTAATGTTTGCTACTGGTCAGCCAATCTAACTGTTGTCATACCAGCGCTTTCAAAGGTCAGGTTAACTGACCTTTTTCCATTAGGCCGGGTGCGGTGTTTTACATTTTTTGGTATGGTAAATAACTGGTTGGGCAGTAACTCGATGGTGCTATCTTCCAGGTCAATAAATACGGAGCCTTCAATGACCAGGAAACTTTCATCCGAATCCGGGTGGAAGTGCCAGAAATAAGGCTCCGTCATAACGCTCATCCTCACTACATGGTCATTCACCAGTGCAATTGGAATATTGGTGTATGTGCCGTTGATTGCGGTCGTTTGCGCAATATCAATTATTGTTAAATTTGGAGTATCCATGTGCCCGCAGTTATTATGTTATATAAAGTTCGAAAATATATAGCAGCGAAGCTTTTAGACGAAACCCTAACGATTTTTTTTATTTAAAAATAAAGCCCCCTTATGCAGGAGGCTCATAAATTACTATTTATCTCGCCGATTATTTAATTTGAATCTGTCTGCTTACAGATTTGGCTTCATCTTTTTTGGCAATGTCTACCTTAAGTATGCCATTGGTATAAGCAGCTTCAATCCTGCTGTCGTCTGCGCTATCGGGCAAGGTAAACGATCTTACAAATGAGTTGTAGCTGTACTCGCGCTTGCTGTAATTCTTTTTGTCGTTGTTGTTTTCTGATACATGTTCAACAGAGATGCTTAGCACGTTGCGGTCAAGGCTTAGTTTAAAGTCTTCCTTTTTTAAGCCGGGCGCAGCCAGTTCAATGTGAAAGGTTTCGGCAGTTTCGCTGATGTTAGCAGCAGGCACGCGCGCTATCATGCGGTCGTTAAAAAAGGTGTCGTTAAAAACAGAGTCAAAAACGTCACTAAAACCTGGCAGTAATGAGTTGGTCCTTTTTTCGGGATTAAATTTAACCAATGTCATGGGTTGTCCTCCTAAATAAATTTAATGATTGAACTTATAATTAATTAAACTTCAGAACTTCGTGTTCTGATAATAACTCAACAACTAAAATGCCAGAGGCTAACAGGGGGTAAAAAACTGAAAAAATTTCATACCCGGTGAAAAATTTTCAGTTTACGGCTGTCAAAAATTCTAATATATTATCCACCAATTTACCCCTACCYTTCCCTGTTATACTTAGCCCTGTAATCCAACGGCGATAGGCCTGTTATCTTTTTAAAAACTTCCCTGAAGGCTTTATCATCAGCATAGCCAACCTGGTCCATTACCTCGAAAATGCTTTTGCGGCCTTTTTCAAGGGTGCTTTTGGCTACTTCTACTTTTACACGTTGCAAGTACTCAACCGGGGTATTCCCGGTAGCTTTAATAAAACGCCTGTCGAAATTGCGGCGGCTGATGGCCAGGTTAGCGGCCAACCCTTCAAAAGATATTTTTTCGCGTAAGTTTTCTTCTATAAAGCTCTGGGCCTTGCCAATCAGTTCATCACCATGATTTTTTTGTGCCTGAAAAATACTGAAGGGTGATTGCGATGTCCGGTCCATATCAATCTGGAAAACTTTGGAGCAGTAAATAGCCGTTTGCCTGTCAAAATATTTCTCAACCAGGAAAAGTACCAGGTTCAAAAAGGAGTAGGCACCGCCATTGGTGTAAATGCCGTGCTCAACCGTAAGCAGTTTATCGGTGTGCAATTCGATGTTCGGAAAAAGGCGTTTAAAAGCAGTTGCCGCATTCCAATGGGTTGAGCATGTTTTACCGTCGAGCAGGCCGGTAGCCGCTAACAAAAACGCACCGGTACAAATGCTCGCTATTTCGGCACCAAGTTGATATTGTTCGCCAATCCAACGTACAAGCGCTGCGTTTTCTTTAAGTACCCGGTCGTACTCGTGCGAAACAGAAGGAATAATCAGGAGGTCGGCCTTTGATATTTCATTAATATCTGCCGGAAAAATAGAAAAGAAACCGCCATCCAGTTTTAGTTCCGTTTCAAATCCGGCTATACGCACCTGCATCATAGGCCTATTCCCCATCTGCTGCCAATAGCCATTGGCACGGTTAAGTATTTGAAAAGTACCCACCACGCTGGCCAGGTTGGCGTAGCCTTTAGGAACTAAGATGATCACTTGCTTCATGATGTTTTTTTTGAATAAAGATAGTTAACCATTGTGTCCAAATCAACCCGTCAACATGTCCATATTACACCCTGTGTTTATGCTGTCAAGACATTAAATTTGTAATACAATTCCCAATCAAACCAAAAACTGATAAAAATGACCACACCAGATTTTACAACCACCCTGTTGGTTGACAAAACCCCGAAGGAAGCATTTGATGCCATCAATAACGTACGCGGATGGTGGTCGGAAGAAATTGAAGGCGGTACCAGCAAGCTGAATGACGAGTTTAATTACCATTTTGAAGACATCCATACCTGCAAAATAAAACTGGTAGAAGTTATCCCCAACCAAAAAGTAGTTTGGCTTGTGCTGGATAACTATTTTAAGTTTACCCAGGATAAAACCGAATGGAAGGGCACAAAAATCAGCTTCGACATTGCGGAACAAGATGGCAAAACGCAGATCGTTTTCACCCATCATGGCCTGGTGCCCGAATATGAATGTTTCGAGATTTGCCGGGGCGCGTGGACCAATTACATTCAAAACAGCCTGGCCAGCCTCATCAGTACAGGTAAAGGCCTGCCCAACGCCGCCGGCACCGCAAGAACGGCAGATGAAGAGAAACTCCTGGCCGAAAAACAGTAAAACGGTAAACCATACCATTTCAAAAAACACCATGAACAATTATCAAAAAAGCATCACTGTAACCAAACCCGCCGATGAGGTTTACGCCGCAATTACCCGGCATATTGCCGATTGGTGGAGTGATGACCTAACCGGCGAAACCGCACACGCCGGCGACCAGTATGATATTGCCTTCGGAAAAACAAAAAAGACCTTCAGTATCATTGAAGCGGTACCCAATAGCCGTGTAGTGTGGCAATGTGATAAAGCCTATATAGATATGGCTTCCCTAACAAACAAGGCAGAATGGGTGGGCACAAAACTGATATGGACCATAAGCGCCGATAGCCAGGCTACAACCCTGAATTTTTCACACGAGGGCTTAAACCAAAGTTTTGAATGCTACAACGTATGCGAGGCCGGCTGGGATTATTTTATAGATAGCCTGTATGCTTTTTTAACCACCGGTAGCGGAACGCCGTATCACAAATAACAAGCAGTATCAAATTGATCGTGTACAAACCAAGGCGTCGCGCAGCGGATTGGCAGCGCTGTTAAAAAATACGTATGCAACTGCGTTCAGGGCAAGCTCATCTAAATTGTTAACGGCCATAAGCTGTTATTTAATAATAGCTAACGGAATAAGCTTATAACGTCGGGAAGATATAAGCATCAAACGCTACCTTGTTTTCATTGCCTGATCCTGGTTATATAATCGAGGTACCGAAGGGACTTGTATTGCTCAATAACAGCCACAAATATTGGGATGCGCCTAAATTACGCGATCAGTTTCGTGTTAACCATGTTAAAATATAAAATATTGATTATCAATTATTTATAAATTTTTTATTTGAAATGTGTTAAGTTATGTTAACCCAATCAGATGCGTTTGCCCTGCAACTGTGTTGCTGTTATTTGGCCTTATTGAAAATAAAGAATAATTTTATAGTAAAAACCGCCGACCACCGCTTTCCCAAAACCACCAATATTAAAACCATGAAAACAACCTTATTTTGCCTGCTCACTTTTATAACTTTCCATTTTTATGATGCCCGGGCACAGGAATTGCCTTTTAAAATACCGGCAGCAAGTTTGGGGCAACGTATTGAACAGGATTTTGGACTTGGCACCATATCGGTAAAATATTACCGCCCCAATACCAAAGGCCGCAAAATTTTTAACGGGATGGAGCCCTACGGCATTGTTTGGCGAACCGGGGCCAATAATGCCACCGTTGTAACCCTTACCGATAGCATCCAGGTAGAAGGGAATACCCTTGCGCCCGGCTCCTACTCGCTTTTTAGCATACCCGGCGCCGACGAATGGACAATTATATTTAATAAAACCATTAACCAATGGGGCGCATATGCCTATGACCCAAAACAGGATGTGCTCCGTTTTAAGGTAAAACCAACAAAACTTACCAATAAAGTGGAGACCCTTACCATCCAGTTTGCAGATGTAAAGCAAGACAACTGCCTGCTGCAAATACTTTGGGAAAACACCGGCATCAACATCCATTTAAAAACCGATGTTGATAACCGCATTATGGCCAATATACGGGAGGCCATGAAAAGCGAAAAGAAACCCTACTACATGTCGGCAGTGTGGTGTTACAACCACAACCGAAACCTGGCGCAGGCGCTTACCTGGATGCAGGAAGCTGATAAAACCAACCCAACGGCCTACAATATCAAATACTGGCTGGCCAGGTTACAACTAAAAACAGGTGATAAAAAATCGGCAATTATATCGGCCAATGAGGGGCTCAAGCTGGCTTCTGCCGAAAATAATGCCGAGTACATCAGGATGAATAAAGAGGTATTATATGATGCCGGAACAAACTGATAGCGTACTTCCCTGTCTCATAGTTCCAAAAACTTAGTGTTACGTATCTTTTAAAGCCTTAAATCAACTTTTCCTTATTAATTCAAACCGGCATCCAACTAAAACAAGTAAATTGGGATGCCGGCAAGGTAACAGCCTTCTATGTGCTCAACCTTTGGCATGTTAATTCCGTTTAACTGTAAAGTTTGATGAACTATAAGGTGAATGTTCTGTGGAATAAATTAATTGGCGATAAGCCCTACTTTGCATTAGAGGGGCGCATCTTCCATTCAGTTTGTATTATTGTAATGTTCGGGCTTGCGCTCAACATCCCTTTCAATTATCTGATTGGCCTGCCAAAGCTGGCAGGGCTTATGTTTGTGGTATTGCTGGTTGTAGCGGCGGCTTATTATGCGTCCCGTTTTTATAAAATGCTCAGCCTGGCAATTGTGGCGTTCCAGGTTATCAACAATCTGATGCTGATAGTCAATTATTATGCTAACTCGGGCCTCAATGGCCCTACTTTTGCTATCTTCCTGTTATCGTTTATCATAGCCGTATCAATAATTCCGCAAAGGCAATACGCCATTTGGCTGCCTTTAAACATATCGGTAATGCTTTTGCTGATATACTGGGAAGCGGCCCATCCTGGCTGGATAAAAGATACCTACCCTAACTCAAGCAGCCGCTTTGCTGATTTTGGATACAGTTATATTATCATTGCCGCGCTTATTTTTTTTATCATAGCTTTTATCAGGAGCGCTTATCACCAGGAACGCCGCCGGGCCGAGCATGAAGCCACAGAACTGGCAGCCAGTAACGAAACCAAAAACAAATTGCTATCCATATTGGCGCATGACCTTAAAGAGCCCTTAGCTTCGGTACAGGGTTTCCTGGAACTACTTACTTATTATAAACTGGAGGAAACAGAAAGGCGGAACATTGAAAATGAACTATTAAACCGTACACGCGATACTACGCAAATGCTGGGCAATGTACTTTCCTGGACAAAAAGCCAGATGGGAGGCGTACAAGTACAGTTGATGCCATTACAACTGCGGCACACGCTAACCGGCACACTACAGTTATTAAAAAGTATTTCTGTAGAGAAGCAGATTGAACTACAGTATGACATTGACGAGGCCATTTGGGTTGCTGCCGACCCCGACATGTTGCAACTAGTAGTCAGGAACGTGGTGATGAACGCCATTAAATTTACCTTCCCGGGCGGCAAGGTTACTATTAGCGCAACTACAAGCGATGGTAAATGCACTATCGCGATAGCCGACAATGGCACGGGAATCCCGACCGAAAAGCAGGCTAAACTATTTTCGATAAGTGAGCAGGTTACCTATGGTACCGGTAAAGAAAAAGGCGCCGGTCTTGGCCTGGTGCTTTGCAAAAACTTTGTAGAATTACAGGGCGGCAATATTTGGTTTAAAAGCGAGCCAGGGCTTGGGAGTACCTTTTTTATCAGCCTTAATTATTGCCAACCGGCAACAATCGCGGGTAATTCTCCGGAGTTGTTGATGCAATCGCCCGCAAAACCAGTTTGAGCAAGCCTTCCCGGGATAGGGTGTATCAACAACCGGCCTGCTATGCCTTTAATCACAGTCGCAATCTTCTATATTGGCAATCTGTGTAGACGTTAAAAAAATTGCAGTCCAAAAACATATTTATTGCTAAGTAGGTTGCATTTTTGTAATACACAAAACATCAATCCATGACATCAGTAAAAGCCTATGCAGCGCAGGGAGCAGCAACGCCCCTGGCTCCGTTTTCAATTGACAGGCGCGAACCAGCGGCCGACGACGTTGAAATTAAAATTTTATATTGTGGCGTTTGCCACTCAGATATCCATACCGCCCGTAACGAATGGGGCGGCACCATTTATCCCGCCGTACCCGGCCATGAAATTGTGGGCAACGTTACCCGCGTGGGCAATAACGTAACCCGATTTAAAGTAGGCGATACCGTTGGCGTGGGTTGCTTTGTAGATTCATGTATGCATTGCGCCAACTGCAAAAACGACCTGGAGCAATACTGCCAAAACGGCCATACCCAAACCTACAATTCGCAAAGCCAGGATAAAAAAACTATCACCATGGGCGGCTACTCAAGCCATATTGTGGTTACACAACACTTTGTGTTATCCGTATCAGACAAATTACCGCTCGAAAAAGTAGCACCATTGTTGTGTGCCGGTATTACCACCTATTCGCCGCTACGCCACTGGGGGGTAAAAGCCGGTGATAAGGTTGCAGTAGTTGGCTTAGGAGGCCTGGGTCACATGGCTGTTAAACTTGCGGCGTCAATGGGTGCCGAGGTGACAATGCTAAGCCGATCAAAAAGCAAGGAAAAAGACGCCGCCGAATTAGGCGCGCACCACTTTAAACTAACAACCGATAAAGATACTATGGCCGAACTGGCCAACAGCTTCAATTTTATCATCGATACGGTTTCGGCTGCCCATGATTATAACGAGTACCTGAACCTGCTAACCACCGATGGTGTAATGGTTCTGTTGGGCGCTCCGCCACAACCTACACCGGTAGCTGCTTTCCCATTCATTATGGGTCGCAGAAGTTTGGTTGGATCATTGGTTGGCGGCATAAAAGAAACTCAGGAAATGCTGGATTACTGCGCAGAGCATAACATTACATCAGATGTGGAAGTTATCAGCATTGATAAAATTAACGAAGCCTATGAGCGTACCCTTGCAGGAGATGTGCATTACAGGTTTGTAATTGATATGGCTACGTTGTAAAGCTTAAAGCCGAAGGCTCAAAGCTAAAAGCTAAAGGCCAAAAGTTACTGTTTATGATGACAAAGAACAGGTTTCCTAACAAGAGGTCTGTTCTTTTTTGCGGAAGGATGATATGACATTTATGCAAACATGATAATTCATGCACTTCTACTTTGCTATTTTTCAAGTCAGTTTCGTGCTTTAAGCTCCCTTCCCCCTACCAGCTAACCCTGAAAATTTCGTGATCGTCGCCGTTATCCCTGTCGGCTAAAAGCGAAACCTGTGCCGGGGTGCCATACATTTTCCCCAGGCCAAGCAATAAGCCCCTTACAAATGCTTTTAAACCAATCCGTTTAGAAAAATAATGTACCAAGATGCTGTTTTCCTCAATATCTGTAACCCGGAATTCAGGCGGTGTCAGCTTAGGGTATATCAGCATAATGCGGTTATGAAACATTGGTAAGTTAACCAGGAAAGCTTTTAAATGCTCTCCACCGGCTTCCATCAAATCGCCGTATTTTTCTTTCCCGGTTTTCAATATCCACCACTCGCCAAAAGCCTCCAAAACATCGGCAACAGACATATTCATTTCTTCACTTACCGCATTGGCCAAACTATATGTTAGGTCATCGTCATAAGGTTCGCTGCTGATAAAAAAATCTATGTCAAGCTTTGTACGCAGTTTTACCGCCTCCCATTTTTCTTCACCGAAGTTTGCTACTACTAAATCCTCTATCGCTTTGTTAACTATTCCATACATTTTTTTAAAGGTTTAAGTTTGGGCTAAAAAATACGATGCCAGAATTTTATCCGCCCTGGTAAAAGTATTTGCATTATTGCTTTCGTTATTATCAAAAATTACGGGGTGTTGAATGATGTTTTTAACGTAACGCATCTACGATAAGTTACTATATATAAAGACCATAGCATGAATTAGTGATTTTTATATCAAATTTACTATTTCATTAATTACAGTATCGAGTTTTTTGGCGCTTTCTAACAGAAGCGGTAAAATTAAAGGATCAATCTCACCTTCGGTTTTGTTCATCTCCAACAGGTTAATTAAGCCTAAAATATTAGCCAGGGGCGCCCTCATTAGGTGGGTTTGGTCAAACGCAACTTTTGCCAAAACCATGCTTTTATGTTGGTTGTCGTGTTTAACTTCCTCTTTTTCGGTAACATCCCTGCCATAAACATTAATATAGTCATGGTCGGCAACGTAACGGCCTATAAAGGAATATATCTTATTATCATAACCAGCCTCAAACGGCATATCAAAAAAGGTTTGAAGCTTTAAAACATGCTTCCAAAACTCTTCGCGGCAGTAAGTTTTGCCTTCAAAAGTAAAACATGCAATCTGGTCGGCCGCAGGATTACTCATTAAAATATGGCCGTCGGTCGCAATCCTAAACAACGGATCGGGGTTTTGCAGGGCAAAAAGCGCAATCTCTTCAATTTCATCGGTCGCCTTTCTTAACTCGCTTTTTTTGCGATGAAGAGTGGTAAGTAACTGCCTTAAATCATCATTTACGATATCCTTGGTTTTAAGCACATGCAAAAGATCAATTAACGGATCGTGAAAGGCAAAGTCATGCAGGGTAAGGTGGCGTTGCTTAACGTCTGTCATGTTATCAAACCATGGCGAACCTATAAAAAGCAACTGGTTTGAACTCTGTAAAAGTTCAAATTGACCTCTTAATATATCATTAAACGGGCTGTTAACTTCAATTACCACCAATTGTTTGCACGTGGCTGATATGGAAGAGAAATTAGGTTCGATGCCTGCAGGTCGTTTTAAACGGAAACAGCGATCAAAACTTCCTTGAGGGTCATGTTCCAGCAGCTTTTTTAAACTGTTGCCGCACGATTGAACGGAGAAATCTTGGTTGATAAGTATATAAAACGGAAATAATTGATTGAATTGATCTTCATTAAAAGAAAATATCGTATCGACACTCATTTTATGTTCGGTAAAATCAATCAATAGTTTAGTATTTATAAGGTGTTTTTACGCGCTAATTATCAACGCCTATCTTACTACGTAAAACCCTGACAGGCTGTTGCGTACCATCGGTTATTTTTACGCATATTATACGGATAAATTAAAAATTCTGGTAAAACAGAACTTCTCCCTCCAAAAAAGGCTGTTTTTCAATACCTCATTTTTATTGTAACCTAACATCGCCCAAAATAAACACCACCTAATTCCTAAAATTACCTACCTTAGCTGCCATACTTGCACGGGGTGCTTTTAACCATTAAGGTTATAGGCTGAGATAATACCCGGAGAACCTGACACGGATAATACCGGCGTAGGGATGCATGGGCCATTATTGTTTACGGCGTAGCCGTTTATCCATATAAAGCCTTGTTTCTGTACCCGTATTTACGGTTTAGGAACAAGGCTTTTTTAATTAATAATGGAATAAATGGAGCTTCAAAAAAACAATTTTGGCCTGATGACCCAAAGCCTTAGCAACTGGCAAGGCCGTAAAGAGTGGTTTTTTAACCGCGAACACACCGATACATACGAGCAATGGTACGAAGGCCGCTATAAACGCGCCGAAGTATGGCAAAAAAAGGTAATGGGACAGCTACTGGGTAAAGACCAGCGGGTAAAAGAACTGCTGGAATTTGGCTGCGGCACTACCCGTTTTACCCGCTGGTGGCACGAGATAGGTATTGATGCCACCGGTGGCGATCTTTCGCCATTTATGCTTGGGCAAGCGGTACACCTGTTTAAAGGCGACCTGGTAAATGCCGATTCGCACTTTATGCCGTTTAAGGACCATACTTTTGATGCACTGGCCTTTATTACCACCTTTGAGTACTATCGCGACCCGGTACAGGTTATCCGCGAAGCGGCAAGGGTGGCGCGTTGCGGCATTGCTTTTGGTATGATGAACCGCAATTCGCCCAAAGTACTGCGCCGTAGAGTTCAGCAGGCTTTTGGCAAAAACCCGTTTTATGTTACGGCCACCTTTTACACCCCGGCTATGCTTACTGCCAAAATTGATGAAGCATTAAAAGGCAGGTCGTACAGCCTCGAGTGGACCTGCACCGGCCTGCCCGAATGGTTCCCGGTACAGCAATGGAGCGTACCCGTAGGCGATTTTTTTGGATTATATGTAAAATTTTTAGACTGATAGCCTATGCCGTTAACCGGAAAAATCAGTAGCGGTGGTTTTGATGAAATCATTCTGCCACGCTGCGGCCATCCGCGCAGCGAAGTATTAACCGGGCCCGCCTTTGGTGTAGATGTCTCGCTGGTTGAGCTGCCCAATGGCTTAGGCCTGGCCATGACCAGCGATCCGCTTTCCCTTATCCCTTCGCTGGGTTTGCAGGAATCGGCCTGGCTATCGGTGCACTTAATGGCCAATGATATGGCTACAACCGGTTTTGCCCCGCAATACGCCCAAATGGTGCTGAACCTGCCCGAAGATATGCCGGAAGTAGATTTGATCACCTATTGGAATTTTATCCACCAATATTGTAACGATATCGGCGTGGCCATCACCGGCGGCCATACCGGGCGTATCCCGCAGCAAAACTCAACCATTGCAGGCGGCGGCACCATGCTGCTTACCGCACCGGTAGCCAATATTTTATTAAGCCACAAAGCACAGGCAGGCGACGTAGTGCTGGTAACCAAAGATTGCGCCATGTCATCAGCCGCCATACTGGCCATGAGTTTCCCGGAAACGGTAAAAAACAAATTAGGTAAAGAAGTTTATGACCAGGGCTGCGGGTTGTTTTATCAAACATCGTCATTAAAAGATGCCTTAACCGCAGCCGCAGCAGGCGGTATTACCGCCATGCACGATGTAACCGAAGGCGGGGTACTGGGTGCTGTTTACGAAATGGCCATAGCATCGGGCAGTGGAGTAAGCATCAACAGCGATTTATTGCCCTTAGGCACTGCCCAGCAGGCCATTTGCGGTTTGTTTGGTATCGATTCCCGGTTTTGCATTGGCGCTGGCTCGATGGTGATGTCGGTGAATCCGGAGCAGGTTCAGTACGTTATTCAATACCTGCAACAAAATAACATCAAGGCAACCGCGATTGGCAGCTTTACCAGCAAAACCGGGGGCTACACGTTAATAGAAAACGGCGTTGAAAAACCGATGCCCTACTATGCTACCGACCCTTACTGGGGCGCATTTTTTAATGCTTATAAAAACGGATGGAAATGAAAACAAGCCTTAACATAACCGGCGGCATTTACCTGGTACTTAACCCCACCATGGAGCTTAATTTATTATTGCAAAAACTGGCTGATGCGTTGAAAGGTGGTATCCAGGTAGTACAAATCTGGAATAACTGGCCTGCCGGTGCCGATAAATTAAGCCTGATTGAACATATAGCCGGTCTTTGCCGCTTTTACCGGGTGCCTTTATTGATAAACCAGGAATGGCAATTACTACAAGCTTCGCCCTTTTTGGATGGTGTTCATTTTGATTGTATACCATATGACTTTGACGCTATAAAGGCAAACATTGGCAAACCATTCCTGGCTGGCATCACCTGCTCCGGTAATCTTGATGATATAGCCTGGGCTCACGAACATGGGTTAGATTATGTGTCATTCTGCGCCATGTTCCCCTCTCCTTCTGCCGGCAGCTGCACTATTGTAATGCCCGCTACCGTAAGGGAGGCAAAAAAAATGACTAGTATGCCGATTTTTGTCTCCGGCGGCATGACACCCGAAAATGTCATCGCCCTAAAAAAACAAGCACCATTTGACGGCGTGGCCGTAATTTCCGGATTGCTAAGCACCGCAAACCCCGAACAAAAAGTTAAACAATACCACGAAGCATTAAATTATAAAGCTGATTAACATGAAACTAAAAACCATTAATAAACTATGCTGCCCCTTTGATAAGCAGGACCTTACTTTACAGGTATTTATAAAAGATACCGAACAAAATATTATAGAAGGCATATTAAGCTGCACAGCCTGCCTGCGCAAATACCCAATTGTTTATGGCGTGCCTATTATGTCGCCTGATGAATACAGGCAGATAAAACTGGAGCAGCCTATTGTAGATAGGTGGAAGATAGATCATGGGGTTGAAGACATCATGTTGTTGCCAACGGTAACAGAAGGATAGAGAATACGTTTCGGAAAAGCGCTTTTTATGGCGTGGTTTGATAACAACATTTACCCAACCACCGTTTTTATCATTTATATTTAAGCCATCAAACAATATAAATGACCAGGGCCACCATTCATAAAATATTAACCATCATGATTGCCCTGGTGTGGCTTGCCAATGGCTTGCTTTGTAAGGTACTTAACCTGGTTCCGCGGCACCAGCAAATTGTAGGCAGAATTTTGGGCGAAACACATGCGGGGCTGTTAACCAAATTAATAGGCGTTTCAGAAATATTGATGGCCGTATGGATTATCAGCGGCATCAAATCCCGCTTAAATGCGGTAGCACAAATGCTTATTATCGCAATCATGAACTGCATTGAGTTTGTTTTAGCACCCGATTTGTTATTATGGGGCAAAGCAAATTCGGCCTTCGCGTTTATGTTCATCGCGTTGATTTACTACAACGAATTTAAACTCCGTAAAAACCTGGTGATTTAACCTATGCCTGCATTTTTAAAAGACCATCCTTTTGCTGTCGAGGCTTTTTTTGAGCATTCTGTTGTTTTAACATTCGCATTTCCGAAGGAACAATTAACGCATTTAATTCCCGAATGTTTAACATTGGATACTTACCAGGATAAGTGGGCGTTTATAGCCATTGCGCTGGTTAACACCACAGGATTGCGCCCAAAAGGTTTCCCTAAGTTTATGGGGAATGATTTTACGCTGATAGGGTACCGCGTATTCGTCCGTTATACCAGCAATGCCGGCAAGCGCCTGCGGGGCCTTTATATACTAAAATCCGAAACGGATAAAAAGATGATGGAGTACCTGGGCAACCTGTTTACCCATTATGCTTACACCACAACAGATATTGGACAACGACAGCATAACGGCCAGCTTAATATCCAATCTGCAAAATCCGGTCTCGACCTGCATATAAGGGTAAAAGGCGAGGATATCGCTCTGCCTGCCGGCTCTCCCTTTGCAGACTGGAAGGAAGCGCGCAAATTTGCCGGCCCGTTGCCGTTTACTTTTTCTTATGATAAGCAAACCAAAAAGGTGTTAATTATTGAAGGCGTGAGAGAAGATTGGATCCCGAAACCTGTTGAGGTTATAAGTCAGCATATTTCATTTTTTGACGATGTGGCATTAACCGGCGGGGTTTTGGCCAATGCTTTTATCATTAATAACATTCCGTATTATTGGAAAAAAGGGAGGATTGAGCAATGGAGCCATTAAGAAAACCATTGAAGGGCGTATGGAACATTATCCGCTTTAACCGGCACTTTTATATCCTTGCTGCCGCTTTGGTAGCAGGTTCGCTTTTAGCAGCTCATTATTTCAACTCCCCGTTCAGCACTTTAGCAGTTATCATTAGTTGCCTGGTTGCCGTCACAACGTTGGTATCGCTTGCTATTTCTTTGTACATCTATGACCTTTCGGGCCTGTACAATCTGAACTGGCTGAATGTATTGCCGGCTACTGCACCTCCTATCCTTGTAAATATCAACGCAGGGTTTGATGAAACCAGTGCGCTGTTACAGCTTAAATACCCCGATGCATCGTTAATAGTTTACGATTTTTATGATCCCCAAAAACATACCGAGGTTTCTATAAAACGGGCGAGAAGGGCTTACCCCGCCTTTAATGGTACGGTACAGATAAGTACGGCGGCAATACCCTTGCCGGATAACTACACCGATGTTGTATTTTTAATATTTGCCGCCCATGAAATAAGGGACAAGGCAGGGCGCGACCAATTTTTCGGGGAGCTTAACCGGGTTTTAAAACCTGGCGGCAAAGTGGTATTGCTTGAGCATCTGCGGGATGTGCCAAACTTTATGGCTTACAACCTGGGTTTCTTCCATTTTATGAGCAGGGCAGCGTGGTTGAGTACATTTGCCACCACCGGATTTAACATCGCCTGCGAAACAAAATTCACACCCTTTATTACCAATTTTGTGCTCAGTAAAAATGGAAACACAAATTAAAATAGTCGGTATAATTTTAATGTTGCTGGCTTTGCTGCACAGCGTGTTCCCAAGGTATTTTAACTGGGGAACCGAACTGAGGGATGTAAGCCTGGTTAACCGGCAAATGATGTATGTGCATACTTTTTTTATCGCCCTTACCCTCGGTTTAATGAGCTGCCTATGCCTTACCTCGGCCCATGACCTGGTTGCAACCAAACTGGGTAACCGCATCGCTTTCGGTTTGGGAATATTCTGGACTGCAAGGTTAGTAATTCAATTTTTTGGTTACTCGTCAGATTTGTGGAAAGGCAAGCGCCTGGAGAGTACAGTGCACATTGTTTTTTCTATTTTGTGGCTGTACATGAGCGTGGTGTTTTTTATGATTTATTTTAATCATTAAAAACATCTTTGGGAGGAGGGTATTATTATACATAGCAGAGATTACAGATTAACAACCCCAAAACATAAACCCGCCCTTATTGTTCCCTAAAAAACCCCAGCAAATGAATAATCACCCCTCTCCTAACTGGCCTGTTTTAGATTATCACGATCTGAAAGAAACTATAGCTACTGTACACATGTACACCCAGGTAGTTGGCAAAATAAGGCTGCAGCAAATGCCCTGGATCAATCATTCATGGCAGGTTACTTTGTATGTTAGCCCAACAGGCTTAACTACCGGCAGCATGCCGTATGCGGGCGGTGTTTTCCAGATCGACCTTGATTTCATCAGTCACCAGGTACAGATAACTACCAGCAAAGGGGCAAAACTTGATTTTGCCATAGGAGGCAAAACTGTAGCCGAATTTTATACCGGTTTGATAAATACACTGCAACAAGCCGGCGTGGATGTAACCATTTACGCGGTACCCAACGAGGTTGATCCAGCCATACCTTTTGCCCAAAACCATGCTCCCTGTGGCTATGATGCCGCTGTAATGCACAACTTTTGGCAGGCACTGGTGCGCATCCATAATGTATTCACCGATTTCAGGGCCGGTTTCCAGGGCAAAAACAGCCCGGTACACTTTTTTTGGGGTGGTTTTGATTTGGCTGTTACCCGTTTTTCGGGCAGGCCGGCGCCCTTGCACCAGGGCGCTATGCCCAATATGCCCAAAGTCGTAATGCAGGAGGCTTATTCGCACGAAGTAAGCTCATGCGGCTTTTGGGCAGGCTCGGATGCGTTTCCGCACCCCACATTCTATTCGTACTGTTACCCTACCCCGGGTGATTTTGGCACACAGCAGGTAGCACCACCCGAGGCATTTTATAGCACTGAAATGGGCGAATTCCTGCTCACCTACGAATCGGTGCAACGAGCTGCAAATCCCGAAGCTACTTTGCTTGAGTTTATGCAATCCACCTATGATGCCGCTGCAACAACCGGCAACTGGGACAAAACCTTGCAATGCGACCTATCAGCGCTGAAGAACCGGCTTTAACAGGTCGCCATGCATCCATTAAAAAAGCCGGTCCTGCTCCGTAAGGAGGCAGGGCCGGTTGAAACATGTTGTTGAGCTGTTTTAAGCTACCAGGTCAGCTTCGGCACCAAAGGCCTGGTCGATGATTATTTTCCAGGTACCATCGGTTTGCTGCTGCATTACTTCAATGCCTTTGGCAGCCACTTTCACGTCGTCGCCATCAGTAATGCTCCATTCAGACCGGCCGAGGGCAATATTTCCGGTTTGCAGGCAATACACGGTTTTAATCTCCATTTTTCCTTTGATGGATAAAATGGCTTTTATCGAATCTTCAAACTGTTGCCTGCCCGATACCGGCTTGTTGGGTTCGGGTACGATAATGCCGGTTACATCGTACATACTCATTACGGTGGCTACATCGCCTGTGTTAAAAGCAGCGGCCAGTGTTGCATGGGCATCTTCGGCCCTTCTTGGTAAGTTCATGGTTTATTAAATTTATGGATGAATTAAAATGGTTAAATAATTGACAAGAAATTTTTATCGCTGATGACCGCGGCGGCGAGCCGGCTAACGTTATCATAGGCCTTATTAAAAAGAAACGGCCCCATGCTAACGCGTTTTACACCCAGCGAAGCAAGTGCTTCAAAATCGGGCAGTGCAGGCATGCACATTACGTTTACAGGCAAACGGGTAGCTTTCACAACCGCTTCAATGTCGTTGCTATAGGTAATGCAGGGCACAAAAACTCCGCTGGCTCCCGCGTTTTCATAATTTTCAACTCGTATAAGTGTTTCGGATAGTGCCGATGGCAGGCCCAGCAGGAAACCATCGGTGCGGATGTTTAAAAACAGTTTTAAGTTGTTCCTGCTGATGTGGTTTGCCACTGCCGACAGCGTTTTTTGAAATTCATCAACAGGCTTCAGGTACCTGCTGTCACCGGCAATGGTATCCTCCAGGTTTATACCAACCACACCTGCATCGTGCAGTTTATCTATGTTGGCAATAATACCTTCGATAGTGCGGCTGTAACCGCCTTCCATATCTACGGAAAAGGGGATATTAACTACCTCAACAACTCGTTTGGCCAATTGCAGCAGCACGCCAAAGGGCAGGTTCTCGCCATCCTGGTAGCCCATTGCATTTGATAGCGCCTGGCTGGAAACACCAATGGCCTGGTAACCATTGGCCTCAAAAATTTGTGCACTCCTTACATCCCAAATGTTTCCTAAAATAAGCGGGGTTGGGTTTTGGTGCAGTTGCGAAAATGTTTCGAAATTATTCATGTTGTACCTTTGTTTTAATTGTTGAAACAAAGGTATGGCAGCTGCAAATGCCAAAATTGTACAAACCGGAACGGTTTAAATTATTGCTGTAAAAGCTGGTTAACCGGGGTTATATTTTGCAGGTAGGCCGAGGGTGTAAAGCCCGTAAAAGATTTAAAATCGCGGATAAAATGCGACTGGTCAAAATACCCGCTATCATAAGCGATAGCAGTAAAGGGCTGCTCGTTTCTGGTGATAAGCTTAAGGCTATACTGAAAGCGGATGATTTTATTGAATGACGATGGCGACAAACCTGTATGCCGGTAAATTAATTTGTGCAGGTAACGGGGAGTAATACCATATTTTGAGGCAATATTGCCCAGGTTATTTTCGGCGGGTTCTTTTTTTATGCTTGATAAAATATGAGCCACCCTGTCAATTCCTGGTGCTCTTTTTTCACTGTCCATCAATCGCTTTACCAGGAAGTTTTCTATCAGGGTTATTCTTTTCAGTTGCTCTGTTGTTTCCAGCAGCCGGGTGTGCAATATTTTTGCGGGGCTGCCAATAACATCAGCAAAATCGGTTATCCTGTCGTTAAACGCGCCTATGTCATCATTGAAAAAATAGGCCGCTGAATGTGTAAAAAACTTAATGCCCAGCATAGTATGGCGGCCCTTTGATCGGATGGCCAGGGGTTTTGTAATTTGTCCCCATAGCTCAATGGGTGGGGTTTTCAGAAATTCATGATCAACCAACGATTCCCAGGTACCACTACCCAGGTTAAAAATAACTTCCATATCTCCGCTCGGAAATACAGTATCCTCAAATTCCGTGTCCGAATCTGATTCAAAAATATAGTAATGCCTTACATAAGGCTTTAAAATATCCGATGGAAAAAAATGTTTAAATTCCATAATGTGAATTTACGGTTCTTCTGTTACATCAACCCTGATTTATTACATTATTTATGGTGATCGCTGCTGAACGAATCGCGAAACATTTTCCAACCTGCGGGCGTTTTCTTCCACAACACCAGGAATTTACCCTCGTCAAACAGCTTATTGTTGGCATCGTACGATTTCCAAAGCCCTACTTCGGTTACATAATGCTCACCATCGCCAAATACATCAAGGGTAATAAATTTTCCGTTCCGTAGCCCTATTTTGTCATAGGTCATTTTAAAAAACTTTAGCGGTGCGTCGCCCCCCTGCATGACCGGGGCGTTTGGCGGCATTATCCAGCAATCTTTGGCATATCTGTTGATAAATATGGCCGGATCATTTTTAACAAACGCCTGGAAATAAACGCGGTTACTTTCGGCTATCGCTTTTTTTGCTTCGGCCAGATCTGGGTTTTTACTTTTTTGCTGGGCATTGCCGGTATAAAACATTGATGACAAGGCCACGGTAATAATAAGGGTGATTTTAAACATAACAACAATAATTAAATGATGATACAAAGCTATTGTTGCCGCCGGTGACAAAATTGTACAAACCGGAACTGTTTCTTTGGATTTACTATCGCACAGGATAGCAGGCCCACAATTACCCCCAGGTTCGCGTTAATGATAGCCGCGGATACCGGCCCGTGCTTAATGCCGGTTGTGGGTACAGCGCCGGGCGTACAGTATGAGCAGATAGCACAGCCACCACTTATACCAGTGGTGGAAACGCCCACAAACGTAATTTATCTTAAAATAGTAACATTACCGGATAGCCTGGACCTGCTGCTATCTTTGGTATCGATAATGTAATAATATACCCCGGCAGGTAATGTTTTGCCGCCATAGGTGCCATCCCAGGCTTTGGCATAACCTGTTGATTGCATCACCTTAAGCCCGTACCTATTAAACACACTCACCAGGCAATCGGGAAAAAAAGAAAGGTTGGGAATATTCCATGTATCGTTAACCCCATCGCCATTGGGGCTAAACGCGTTAACAACAGTTATGACAACAGGTGGCAAAATATTAACAAACAGCAAATTACTGGTAACAGGTGCTGTGCAGGCATTGTTTGTTGTAATGGTACAGGTAACCACATCGCCATTATTAAAAGAATTGCCGGTAAATGTACTTTGATTTAAGCCCACATTGGTACCGTTTACCTGCCATTGGTAGGCTGTAATGGCTGCGGAGGGCTGTGCTGTTGCGGTAAATATAATGGTGGTGCCGGCATACACGCCATCGGCCGATGCGGCAATGGCTACCGATGGTGATGGGCTAAGCGGTGCTATCACGTTCACATTGATGGCATTTGAATGGGCCGTTAACGGCCCGGCACAGGTGCTGTTATTGGTGAGTGTACAGGTAACAACATCGCCATTGGCCAGTGTACTGCTTGAAAATGTAGCGCTATTATCCCCAGCAGCACTGCCATTTACCTGCCAGGCATAAGTTGGACTTGCACCTGCGTTGGTGGGGCTTGCCGTAAATAAAATAGTGGTGCCGTTACAATTAGGACTATGCAGATCTGAGCTTATAGATACGGCCGGCGCCGATACGTTAGTAACTGTTAAAACCTGAGTAAGCACCTCGCCGTTACTGGTGGCCGTTATAGTTGAGGTGCCGGTAGCAACCAGGTGAACCTGGCCATTTACAATCGTTGCCACAGCCGGGTTACTACTGGTATAGCTAATTGGCTTAAGGCTGGTGGCACCGGGATCGAAATCATTGTCGCAGGATACTTTTGAAGGTATAACTCCAAATGCCAGCATCGGGCTAACGGTTAGCTCCTGGGTAACCGGTGTAGCCCGAAGGTTCAAAGCGTCCCCTGCCTGCGATGCTGTAATGGTGGTAGTGCCAATACCCGTAACATGGATCATTCCATTAATAATGGTTGCTACCTGCGGATTACTGCTGGTATACGTTATGGGGAAGGCTGTAACATTGCTTTTGGCTACGGGAACAAAGTCGGCATCGTTCAGGTACTTAACCGGTAAGGCTGCAAACACAATAACCCCTTGCTGGTATACAACAAGTTGCCGCGATACCGGAGCGGCTGTGCTATAATTCACATTGCCGTCCTGGGTGGCGGTAATTGTTGTATAACCCACGCCGGTTAGCAGTATATTGCCATCAGCAGTAATAATGGCTACAGCCGGGTTGCTGCTTGTTAAAACAACAGGCGTCTCTGGGTTGGTGCTGCTGACACTTGGCTTTATAACGTTTTTAACAGCAGATGGCAACGAATTAAAGGTGATAACAGATGGCTTAAGCGGCACATCGCTTACCTGTATATTTATAGTTGTATTGCTGCTGCCGCCCGCGTTATACGCCGTAATGGTATAATTGGCGGCCGGGGTTGCGGCCGTTGGCGTACCACTTATAATGCCGGCGTTAGGATCAAATACCAATCCGGCCGGTAGCGGCTTATCAATAGTATAGCCGGTTAAGTTTATTTCCCTTACCAGGTAATTGGCAAAATCCGTTATAAATAAATTACCGTTGCTGTCAACAACCACGCCGATGGGATAATTAAAAGTTGCTGCGCTACCAATACCATTTACACTACCGGGCGAGCCATTACCGGCAATGGTTGTTACCTCCCCCGCCGGTGTAATTTTCCGGATGGAGTGATTTTTATAATCGGCCACATACAAATTACCAGGTGCATCAATTGCCAGCCCGGTAGGGTAGTTAAATGAGGCTGCTGTTTTTAACCCATCGGCATTGCCAACTGCCCCGCTGCCCGCAAAAGTTGTCACCGAACCATCGGTTGCAATCTTCCTGATCATGTTATTTTTTGTATCGGCCACGTAAATATTGCCCTGCTTATCAATTGCAAGCCCGTCGGGGTTATTAAAAGTAGCAGCAAGGCCGGTAGCGTTGTTGGCACCGGCAACACCACTACCGGCAATTGTTTTAACTTCCCCCGCAGGACTGATGAAACGAATGCTGTTATTTTGCTGATCGGCTACATAAATATTGCCCGAGGCATCAACAGCTATACCTCCCGGGGCGCTAAACGAAGCTGCGCTGCCTATGCCATCAATTTTGCCGGCGTTGCCGCTGCCTGCAAAAACCGACGATACGCCCGCCGGGGTAATTTTAAGGATCTTATTGGTGTTAAAATCGGTAACATAAATATTGCCCTGGCTATCAAGCGCCAATCCCGATGGCGAATTGGTGTTGGCAATGGTGTGTACATTGGCCGCAGGCGATATTTTACGGATAGCACCGCTGCCAAAATCCGAAACGTAAATGTTACCCACAGCATCGGCACTAATGCCCGAGGGCAGGTTAAAGCCAGCATCTGTCCCCTGTGAATCGTAAGTAACCGGAGCGCGCCCGCCGGCAAATGTACTTACCTGCCCGTATATTGCTGCAGGCACCGCGCCGCCTGTGTTGGCAGGCGTTAATGATGGTATAACCGTATTGGTGATGTAAACCTGCGGACTTTGATATTTAATATTTGGCGGCAATACGGTTTGTGTCGCATTCACTTTAAGTTGCCGATTGCCAATTGCCTGCACCTTGCTCGGCGCAAATGTAGGTGCAGCCTGGCCGCTATCTTTATAAATTTGAAATACGGTGTTGATTTTTGCAGGTGACTGCGCAAAAGCGCCGACAGAAAAAATGATATGAATTAAAAGCCATAAAAAACAGGTATATCTTTTATTCATACTTTATTGAAGGCCTGCTTATTGTCATAAAATTTGGATGGCACCAAAATATGGTTTTTTGCCCAATAATAGTAACAAGTTTACCGAAGGCTAAGGGCAAACGCACCTAATTGGGTTAACATAACTTAACACATTTCAGATATATTTTTTACAAACATTTGATAATCAATATTTTAAATTTTATCATGGTTAACACTAAATTGGTAGCATAATTTAGGCTCATCCAAATATTTGTGCCCCGTTGCTGGCCAATACAAGTCCCTTTGGTACCTGGGGCATTTAACCACTGTCGGCCAATAAAAACAAGGTATCATTTGATGCTTGTATCTTCCAGACGGTATAAGCTTATTCTGTTAGTTATTATTAAATAACAGCTTCTCGCCGTTAACTATTTATATGCCTTTCTCCTGACAGAAAGCTTACCTGGCAACTAAATTTTATTTGTTCCCTGTGCTTTTTGACAAGATAGCCCGAAAAAACAGCGACGCGCTAAAAAATTGACCGTTTAAACAATTTAATTACAAAAGCTTTGCTTAACATTACTGCCTAAGCGCGAATTTCCCTGCCCGCTTTTAATCACCAATAAAAATTAAAAGAAATGGAACAAAACAAAACGTGGCACGAGAAGCACACAGCATCATTAGCATTTGGCCAAAGGCTGGCCGATAGCGTAGCAAAGGGCATGGGTTCATGGCGATTTATCATCATTCAATCGCTGATAGTAGTTTTATGGATGGGCCTTAATGTGGTTGCGTTTGTAAGGCATTGGGACGTTTACCCTTTTATCCTGCTAAACCTGCTTTTTTCTACCCAGGCCGCTTATGCCGCGCCAATAATTATGATGGCCCAAAACCGGCAAGGTGAACGCGATCGCGCGCAGGCCGATGCCGATTTTAAAACAAACGTAGAAGCCAAACAGGAAATAGAACAATTGCTGGCAAAACTAAATTCAATTGAAATTGAAAAGCTGGATAAAATAGTTGAAATGCTGAAACAAATCTGCCCTCCTAATTTACCGTCACCTCCGCCACAATAACAAGATGCGTTAAGCAGGAAGCAACAAAGCCTTTCAGTTTTAAGCTTTCTGATTTACGCCTTCAGCTTCCCCCTTTACAAATTATGCACATAAGCAAACATTAGTCCAACCACAAAATTAGTTGCGGGACTATTTACAGTTTCGCCGTTTAAAAAATTACTTTCGTGCGGGGTATTAAAATTGTAGGGTTGCATGTATTGCGTGGTATACCCGTAGGTAAACAACAGGCCCACACGCAGGTTAAATTTGCGCCTTTTTAGGTTGGCACCTATTTGCCCATGATAATTGTTGTAATATGCAGTATTTACGGTTTGTCCGTCATCATCCGCAAAAAGGTTCTTATCGGCATAACTAAAATCGGTACGGCCCGAAACATAGCCGGTAACCTCGGGCGTTAGCCCAAAACTTACACCTAAGCCAAAGTTGGTTACTGCTTTCCGGGCATCTTTCACCTTTATAAATGATGATGTAAAACTTTGGGAACCACCACCATCTCCCCTTATAAAGTAATCATTCCTTGGGGTTATAATATTGTATTCGTTTATCCTGCTAAAATACTCTGCACTCACATAAATTTGGCCCCAATCGGTGTCATAGGCATAACCACCTGCAATACTTAAGGGCATTTTCCAGGTTTCTTTAAGCTTGGTTTGCCGGCTGCTGGCCAAAAGATTTATAGTATCTGTGGGGGTAAGCCGTAAATCGGTCACTATGTCATCGCTTAGTATTTCGCCATTGCTTTTCAGTTTAACCAGGGGCGATGTTACCGTCAATCCTAAATGATGCCGCGAAAAGTCGTAAGCCACGCCAGCCCTAAAGTTCATCCCTGCATTATAATGACTCACCTGGAATTCTTCCTGGTCGTTAGCAATGGGCGGCAAACCATCGCTGGTAGCAGTGTTAATAAAAGCCCTTGCGCTGTAATTTTGGGTATAATGCTGGCTGTGCAGTTGGCCCTGCGCCGAAAGCCCCAGCGACAGCCTGGGCGAAACCTTAAAGCCCGCGCTTACCAGGCCTGCGGTTTCGGTAACCGTATTTTGAATACTGTACTGGCCTATAAACTCTTCGCTGCCGGGGCTGTAATCATCGCTCAAAACATTAAACTTGTCATCGCGCTGCTGGGTGGAGTGAAAATCAATCACCGGGTTATGAATAATGGCGTATCCTATAGTGAATTTTTTGCCGCCTTTAAACGCGATAACTCCCGATGCCACCACCGGTATAATACTTACGTTTGATGATTTAAGGGGATAACCCGTGCCCACGCCATTATTAACCTTTGCAGAATTAAACTGGTACACCGAGCCACTGATGCTGGCCGAGTTTTTAGTATTAAAAGCCAAAAGCGCGGGATTAAAGTACAGCACGCCGCTGTCCCTGGTTAGGGCAACGGCAGCCCCCGGTGTTAAAAATCCGGCAGGATTATATTCCTGGGCCCAATAGTGGGTATCCTGGGCGGCCGCATAATAAAAGCAAAAGCCGAAGCAAATAAGAGTTAGGCAGATTTTTTTCAAAGCAGGTTGTTTTAAGCAATTTAATATTTAACTCTTAATAAAAAAAATTTAACTTAATACGCACAAATACCTGCTGTCATGAAGCCTCGCCACGTTGCCTTTTTTTTAACTTTTTTCACATTTATAAGCGTGAGCGTTATTGCCCAAAACCTGAGCTTTAGTGTACCAATAAACCTTTTGCCTAATGCTGTTACAAACAAGGCGGTAGATATTACCCTTTTTAACGGCAGGTATTTTATAACATGGACCGATAGCCAAACAGGCGGCATACATGTGGCCTACCTTGGCGATAAATACCAGCACTTAGCTGTTGAGCATGACTACCTTATAAAAGAAGCACAAAGCGGTTTCGCCCCGGTGTTACGCAAAACACCAACCCGCCTGTATTTAATTTGGATTGGTACCGATGGCAGCATCAAATATACTTTTAACAGCAGCGAAACCGGCTTTAACGACAGCCAGGTTTATACTTTGGCTATAAACAATATGTCACCTTTAACCCAGGGCATTACGTCGGCAATAAATGGCGACAAAATAACCATTACGTCGCACAGCAACTCCAAGGATGGAATGGTGTATGCATTGGCTAAAATTAGTACCGATGGACAGCTTACCTGCGATGGCCTTAAAAAAATACCCGGTAAAAGTGCGGCTTATCCCTTTGTTGCCAGCCTTTCAGATTCGGTTATCAGGATTACCTACAGGGGTTATAGGGATGAGGGTATTTATTATGCCGACTGTAATATCAATAACGATGAATGGACCAAACAAAAGCAGTTGTACAAGGTTCAAAGCGGCGTATCGCCGGCTATTTTCAAGGTGTATGACTCGGGTAAGTTGTTTTACGTTTGGCGGGGTGGCAAAAAAGAAACCAGGCTTTATTATACCACCGAAGAACTGGGCAAACTACGTCTCGCCGAAAGTCCGTTGCCAGGGTATTTTGCCACGCAAAGCCCGGTTTCGATATGTGATGTGGACAAAAGTAAATCAATACTGGCCTATGTTGGGCTGGATAACAAATGCTATATATCTTACTTCAGCAATTATAACCCCGCCAAATGGATGGAGGAAACCTTTTACCCCGCCAAAGCCAATTACAACTTAAAAGATATTGCCATACCCGGTGCACATGATGCCGGCATGTCGGTTTTAACGGCTGCGGGCGGGCAGCAGGCAGGTACCATTAATGAGTGTAATACCCTTACTCAGGTAAAAAATGTAACAGGCCAGTTAAATTCGGGCATCCGTATGTTTGATTTACGGATTGGCATTTATAAAAACGCGCTATATACCAAACACTGCGCTTCTGATTGTATGGAAGATGCTATTGGAGGGGGCTATGGCGAAAAATTCAGCAGTATTTTATTGGGCATAAAAGGTTTCCTGGCAGCCAACAATAAAGAAACTGTTATACTATCCTTCAGCCATTTTTGCGAAAAGGAAGCACCGGCTGCTAAAGTTGCCCAATTTATTTTAGATACCCTTGGCCGCAACATGGTATTTGCCAACGGCGGCAAAAAACTGGCCGATATACCATTAAGCCAGCTGGCCGGCAAAGTGGTGGTAGTTTTTGAGCAATATGCCAGCGCCGATAAAATGATAGACTCATGCTCCATTGCAAAATCATCCAAATGCTTTATCAATTTTAAACGGGAATATGCGGCCACCAACATTTTAGATAACCTGCTTTTAAAAGAAAAGACATTTTTTACCGGCATCACCGGCAAATTGAATGATAACGACCTGGTACGACTGGATTGGCAGCTAACCCAAAGCAGCGATGAAGCCGCCATGGTGTGCAATGATTTCCAGGACGAAAACCTTAACCCGCTGATAAACGGCGTAATGGCCCTCACCAGCGTTATCCGCAATCACCGCAGCATCCGGGATTTATCGGTTATAGGAAACCGGTCTATCCCGGTGGCGGTTAACGAGTGGATGGATAAACGTATTATCAACAAAAACAACAAACCCAATATTTTATATGTTGATGTAGCTAACAACTGGATAACCGATTATTGCATCCAGGTGAATATGCGGGAGATATACACGAGGTAGGGCAGCCTAATAATAAGATGCAAAAAATGCGAAGCCTTCTGGACTTCGCATACTCGATAATTATGTAAAAAACATATTAAACCACCTCCGCCATCGGTTCCAAAATAGCGGCGGTTGGGTCTCCAATCAATCCATTTATAGAAAAATGCATCTTCAGGCACTCCAAAAAATTCTGAATAGCCGGTGTTTGCTTAATAGTTGCTGCGTACCAGGTGCGTTGGGCAATGGTATGATGTAGTGGTTTTGTCACAATGTTGCGACCATTGAGGTATGGTTTAACAATCCAGTCGGCCATAACGCTGATGCCAAGGCCTGCGTTTACCATCTCTATAGTGGCATCTGTATAGTGAATACGGTGCAGCGTTTTGGGCTTTACCTGCTGCGCCTGGATAAGGGCTTCAATCACGGGCGTGTCCTGGTATGATGGATCATACAACGGTAAAATGAGCTCTTCGCCATGAAAATCTGTAACGTCTATAACCTCTTTTTTTGCCAGCGGATGATCGGTACAAATTACGGCCACAAGCTGGTCTTCAAAGATAGGTTCGTATACAATTTTGGTATTTATCATCTGTGTACGCACTATGCCAATATCCAGTTCGCCGCGCATTAAATACTCCAGCGGACGGCGTGTTGCATCCGATAAAATGTGGATATTGATATCAGGCCAGCGGTTTTTGTAATATTTGATGATGCCCGGCAACCAGTGGTATGCCGTGTAACATTGCATGCTGATGGTGAGTTTTCCGGTCTTGCCATTCTTGTAATTCTGGATGTCTTCCTCCAGCGAATTCAGCTCGGCCAGGATCTTTTCGGCGCTCCGCAGGAAGCGGTACCCCTGCTCGCTAAGATGGAGTTTTTTACCCTGCCGGTGAAAAACTTCAATGTCCATTTCGCGCTCCAATTCTTTCAGCTGATGGCTCAGTGCCGACTGTGTTAAGTGCAAAGTTGCGGCTGCTTTTGTAAGCGATCCTTCTTTAGAAATTGTATCAACCAAACGGAAATGATGGAGTGCAATATTCATATATTAGTTTTTCTAATGATTATGACAAAATTAATTCATTTTTCTAATATATATGATAAATCTACATTTGCCGTGTACAAATTACACTACAATGTTACAGATACCTTCAAAACAATTACTTCTGTTTTTAGGTGTTTTTTATGTCATCCAGGCTCAGGCTCAGCAAAAGGTTCTCAATATTAAAGATGCTGAACAAATGGCGCTCGCTAATTACGGTACCATCAAGTCGAAAGCTAATCAGTTAAACGCTGCCAGGGCATATTTAAAAGAAACACGCGCAGAATATCTACCAGATGTAAGCATCTCGGCACAACAAGACTACGGAACCGCCAATGGCCAAAACGGCCCGCTTTATGGCTATCATGGTCTTTCGGCGGCATCATCGGGCCCTGCACTACCTAAGCAAAACTGGAATTCGGCATTTGGCTCGCTTTACCTAAGCAATGTAAGCTGGGATTTTTTCAGCTTCGGCAAAGCAAAGGAAAAAGTTAAAGTGCAAAGCCAGGTGGTTAACCGCGAACAAGCCGACCTGACCCAGGAAACTTTTCAACACCAGGTACGTGTTGCAAGTACCTATCTTAATTTATTGGCCGCACAACAATTGCAAAAAGCACAGGAGGATAACCTTAAACGTGCCATCGACCTGCAAACCGTGGTGGTTGCCCGTGTAAAAAACGGACTTAATGCCGGTGTTGATTCATCTTTAGCCAATGCCGAGGTATCAAACGCCCGTATAGCTTTAACCAATACGCAGCAAACGGTACAAGACCAAAGCAACCAGCTTTCTGTTTACTTAGGCATCCCGGCGCGGGAATTTGAACTGGATAGCGCCTTTATTACCAAAGCGCCAACAACACTGGCCGCGCAAAGCGCCGTTGCTGTTACAGATCATCCTACTTTGCGTTATTACCAAAACCGGATAGGCGTGAGCGATGAGCAGGCCAAATACCTTAAAACGTTTGCCTTACCCACCTTTAGCCTGTTTGGTGTTTACCAGGGCCGCGGTTCGGGTTTTAACTCCGATTATGGCACCAACCAAAACAGTTACAGCAGCAGCTATGGTGCCGGTGCCGACCCTACCCGCTATAATTATTTATTTGGGGTGGCTATGGTTTGGAATTTTACAACTATTTTCAGGACACATTACCAGGTACAATCGCAAAAATTCACATCGGCTCAATATAAAAATGATTATGACCTGGTAGCCCAGCAGCTGCAGGCCCAGCAGTCATTGGCCGAAACCCGCATCAGCAACGCCCTTAAAAACTACAACGAAGTACCCGTTGAAGTTAAAGCAGCCAGCGATGCCTATACCCAAAAATATGCCCTGTATAAAAACGGGCTATCAAACATTGTTGATTTTACGCAGGCGCTTTACACGCTAAACCGTGCCGAAGTTGACAAGTACATAGCATCCAACAACGTTTGGCAGGCATTGCTTTACAAAGCAGCCGCCACCGGCGATTTTGGATTATTCATCAATAATTTTTAAAGATATATTATATAAATAATGGGAATGATAAAAGGGGCGCTTCAAAAACCAATTACCATATTGGTGATAGTAGCCGGGTTGTTTTTTTTCGGGATAAATGCGGTACGTACCATCAAGATCGATATTTTTCCGGATTTGAACCTGCCGGTTATCTATGTATCTCACCCATACGGCGGTTTTACCCCAAACCAAATGGAGGCTTACTTTGGTAAGCAATATGTTAACTTACTGCTATTTGTATCGGGCGTAAAAAGTATCGAAACAAAAAACATACAAGGCTTAACACTGATAAAAGTTACTTTTTACGAGGGTACCAACATGGCACAGGCCGCGGCGGAGGTCACGAGTTATACCAACCGGGCACAATCGGCTTTTCCGCAGGGGTCGCAACCGCCGTTTATCCTCAGGTTTGATGCTTCTACCCTGCCCGTTGGCCAGCTGGTATTAAGCAGCGCCACTCGTACCAATAACGAGTTACTGGATTATGCATCGGTTTATATCCGCTCGTCGTTTACGTCAATACCCGGTTTGGTTGCACCTGCTCCGTTTGGGGGTAACCAACGTACCGTATTGATTAAAATAGATCCGACTGCGTTAAGGACCCACAATTTAACGCCCGATCAGATTGTTGCTGCCCTGCGCGAAAACAACCAGAACACCCCTGCGGGTAACGTGCGCATAGGCGATTATAATTACCTGGCGCCATCAAATACCACCATTAAAAATGTAAAGGATTTTGGGGATATCCCGCTGTATAAAAACGGCATCCAAACCGTATTTATGCGCGATGTAGCAACCATTGAGGATGGGGCGGATATCACCAATGGATACGCACTTATCAACGGCAAACGGTCGGTTTACCTGCCTATTACCAAATCGGCCACGGCATCAACCTGGGAGGTAGTGCAAAATTTAAAGAAGGCATTGCCGAGGTTCCAGGCTTTGGTACCGCCGGATGTAAAACTATCTTTTGTATTCGATCAATCGATATATGTAATAAACGCCGTTAAAAGTTTGGCCGAGGAAGGCGCAATAGGCGCCGTGCTTACCGGTTTAATGGTGTTGCTGTTCCTGGGCGACAGGCGCGGCGCGTTAATTGTAATATTAACCATCCCAACCTGTATCATCTCGGCAATATTCTTCCTGTCGTTGTTCCATCAAACTATCAATATCATGACGCTGAGCGGGCTTTCGCTGGCTATCGGGATCCTGGTGGATGAATCAACGGTGACTATCGAGAATATTCACCAGCACTTTGATATGGGCAAACCCAAGGCATTAGCCATCTGGGATGCCTGTAAGGAGATAGCATTCCCTAAGTTATTGATCCTGTTTTGTATCCTGGCGGTATTTGCGCCAGCCTTTACCATGACAGGTATCCCAGGCGCTTTGTTTTTGCCACTGGCATTAGCCATCGGTTTCTCCATGATCATCTCTTACTTTTTGGCCCAAACGTTTGTACCCATCATGGCCAACTGGATTATGGTGAACAAACACGAAGACCACAGCCATCCCGACGGTTTCGCGCTGGAAGATGAAGGCGAGCCTTGGGAGCAAAAAGAAAAAGCCATGAAGCTTGCATTGGAGCACCATGGCGAAAAGGCAACCCGGTTTGACAAGTTTAGGGAAAGCTTTATGCGCCTGATGGACCGTATGCTGCCGGCCCGCAAGCTTATTGTAACCGTATATGTATTAGGTGCGTTTGCTTTGGCTTTTTTACTATTCAATATCATTGGGCGCGATGTATTGCCCAAAGTAAACTCCGGCACATTCCAGGTGCGTTTACGTGCGCCGGATGGTACAAGGCTTGAACGTACCGAGATTATAGCTGTTAAAGCACAGCATATATTGGGCGAAATTGTGGGCAAAAATCATATTGCCATCACCTCAACATTTGTTGGCTCGCACCCGTCGTCGTTTTCAACCAACCCTATATACCTGTTTATGGCCGGCCCGCAGGAGGCTGTTATGCAGATAAGCTTAACCGAGGATTACAAAGTAAACCTTGATGATTTGAAAGAAAAAATACGCTACCAGGTTGCTAAACAAATACCCGGTGTAAAATTATCTTTCGAGCCGATAGAACTTACTGATAAAATTTTGAGCCAGGGCTCGCCTACGCCTATTGAGATAGCTTTATCTGGTAAAAACAAAAAGCAAAACCAGGAATATGCCTTCAAAATTTTAGATAAGCTAAAGGATATCAAATATCTGCGCGATGCACAAATAGGACAGTCATTTAATTACCCTACTATCGATATCAATATCGACAGGCAGCGGGCGGCTCAATTGGGTGTTGGTCTAAACGACATTTCGCGGTCGTTAGTAGCCTCTACATCGTCATCAAGATTTACCGAAAAAAATAACTGGATTGATGAAAAGGCGGGTCTAAGTTACCTTGTACAGGTACAGGTACCAGAGTACCAGATGAGCAGCCTGAATGATGTGCGCGAGATACCTATACTGGCTAACCAGGCCCGCCCGGTACTGGGCGACGTTGCCGATATTAAAACGGGGGTTACCAACGGCGAAAACGATAATATTGGCGCAATACCTACCTTATCGGTAACGGCCAACTTATACAACAAGGATTTGGGTACAGCCACAACAGATGTGCAAAAGGCTATTAACTCGTTAGGCAAACCGCCCCGTGGTTTAACTATTGAAATGCGCGGTATGAGCCAAACGTTAACAGACACACTGGATAGCCTGCAATCGGGATTGATAGTGGCCATCCTGGTAATATTCCTGATGCTGGCTGCTAACTTTCAGTCGTTTAAAATGTCATTGGTGGTATTATCAACAGTGCCTGCTGTGTTGTTTGGATCGTTGTTTTTGGTAAAAATAATGGGGTCAACGCTCAACCTGCAGTCATACATGGGTATGATCATGTCTGTAGGTGTATCCATCTCCAACGCGGTATTGCTGATAACTAACGCCGAAGAATTACGCAGACATAATGGCGACGCATTAAAATCGGCCCGCGAGGCGGTTGCCCTGCGTTTACGCCCTATTTTGATGACCAGTTTGGCCATGATTGTAGGTATGGTGCCCATGGCATCGGGCCTGGGCGAAGGCGGCGATCAAACATCGCCATTAGGCCGGGCCGTTATTGGCGGGCTTATAGCCTCAACCTTTGCAGCTTTGCTGGTATTGCCGCTGGTTTTTGCATGGGTACAAGGCAACACCACAACCCAATCCGTTTCATTAGACCCAGAAGATAAAGAAAGTAAATTTTATGTCCCTTTACATCATCATGAATAAATTTAAAAATAAACCAATACTTATCCTTGCCGCTTTTGCTATTGCTTTAAACTCATTAAGTGCTTGCCACTCTGATGATAAGGAAAAACAAGACCAACAGGCAGAAGAGCAAACGCAGGCAGCTGCAGAAACACCAACTGTTGAACTGGTAACTGTAGCCAAAGGTAAATTAAGCAGCAGCATTTCCATCCCCGGCGAACTGATTCCTTACCAGCAGGTTGACCTTTATGCAAAAGTTAACAGTTATGTTAAAAAACTTTTAGTTGATATAGGATCTGAAGTACATGCCGGCCAGTTGCTGGTGGTGTTAGAGGCGCCCGAAATAAACTCACAGCTTGCAGGTGCGCAATCGCGCATTAAGCAATATGAGGCTGTTTATTATGCCAGCAAAGCGACTTACGATAGGTTGGTAAGCACCAGCAAAACCCCCGGAACTATTTCGCTAAACGACCTGGAACAGGCCGAAGCTAAAAAGAATGCGGATATGGCTAATGTGGAAGCTGCAAAATCTGCCTTAAAAGAAGTATCGGCTAACCTGGCTTACCTGGAGATAAGAGCCCCTTTTGATGGTGTTATCACCAGCCGTAATGTAAACCTGGGCGCTTATGTAGGCCCCGGTGGTAAAGGATCTGATCCGTTGTTTACTTTGCAGGACCAAAACCGGCTTCGTTTAGTGGTATCGGTGCCAGAAAACTACACCGGATCATTAAGCAATAAAAGCGAAGTGAACTTTACCATAAAAGCTTTGCCCAACGAAAAATTCACAGCCCAGGTAAAACGTATGGCCGGCGCGCTTGACGAAAAACTAAGGGCCGAGCGTTTGGAAATGGACGTTTACAATAAAAGCAAAAAACTACTGCCGCATATGTTTGCAGAAGTTAACGTTCCCCTGCCCGACGGCGACAGCACCTTTGTGGTAGCCAAAACAGCGGTAGCAACATCAACCGAGAAGGTTTTTGTAATTAAAGTGGTAAACAATAAAGCCCAATGGGTTGATGTAAAAAAAGGCCTTACATCGGGCGATATGATGGAGATATTCGGCGACATTAAACCCGGAGATAAACTGGTAAAAGTTGCCAGCGATGAAATAAGGAACGGAAGCAACGTGAAGGAAAAGCAGTGAGTTTGGTGAGAGTGGGGAAAGGCAAAAGGTGAAAGGCGAAAGGTGAGCAGGAAAAACTTGCAACGTTTCATTTCCTGCTGCGTCTTATAAACAAAAAGGATGATCATGAAAAAACTTATCTTCTCTGGGATGGCATTGCTGCTTACCGCTTTCATAGCTGTTAATGCATCGGCGCAGGCGGTAACACGAAATGTATCTGGCTACACAGGTATTGCCTGCGGTGGCCCGTTCAATGTATTTATAAAAATTGATGGCACAGAAAGCATTAAGCTTGATGTAGATGCCGATGTGGTGAACGATATTAAAACCGAAGTAGAAAACGGGGTGCTAAAGGTTGAATTCAAAGATCACTGGAACAAGCACAACAATATTAAACGCGCCAATATTTATATTACAGCCAAAACGCTAAAATATTTGGCCAACAGCGGGTCGGGCAATGCAACCGTAGATGGTGTATTAACCGGCGATAACGCCAGGGTAGCCTTAAGCGGTTCGGGCAATGTTAAAACGGCGGTTAAGTCATCAACACTTGATTTGCGCTTAAGCGGTTCTGGCTCTATCGATATTAAAGGAAGCACCGGTATGGCTGATGTAAACATCGCAGGATCTGGCGAGGTAAACGGCAAAGAACTGAAAACCGAAACCGTAGAAGCCAGGATTGCAGGCTCGGGCAGTGTTAACATCATAGCCAATAAAACCGTGTCGGCCCGTATAGCAGGTTCGGGCAGTGTTTTATATTCTGGCAATGCCACAACCGGCGAAACAAAATATATGGGATCGGGCAGGGTGAGTAAAGTAGACTAAAATTATACCATTACATTCAAACCAAAAGGGCTGTCGCAAAATGTGACAGCCCTTTTGGTTTAAAGTTATTTTATATCGGCTATAATATTACTCAAACTTAAATACATCGCCCAGGTTGGCATTATCGCTGGTGCTCACTTTCATATCTTTGATTTTGCCGGTGCTTATGCTGTACACCCAGCCGTGTACGGCAAGGGGCTGTCCTTGTTTCCAGGCATTTTGCACTATCGATGTTTTGCAAAGGTTATAAACGTTTTCAATCACATTTAATTCTACCAGGCGATTGGTACGCTCCTGCTCATTTTCAATAGCGTCGAGTTCCACAGCATGCAGGCGGTAAACATCTTTAATGTGGCGCAGCCAGTTATCTATCAAACCAAATTCATGGTTGCTCATAGCTGCGATAACACCTCCGCAACCGTAGTGGCCTGTTACAATAACGTGTTTTACTTTCAACACATTTACCGCGTAATCCAATACCGATAACATATTCATATCCGAATGCACCACCATATTGGCAATGTTGCGGTGTACAAATATTTCGCCCGGCGATGTATTGGTTATCTGGTTGGCAGGCACGCGGCTGTCGGCGCAACCTATCCAAAGTACCGGTGGGGTTTGACCATTAGCCAGTTTTTTAAAATATTCCGGATCTTCGGCTAAAGCATCGGCAATAAATTGCTCGTTACCTTCTAAAAGGCTTTCGTAAGTAATATGGCTTGTGTCGTGTAATAATTTTTTGGCACACATAGTTTTTCGTAGATTATTGTTTGGTAGTTTTTATATCGATCTGCCTTTATCGGCCCAAAACAAACGGGTTATTTTGTGCAGCGCTACGGGCGATAAATCATAATATAATATCGTAAGCAAAATTAATGGAATGAAGTAAAAAATTGCAAAATCGTACAGATTAAATAAAAATCCGCCGGCAATTGCCCCTATGAAATAAAAGGAAAGCACCGTGAGGCGAACTATAATTTTATTACGGATCACCGTAGTTTTCTCTACATTAGGATGTACCCACTCGGATACATCGCCCCCAAGGTCGGTAAACAAGCCGGTTAAGTGGGTTGATTTAATCAACCCGCCAGATATGGTAGATACCAGGCTATTTTGTAAACCCATACAAAAAATGATAACACCTATAACTATTTCGCGTTCCAGGTCAGTCTCTTTATAAAAATTATGCCCGTAAACAGCCACGAATAATAGCAGCACAATCTCGATAACTATTGGTGTAGAATGCGCCTTATACCTGCTTTTATACTCCAGCGAACGCACAATAAAGTTAGATAAAAAGGCACCGGCAAAAAACAGCAGCAACCAAATTACAAATACAATGATCTCCCTGAAGTTTTGCTCAACAATATGCTTGGCCAGGTTGGCCACATGGCCGGTAATATTGGATGTAAAGGCCAAAAACGCAACCATACCAGCCACGTTGGTAACGCCCGATACAAAAGCTGTTGATGACGCCAGCAATAAATTTTGTTTAAGTGTGCGTTCTTCTTTTGATTGCCTTAGCATAGGTAACCGTTGTTTATAAGCAACGGATAAAAATAGTATAAAAAATTCAAAAGCCTCACCTAAACTGCGAAGCTTTCATGAGCACAAAAAATATTAAACTGCGAATAATCCTCTCCAAAGGAGAGGGCTTTTGATTTGGGTGTTGGAAAGCAACCCCTTCTCAGTTCGATTTTTAAAGTCTATCCTTGGGAAAAAGCTTTGTGGAATGTCAATTGGAAGTTTATCTGATTTTCAAAATCCTCTCCTTTGGAGAGGATTTAGGTGAGGCTAAAAAACCCCGGCCATTTTCATGAGCCGGGGCTAATCAAACATAATAAACCCCAGATGCCAATCAAACAAAGGGAGGCTATTTCAATCAAACAAAAAATTAATGTGAAGCCACGGCCTCAACGCTATCCAGTTCATACACATAACCTAAATTATGCGGACTGCTGCTGCTCACTTTAATATCCTTCACCAAACCGGTACCTAAATCTATCACCCAACCGTGTACTTCCAGGTCGTGGCGCTCCATCCAGGCATTTTGGATAATGGATGTTTTGCACAGGTTGTATACCTGCTCACTTACATTCAACTCCACCAGGCGGTTTAGCTTTTGGGTTTCGTCGGTAATACGGTCAAGCTCATGACTATGCAGGCGGTACACATCTTTAATGTGACGCAACCAGTTATCAATTAAGCCAAACTGCTTGTTGCTCATTGCCGCAGCCACACCGCCGCAGCCGTAATGACCGGCAACTATCACATGCTTTACTTTAAGCACGTTAACAGCATAATCCAGCACGCTCAGCATGTTCATATCCGAGTGTACACATACATTCGCAATATTCCGATGCACAAATACTTCGCCTGCCTTGGTGCCCGTAACCTCGTTGGCGGGTACGCGGCTGTCTGAACAACCTATCCACAATACCTGTGGCGACTGACCTTTAGCCAGGTTAGTAAAAAAATTACTGTCTTCCTTTAACTTTTTATCAACCCACTCGGCATTGCCGCGGATAAGCGCTTTATAGCTATCGGCCTGGGCCAGTTTTATATTGGTGGTATCAATTACCGGTTTTTCGTTCTTTTTATTTTCTATAAGTGCCATGATGTTTTTCTTTTTTTAATTGTTAATTACTGGTATTGCTAAATCTGTTTAACGGCGATTTGCCGAGACTAAAAACTGATAACTCAATACTCAAAACTAATTAGGGTTATACATTAATTCTTTTAAAGGAGGTACATCGTACTTGTCCTTCATTTCAAGCAGCTGCACTACAATGCCCTTGGTATAGGCGTTGTGCTTATAATTATGGATGATCTCCAAAACATCCGGGTCTATATAACGCGAGTTGGAGCCGTCGATGATCACATCTGTTCCGCTGGGCAGGCTGGTAAGCGTAATTTGTATGGCTGCTTTATTTAAAAAGGATACCTCCTCGGCCAGTTTAATCCTGATCACCTTTTTATCGCCGTTTTTAGTAATCTGGTAAAAATACGGGTTACGTAAATTGGTACGCAGGATATAAAATATACCCACCAGCATACCAATGCCCACGCCTATCAGCAAATCGGTTAAAACAACAGCTGCAATGGTTACTACAAAAGGAATAAACTGGCTTAACCCCTGGTGCCACATATGCTTAAACAGGGCAATGCGTGCCAGTTTATAACCTGTCATAAGCAGGATTGCCGCCAAACAGGATAACGGAATTAAGTTGATTAATACCGGGATAAACAGCAGCGATATTAATAAAAGCAGCCCGTGAACAACGGCGCTTGTTTTGGTACGCGCGCCTGAATTAACGTTGGCAGACGACCGAACTATAACGGCTGTCATAGGCAAACCGCCTAAAAGGCCGCTGGTAATGTTACCTATACCCTGTGCTACAAGCTCGCGGTTAGTTGGCGAGATACGTTTAATGGGGTCAATTTTATCAACGGCTTCCAAACTGAGCAACGTTTCAAGGCTGGCAACCACAGCAATTGTAAAGGCGGTTATCCAAACCTGCTTATTACCAATACTGCTAAAATCTGCCGTTTTAAAAAGGGCAAAAAACTCTGTACTGCTGTTTACAATAGGTATGCGTACAAATTGCTTATCAAGCAGCGCCAAACCTGTATTTTTAAATGCCAGGCTTAAGCCAATACCCGCCAATACAACCAGCAAAGGCGCAGGTACCATAGCCATTTTTTTGAACTTTGGCCAATATATCATCAAAGCCAATGAAACTACGCTGATAATTACTGCCCCATAATTAATTTTACTCAATGCGCCAAGCACACCCGAAAAACTATTGTGTTCATCGGCCTGGTTAAAGCCTTCATCGCCCTCAAAATCGGCATCGTAGCCCACCGCGTGCGGAAACTGCTTCATGATCAAAATAATGCCGATAGCGGCCAGCATCCCTTCAATTACCGCCGACGGAAAGTAGTTGGCTATCGTTCCGGCCTTTAAAATACCCAGCAAAATCTGGAAAAGGCCTGCCAGTACAAGCGCCAATAAAAATGTTTCGTATGTGCCCAGACTGGTTATAGCGTTTAATACAATAACGGTTAAACCCGCCGCCGGGCCGGCCACGCTAAGTTGCGAACCGCTTAGCGAGCCTACTACTATGCCGCCAATGATACCTGTAAGCACACCGGCAAATAATGGAGCGCCCGATGCTAAAGCTATACCAAGACATAAGGGTAAGGCTACCAGGAATACAACAAGACTGGCCGGAAGATCGCGTTTTAAGTTTTTGGGCAAAAAGTATTTTTTTAGGTTAAGATTGCCCATGGCAAATCCACCTTGCTTAATTGACATAAGAAATGTGTTTGAATAAAAATTTAAATGAATTGTAAAGCGTTACAGCCCGGATAAGAAATATCCGGTTAAATCATTTAAACGTTGGGCGGGGGAGTTGGCACTACCGGGTGGTAGGTTTGTATATACAGGGCATGCTCCATGTTGTGGAGCACTTTAGTTTCTGCAACAAAAGTAATGAAATCAATACTGTGTAAATCGTACTCGTCAAAAACCTTTTTCTCTTTAAAGATATCCTTGTCAGGCGTATCCTTTTCGGCTTTTGATTCCTGCTCCAGTTGCAAAATCACCGCACTTACGGCCTTGCTGTCAAGATATAAAAATACAGGAGCAAGTGATAAGGCCATCTTTAACATAAAGACACCCATAAACATTGCAACTACCAGTATTTTGAATTTCCTGACCTTCATTGTCACAAATATATTAAAAATCCCTCGTGGGAAAGCATGTCACAGCAGTTTTATGTACATCTTACAATTTAATTACTATTTTTAGCATGTTACAAACAACCTGAATTGTGAATAAAAAGCTCGGAGTATTAAGACAAAAACGCCAAAAGGCATTTGAAGGCGGCGGCGCGGTACGTATTGAAAGTCAGCATAAAAAAGGGAAATTAACGGCACGTGAGCGGCTCCATTTTTTAATGGATGATGGCTCGTTCCAGGAGATTGGAATGCTGGTTTCTCACCGTTCTACAGATTTTGGGATGGAGAAAGAAAAATACCCGGGCGATGGTGTTGTAACGGGCTATGGCACTATTAACGGACGATTGGTTTATGTTTTCTCGCAGGATTTTACCGTTTTTGGTGGCTCATTGTCCGAAACGCACGCCGAAAAGATCGTGAAGATCATGGACCTGGCTATAAAAAACGGCGCACCTGTTGTAGGCCTGAATGATTCCGGCGGTGCCCGCATCCAGGAGGGGGTTGTATCCTTAGGCGGCTATGCCGATATATTTTATAAAAACACCATGGCATCGGGTGTGGTGCCGCAAATTTCGGCAATTATGGGCCCCTGTGCCGGCGGGGCGGTGTACTCCCCGGCCATTACCGATTTTATATTAATGGTTGAGCACACCTCATACATGTTTGTAACCGGCCCAAATGTGGTTAAAACGGTTACCCATGAAATTGTAACATCCGAAGAACTGGGCGGTGCAACAACCCATGCCACCAAATCGGGTGTTACCCACTTTGCCTGTGCTAACGAGATTGAGGCTATCCAAAACATCAAAAAACTGTTAAGCTATATGCCCCAAAATTGCGAGGACAGAGCCCCTGCCCTTCCTTATGATATTGGAAACGAGCTTCGCCCCGAATTAGATACCCTTTTGCCCGAAATAGCATCAACCCCTTATGATATCCGCGAGATTATTGACCATGTGATTGATACAGGCTCATTTCTGGAGATCCATAAAGATTTTGCCGAAAATATTGTTGTTGGCTTTGCCCGCCTTGCCGGCCGCAGCATAGGTATTGTTGCCAACCAGCCTGCATTTTTGGCCGGGGTATTGGATATTAACAGCTCGACTAAGGCTGCCCGCTTTGTGCGCTTTTGCGATAGCTTCAATATACCATTGCTGGTGTTTGAAGACGTGCCCGGCTTTTTACCAGGTACCGACCAGGAATGGAATGCCATAATTACCAACGGTGCCAAGCTGCTTTATGCCTTTTGCGAGGCTACCGTTCCGCGTGTTACCGTAATTACCCGCAAAGCCTATGGCGGCGCTTACGATGTGATGAACTCCAAACACATTGGCGCCGATATGAACTATGCCTGGCCATCAGCCGAGATTGCTGTGATGGGTGCCAAGGGCGCTGCCGAAATTATTTTTAAGCGGGAAATCAGCACAGCCGAAGACAAGGACGCCAAATGGAAAGAAAAAGAGCAACTATACTCAGATACCTTTGCAAACCCCTACCGCGCCGCCGAACGCGGATTTATTGATGAAGTAATTGAACCCGCCGAAACCCGCCTTAAACTCATTCACGCCTTTAAAATGCTGGAAAATAAAGTAGTAAATAACCCAAGAAAAAAACACGGGAATATCCCATTGTAATAATTCCGCCCGCGATTAAAAGTTAAATAGCCATTAAACTATTTGGTGCCGCCATAGTCATTATTACAAAACTTAAACTTATGCGCTACCTCATCATTCTTGCCGTAACCGCTGCCTGCCTTAATTTTAATAAAACTGTTAAACATTTACCAACATGGTATACTCATGCTACCGGGATGGCAAACGCGGGGTTAGCTACAACTAAATTTTTAGGCGACGAAATTGCTGTTTACAACAAGGCCGGAGTTGTGATAGGGTGGATACAAAACAGCATTATATTTAACTACGAGGGCAGTAAAGCATTAGCCTTTATAGACAAACAGGACGTTTTTGCATTTGGTGGCAACAATACATACTTAGGGCGGTTTCACAATGGCTTTTTCCGTGATAAAGCAGGGAATGCAGTTGCCTGGGTGCGCGGGGCCTCGGACGGGCCAATTACGCTGCCTCCCTTAGATAGAGTGGCCCCTGTTTTCATGCCAGTAATAAAACCCATAACCCCGATAATAGTTACCTTTACTCCGATTGAAACATATTCATGGTCGAACCTGAGCTGGGCCGATTTTATGGGGCAATAAGTAAGATAGTGAAGAAACGTTTTTAAATTAAATTCTCCAATATCTCGTAATCGAAGCCATTTTTTGAAAAGAGCTGACCTGTTTGCGTAAAGCCAGCTTTCAGGTAAAAATTTATAGCCGATATGCGGGCGTTGCACCAAATGCGCCGACCGCCGTTGCGTTTAGCAAAATCGGAAATGTAGGTAAGCATTGTGCTGCCAATTCCCATATTTTGCTGCCCTTCATCAACTGCAAATTTTCTGAATTGAAAATCATCGCCACGCTGAAACAAGGAAACTACGGCAACCATAGCATTGTCTTTAAAAGCTGCAAAATGGAGGCCGTCGTTATCCTCCTCCATTTCCATTTCATAAAGTTTTTGTTGCGGATATAAAACCTTTTGACGTAGCCGCCAGGTTGATTCAGGGCGTACTTGCTCTATCTGCATTTATTTTAGTTAACATTGTTTAGGCAAAACTAACTGTTTTTAGTATATCCAACTACTCCTTCATCAAATCTACAATGATAGCTTTAGCGTAATCGTTCGGGTGTTTTTGGTTAGATAGCTTGGCGGTTTTAAGTGCCTCTTCAATGTCGCCCTGGGCTTCGTAAACAACTGCAAGGTTATAAGCTGCTTTACTGGCCAGCTTAACATCGGCACCATCTATCAGCGGGTTCAAAATTTTAAAAGCTCCATCAAATTTACCCGCTTTAATTTGCATTACCGACGATTCCAGTTGCCCGCCATCGGCATACAATGGCCTTTCATTTGATATCGAGAAAGGCAAATAATCTTTTAACGCATCCAGCGTAGCTTCACGGGTAGCAGTTGTTATAGCAGGTACACTACTCCTGTACGATGGGCGGTAAAATAAAGATGCAAAACCACCCGAATAAACTTCATCCTGGGGCACTTCGGCCATACCTACCAGTTTTTTCGAATAAATGCCATTACTCTCAAATAAGGATAAGCTGGTTTTTATTTTAGTAGCGTAATAATTAGATGGTACACCATTATAATATACCGTTTCGGGGTAAATGCCCGCAGTAACATCGTTGAGCACTAAAACATAATTGGCTTTATTCGCGGCAGCCAAAAACTTAACCGAGTCGGTATTTACAGCATAATTTATCGAATCGACAAGGTTGATGATGTGCACACCTTTTAAATATTCCAACTGGCCGGCCGCCGTTTGGAGCGATATAACTGCCATTTTTTTCAAAACATTTATTCGCCTGTAATCCCTGATTTTAGCAGAATCGGGCTGATAACGATTTACCACAACAATGGTAGTACTATCGCGGCTAAAGCCCATTTTAGGACCATAATTAACAGGTACGGTAACGTATTGAGGTATGCTGCATGACGTAAAAAAAACAATAATCAGGATAAAAAAAGGCGCAAATCGTTTCACGATGGGGTTTATTAAGGTATCAAAATTCAAAAATATTGTAAATATCCCATACTTACAGATTACTGTAAAGCTTACAGTTAATGACAAAAAAATAATGAAAAGGTTTAATTGCCACATGAATTAAAAAAAACATGAATTCCCGATGTAGAGATATTAAATTAACAATAAAAACGTCAATTTATTTCCATTATGGCAAGTTATTTTGAGGCAATATCAATGGCTTTATTATATTTGCTTTATTGCTTATTATAGGTTACCCAAACAACATGGCTAAAAAGAAATCAGATCCCACTCCGCATATTTCAGTTGTAAACGAAACTTCACTGTCTTTTTTCGAAAAATATATCAACAACCCCTCGCCTACCGGTTTTGAATGGAAAGGCCAGGAATTATGGCTGGAATACCTGAAACCGTACATCGATACACATTATGTAGATAACTATGGCACCGCGGTTGGTATTATTAACCCAAAGGCCGATTATAAGGTTGTTATTGAAGCGCATGCCGATGAAATTTCATGGTTTGTAAACTACATTACCAACGATGGTTTAATATATGTAATCCGCAATGGAGGGTCAGATCACCAGATTGCGCCTTCAAAACGCGTAAACATACATACCGATAATGGCATTGTTAAAGCGGTATTTGGCTGGCCGGCAATCCACACACGTACAGGCGGCGATAAAGAAGAGGCCCCCACTCTTAAAAACATCTTTTTAGATTGCGGGTGCACATCAAAGGAAGAGGTTGAAAAATTAGGCATTCACGTAGGCTGCGTTATCACTTATGAAGATGAGTTTATGATCCTGAACGACCGCTATTATGTTGGCCGCGCGTTGGATAACCGTGCCGGTGGTTTCATGATTGCCGAAGTTGCCCGTTTGTTAAAGGAAAACAACATTAAACTGCCTTTTGGCCTATACATTGTAAATGCCGTACAGGAAGAGATTGGCTTACGCGGTGCCGAAATGATAGCCCATAAAATAAAACCGAACGTGGCCATTGTTACCGATGTAACCCATGATACCCAAACACCGATGATCAACAAGATTACGCAGGGTGACCTGGCTTGCGGTCGCGGACCGGTAGTATCATACGCCCCGGCTGTACAAAATAATTTGAATAAATTGCTGATAGAAACTGCTCAAAAAGCCGAAATTCCTTTCCAGCGCCAGGCCTCCTCGCGTTCTACAGGTACGGATACAGATGCATTTGCTTACTCAAATGACGGTGTGCCTTCAGCATTAATCTCTTTGCCACTGCGTTATATGCATACTACTGTAGAGATGATTCACAAACAGGATGTTGATAACGTTATCCGTTTAATTTATGAAACGCTGTTAAACATTACAGCCGGCCAGGATTTCAGATACATCAAATAATTAAACAGGTTAAAACAATTTCGATTTTAAACCATTTCCTTATTCTATTAATAAAATACAATATTAGCAACTAAGTACCCCACATATACATCCTTATGAAACCCACGCTACTTATTTTGGCCGCTGGTATGGCCAGCCGTTACGGCAGTATGAAACAGGTTGACGGCTTTGGCCCCAACGGAGAAACCATAATAGATTATTCAATATATGATGCTATAAAAGCAGGTTTTGGTAAGGTAAGCTTTATCATCCGCGAAGAATTTGCCGATAATTTTAAGGCTATTTTTGAACCCAAACTAAAGGGCCGCATTGAAACCGATTACGTTTTTCAAAGTTTCGACCTGAAACCATTTGGCATTGATAAAGAAATTGAACGCGCAAAACCCTGGGGTACTGCCCACGCGGTACTTGCTGCACGCAACCAGGTAAATGAGCCTTTTTGCGTGATTAACGCCGACGATTTTTATGGTTACGACTCGTTTGAAAAAATGGCCAAATTTTTAACTACCGAAGTTACTGATGATACTTACTCATTAATAGGCTACCAGATTGATAGGACATTGTCTGACTACGGATCGGTATCGCGCGGCGTTTGTAAAGTTGATGACGCCGGCAATATGGTTGAAATTAATGAGCGTACCGAAGTTTACTTTAAAGAAGATGGCAGCGTTGCATACAAAGACGCTACAGGCGAACATGCATTAAGCAATGATACCCGCGTATCTATGAATTTCTGGGGCTTTACCCCTGCTGTTTTCAAACAAAGCGAGGAAATGTTCAGGGAATTTGTTGCCGCTAATGAAAACAACCCAAAATCAGAGTTTTTTATTCCTTTGGTAGCCGATAAGCTGATCAAAGAAAATATCGCATCATTTAAGGTTATACCTACCGGCTCAAAATGGTTTGGAGTTACTTATAAAGAAGATAAACCTATTGTACAAAAAAGTATTTCGGCTTTGGTTGAGAACGGAACCTATCCGGCTAATCTTTGGGACTAAGTCGATTTTTCTGAAATCAAATGCAGACTGTAACTTTTACTCACAAATCAACTTTAAAGGTGGCTTTAGGTGCACTGTGGATGAGATTTTACACCTCCTATTGGACAATCGCTTTATTGGGCTATGTATTCATTAGTCAGGTTGCCTTATTATTAATGCGCAAGATAGCTTTTAAAGACTTTATCAAAGGGTGGACGGCACTAATCTTATTTTTGGCTTTCATCGCGTTAGTAGTTTTTGTCCGGCTTAAACAAGCTTATAAAACCACGCCGTCTGCCGGAGAAGAGTCGCAATGGAAAATTGACAATAATGGCATAGAAATAAAAAAAAGCACTTTATCCATAACGCTCGGCTGGGATAATATCCGTAAAGTAGAAACCAACAAAAAATGGGTGCTTATTTACCTTAATAAAATTCAATGCTTATATATCCCGAAAGAGAAAATTACAGAACACGATCTTTTGGAAATAAAGCATTTGTTATTTACTCAAAAGCTTTCGTTCAAAAGCAAAGCTTAACATATGCTATAAACAAAAAAATCCCGCAATGAGCGGGATTTTTTTGTTTAACACAGATCCGGATTAGTCTACAAAGAAGAATCTCTTTTTGTTGTTCTCGTCGTAAACATGCACGGTTTTTATAACCACCTGATCGTTTGATTTAATCTCAAATTTATAATCGCCGTTGTCAAGGCTGGTTAGCACATAACCTTTTTCTACCTCAACTTTGCTTGGCAAAAAGTCTTCCATCAAAATATTATTTGCCTGGTCAAAAATGGTTACATATGATTTGCTGGCTTCAGATTTTGAAATGATTACCGCAACACCACGATCATGTTTTAATGATGATACAGTGATTACATCTTTACTTTTTTCGGTATGTCCTTTGGCATTGGCAGCAGCCGAAGTAAAAATGCCTGCGCTTAATAACAAGAATAATGCTGATAATTTGATTGAATTTTTCATGATCTTTTTATTTTTTAAATGTTGTTTTTAAATGTGTTTGTTATTTTCAATATCCAAAACAACAACATCTTTTGCAGTTGTTAAAACCAAATAGACCACCTATAAGTAGTTATAGACCAACGGCTTATAATGATCTGCAAACTGCTAAAAATCTACATTCCGGCTACTCAGCATGGCTTTATAGTTCAATATCAGCCGTTCATAGATGCGTTTTTGGTGTTCATCGGTTATGGGGGCATAATTGGCTTGTGTTAAGTCGATAGTACTAAGTCGTAAGTCTAAAGTTGTTTTTTTCTTTTTTGGCTTAGAACCTAAGACTTTGGGCTGAAGACTATCCGTCAATTTATCGTTGACACGACACTGATTTACTTTTATAAAAACTATTGAAACTTAATGGCGTTGCTTTTTTGTGCCCTGTTATCAATTGCACCGGCATGTTACCATATGGAAATAGAAATATTAGGGAACCTACAAAGCGTTGAACAGCAAGGGGGCTTGCTAACCATTAAAACAATAGGAGCAGAAGCAAGGGTGTATGTTTACAGCCCGACAATTATCCGGGTTAATATCAGTAAAAAGCATAGTGATCCAGATAGTTCTTATGCTGTCATTCGGAAAGCTACCAGGCAACTGGAGTTTACCGAATCGGCCGATGCTATCGAAATCAATACTACCGCTATAAAACTCCGTATCCAAAAATCGCCGTTGAGATTCAACTTTTTTACGGCCGACGGCAAGCCACTAAGCCAGGACGATAATCGTTTTGGCACCAACTGGCAGGGCGAGCGTGTAATTACCTATCGTAAATTATACGCGGATGAAAGATTCATTGGGCTGGGCGAAAAAGCCGGCAACCTTGACAGGCGCGGCACATCCTACGTTAACTGGAATACCGATGCCGTTGACTACAATAACAAAAGCGACCCTTTATACAAAACGTTTCCGTTTTTTATAGGCCTGCATAGCGGCCTCACTTATGGCCTGTTTCTGGACAATACCCACAAAAGCTATTTCGATTTTGGCGCAACTACCGACGATGAAATGAGCTGGTTTGGTGCCGATGGCGGCGACATGAACTATTATTTTTTTGGCGCGCAGGGCGTAGCAAAAATAATTGAGGATTATACCTGGCTCACCGGCCGTATGGAGATGCCGCCGCTATGGAGCCTGGGGTACCAGCAATGCCGCTGGAGTTATATGAGCGCCAAAGAGGTATTAAAAATTGCCAAAACCTTTCGCAAAAAAAAGATCCCGGCTGATGTGATGTATTGCGACATTGACTATATGGAGGGCTTCAAAATTTTCACCTGGAACAAGAAAACCTTTACCGATCCGAAGGCCATGATGGAGGAACTAAAAGTGATGGGCTTTCATCTGGTTACCATAGTTGATCCGGGAATAAAGATTGAAGAAGGCTATAAGCAATATGATGAAGGCGTAGCTAACGATTATTTTGCCAAATATCCCAATGGCGAAAATTATACCGGATATGTTTGGCCAGGCCGCTGTCACTTCCCCGATTTTTTCAGGGATGATGTACGTGAGTGGTGGGGCGCAGCTTTTACCGCGTTGACCGATGTTGGCGTAGACGGCTTCTGGAACGACATGAATGAACCGGCAGCCTGGGGACAAAACATCCCTTGGATGGTAAAATTTGCCGATAAATACATGCCGGAAGTGCGCAATGCCTATGGTATGCAAATGGCCCGGGCTACTTACGAGGGCACAAGAAAACTCCTAAATAACAAACGACCATTTGTACTCACCCGCGCCGCATACGCCGGCACACAGCGCTATTCGGCCGTGTGGACTGGAGATAACACCGGCACCGAAGAACACATGCGTTTAGGCCAGCGTTTAGTAAACAGCCTTGGTATTACAGGCATGAGTTTTACCGGCGTAGATATTGGTGGCTTTAGCGCCAACCCAACGCCCGAGCTAATGGTGCGCTGGAATTCGTTGGGAGTTTATACGCCGATGTTTCGCAACCATGCCATCCAGGGTAGCAAAATGCGCGAGCCATGGGAATGGGGTGATGCCAACGAGCAGATCATCAAAAAAGATATTGAGCAACGGTATAAGCTGCTCCCCTATATTTATTCGGCCTTTTATCAATCCACACAAACAGGCCTGCCTATTAGCCGCACGCTGGCCATTGAATATCCTTTTGATGAAAGAGTGTATTTCGAACGCTTCCAAAACCAGTTTATGTTTGGCGATGCGCTGCTGGTTGCGCCGGTTGAAAGCGATAAACTAACAACCGAAGCTTACCTGCCCAAAGGCGACTGGTACCGCTTAAGTACCAACGAAAAACTGAAGGGCGGTAAGATTGTAAAAGCAGCATCGCCTTTAACTGATTTGCCTGTATTTGTAAAAGCAGGCGCTATTATACTGATGCAAAGCATAACGCAAAGCACCGCCGCTAAAGGTGATGGCGTACTGCAACTCCACATCTGGAATGGCAAAGAAGCCACCGAGTTTTTGTATTATGAAGATGACGGAGCGTCTTACGATTATGAGCAGGGTGTTTATTATAAACGGAGCATTAGGTTTGATCCGAAGAAAAAGCAGGTTAATCTTTCTGAAGTTGAAGGAACATTTCAGTCAAAGTACCAGCAAATTAGTTTGGAGTTGCATGGGTTTGAGGGTAGTTCGAATAAAAGATTTTTGGCTTTTGAAACTGGGATAATGGAGATAAAATTTTAGCGGTAAAAGCTTATAACTTCGTCATTGCGAGTGAGCACCAGCCTATGCTGGAAAAAACAGTAATGACATAATTGTAAACGGAGCTTTTGTAGAGACGCAACATTTTGCGTCTCCCGCTTGCAAATCACGCTTGCAAATCACGCTTGCAAATCACGCTTGCAAAGCGAGCTTGAAAATTTTGAACATCCTGGGGGAGACGCAAAATATTGCGTCTCTACATTAAAAAATAATACTGATAATCAACAACTTAAAATCATGTCATTATAAGGCACGAGGCAATCACCTATATGCTTAGGCCCATATAGTTTCGAGATTGCCTGGCACATTATAACGACGTGATCACAACAAATTGATTATTAATATTTTTTGATGTAGAGACGAATAATTGTGTCTCCCCCATGCAAATCGACCATGTATGTAAAAACGTGGATAATTACAGCGGGCAATATTGCCTTTCTATCAAAAATTTGCCATATTTATTTTTGATGGATGAAAAATTTAACAATAGATATCTTGTTCCGGCAACCCGTCTTTCAGGATGGGATTACGGATCAAATGGCTTGTATTATGTAACGATATGCACGAAAAACAGAGTTCATTATTTTGGCGACGTTATTAATGAACCGAATTCGGCAGTAGCTTTAAAAATGACACCGATTGGAGAGGTGGCTTCTAAAAACTGGGCGAATATTCCAATTCATCATCCTTTTATCGAACTGGATGAATTTGTGCTGATGCCGAATCATTTACACGGCATCATTTTTATAAACAAGCCTGATAAAGTTGATTGGCAGGTTAATAAATTTGGCGTGCAAAGCCAAAATTTAGCATCGGCAATGCGTGGTTATAAAGCATCAGTTAAAACATATGCCACCATCAACGAGATAGATTTTGCATGGCAGCCACGATATTTTGATAGGGTGATTCGCAATGAAAAGGAATACCAAAATGTAAGAGCATATATATTCAATAACATGACAGATTGGTTGGCCAAAGGCGATAATGAAGATAATTATTTCCCAATGTAGAGACGCAATACTTTGCGTCTCCCGCGTTTAGGCCCGGATTTCCAACGCTCAATAGTTAGCATTTGAAAATCCGGGAATTTGCATGATTGATTTGCATGCGGAAGACGCAAAGTATTGCGTCTCTACAAATCACGCTTGTAAATGATGGATTTTCAATCATCCTAATCCATTCCGATCGGCGATCCATCCGGCATATTCAACACAGATGCGGGTTGAAATTTATCGGGGTTTTTCTCAAACTCATTGATTTGTGATAAGCCGAACAGCAAATTGGCTTTACTGCTGCCGGTGGCTGTAAGCGCAGCTGTTTTCATCCATTTTTTAAGGTCATCTATCTGTAGTAAAGCAATACCACGTACGCTTTCGGGTGCGCTGGTTGTGGCAGCCAGGGTTAAAACCTGCCTCAGGGCAAGGTTATTTACCAGGCGTTGCAGCTCGCCTTTATAGCCTGCCGGTTGTGGGGCTTTCCAGGTTTGGGCTACCAGCCTGTTCAAGACAGCCAACAGGCCCGGCTGGGTATTATCGCGAGATTGGTATTCAACCAGCCTGGCGGCCCTCTCGGGTTGCAATATGAACGATAAGGTTGCGGCGGCGGCAGATTCTGCAGCGGCCATCGGATCAAAAGTCAGGCCTGTATGCGATTTAAAAGTTTCCCTTGTACGCGGATAACCAATCGGTCGCGGTGGTATTTTCTGTATTAACTTTTCGGGCAGTGCCAATGCATCGGGGCTGATGGTACCCATCAGTGCATTAAAAGCCTTCCATTGCTCGGCAGGGGGCACAAATTTGGTAATGGTTTGCCCATCGTTTTTTAAAGCAAAAGTATAATACAGTCCGCCAAGCATTTTCGAAGCCGCCTCGGCCTGGAAACGGTGAACCAGGTACATCGGCACCAATACCTCTTCAAGTGTGGCCATCGGCGCATCCTGGCGAATGGCTTTTTCCGAAAAATTATCCAGTACATGTTTGCGCAATGCCATCAAGCGGTTCAGTTCATCGGCGGCATTGGTACCGCTATCCCATAAGTGGGCCTGCGGATGGGCGCTGCCGGCAGGGCGGGCGTCATCGTCGGATATAAATAAAAAGCCTTGCTTAATGGTTTCGCTAATAATGCCTTTTAAAGCTTCATCCTCATTTGTACCTTTGGCAAAATCCTGGTAGCCGTAAAGGATAGCGCGTTTATCGTATTCACCAATTTCTGTGCGATAGGCTTTACTGAGGTCGATAGTACCATCTGCATTCAGGCTAATAACCGGTGGCGGGTAGTCCATAACAGATGCCCGGCCATTTACACTGGCTGTAAAATTATGTTGCAGGCCCAGGGTGTGGCCAACTTCATGTGCGGCTAATTGGCGCAAGCGCGCAAGGGCCATTTTCAGCATTTTATCGCTTGTAGGCTTGCCATCTTCATAGGGCTGAACCAATCCTTCGGCAATCAGGAAATCCTGCCTATCGCGCAGGGAACCAAGGGAAACCTGCCCTTTAATAATCTCCCCTGTGCGTGGGTCATCAATCGATTCGCCGTATGACCATCCCCTGGTTGAGCGGTGGATCCACTGGATAATATTGTAACGGATGTCCATTGGGTCGGCATCCTCGGGAAGTAATTTAACCTGGAAAGCGTTTTTATAACCGGCAGCCTCAAAGGCCTGGTTCCACCAGCCGGCACCTTCTATCAGGGCGTTGCGCACAAGTTCGGGTGCACCACGGTCAACGTAATATATTATGGGTTTTACCGGTTCGCTAATTGCCGCTGTTGGGTCCTTTTTTTCCAACCGGTGGCGGGTAAGCATCCGTTTCATGATTGGCTCATCAATAGGCGTAGCGTAATCCATGTACTCTACATCGTAAAAACCAGACCGTGGATCGAAGTTGCGTTTTTTATAGCCCTCATCAGGCAGTTTAATAAAGGATTGGTGCATCCTTACTGTAACAGCATTAGGATCGGGCGTTACCGAGCTAATCTCGTATCCCTTGCCTTTTCCGGCCAGGGTAATAGTGGCCTCAAATTCCGAATTATCAGGAAAGCTTTTTGTATTGGGTAAATACACAGCCGACCGGCTATCATCAAAACCAAAACTGCCTTGGTTAGCATCATTCAATCTATCGGCAATTTTATGGCTGTCGCGCAGCAAAAAGGGCGTAAAATCAACCAAAACCTTATTGCCATCCTGGGCCACAACCGTAGTGCCCCAAATAGCCGATTGTGCAAACGCTTCTTCTACCGATTTACGCTCATCGGCATTATTGCTGATAGCCCGGTAGCTATAATTGGGTTGAATCAGCAATACTTTAGGGCCACTCCTGATGAATTTTACGATGCGGCTGCCGCCAATTTGCCCCCTGTCCAATCCCAGGTCGTTTGAACCAACACCCGCAGGCATCGAGTTTACGTATAAAAATTCCTGGTCGAATTTATCGATCTCTAAAAAGATCTTCCCGGTTTTCTCGTCCCAATAAAAGTTGAAATAGCCTTTGTATTTGATAAAACCTTTTGTTTTGGCGGTAACTTCATCAGTTTGTTGGGCTTTAACGTTCAAAACAAAAACCAATAAGGCAAAAAAGAACAGGTAAACTTTTTTCATAGGGAGGGCAAATCTGTTGTTAAGCCCTAAAATAGGTATAAAAACAGAAAAGGAGGTAAAATTACCTCCCTTCCATTGCTATAAAATCAGCATTAATTATTTCATGCCCTTTTTTATCGCCTCTATTTCGGCAAGGTGGCCTTTAATAGTAGGTAAAGTTTTTGCGGCAAAAGCTTTCAAATCTGCATCTTTGCAGTTTTTGGCAGCATCTTCAAACATCGATATTGTTTTTTTGTGCCCGTCAACCATGGCATCTACGTAAGCTTTGTCGAAATCGCTGGCCGATTTTTTTGAAAGATCTTCCAGTTCCTTTTGCTTGTCTTCGCTTGGTGCAGCAGGCAATGTAATGTTTTTGGTTTTGGCAATAGCCATCAACTCGTCGTTTGCTTTGCCATGGTCGGCCACCATCATCGCAGCAAAGTCTTTAACTTTTTGATTTAAGGCTTTGGTTTCGGCAACTTTAGCTACTGCAACTTCGGCCATACCACCGTTGGCAGCGTCGACAGCAAATTTTGCATCATCTTTGTCGACAGCAATGCCTTTTGCACCGGTTACGCCGGCAGTATCTTTAACCGCCATTGTTGACGTGTCTTTAACGGCATTGGTACTGTCGGCAGCATCTTTACTGTCTTTGGCACCGCCGCATGATTGGAACGATAAGGCAGCAATTGCCACCATCGCTATTAAACTTAACTTTTTCATAGTAGTGATTTATTTATGTTTTTATAGGCAACAACTTTTACTCAGATAAGTTTTATTTTCTTATTTGTAAAATAAATTAAGTCCATATCAACACACCGTCTAATTCCAGCCGGATTTACCTCCTCCTCCCTGGCGAGCATTCTCCCAACCAAATATTTTTGACTTTTTAATTTTGACTTTTGACTTATAAGACGCTTTGTCACATAAATCGTTCAAAATTTCTATATTGGTAGCCTATATATTTATACTAAATGCTAAATAAGCTTTTCTTTACGCTGGTATGCCTGTTGGGCTGTACCGCATTGTTTGCCCAGCAACATGGCCAGGAGTTTGGCATCCAAACCGATAACGATTCGTACCTGGGTCAGGGGTCTGACAAGTATTACACCAATGGTATTTTCTTTTACTACCGCAAGGCTTTAAAAGTGGCAGACACGGGGAAACTTCAAAACAAAATTTTAGGCATCGAATTAGGTCAAAAAATGTTTAATGCACAATCAGGTAACGTTGAGGGTGATCCCGGCAACGTTGACCGGCCTTTTGCCGCATACACCTATATAGGCGGTACCTTAAACCTGCTATATAAAAACGAAAGCACCCTTAAACTTGGTGCCCAAATAGGCCTGGTTGGCCCTGCAGCCGGCGGCGAGCCTATTCAAAAACTTATTCATAACACCTTTGGCTTTTATACACTGAATGGCTGGCAATACCAGATCAGGAACGATGTTGAGCTTAACTTATCTGCCGAATATAACAAACTGCTTGCCCGTGCATCATGGGCAGATGTGAGCCTGGCCAGTTATGCCAATTTGGGTACCGGCTTTACAGGAGCCGGAGTAGGACCGCTTTTTCGCTTAGGCAATTTTAACCAGCTATTCAGTTCAATAAGTACGCAAAGCACGGCATCGTTAACACCCCAAAGCAATTTGCTGCATAAGCAAGAGTTGTTTTTTTACTACAAACCGCAAATAAACGCCGTAGTGTACGATGCCACCATACAAGGCGGCCTTTTTAGCAGCCACGACCCCAATAGCCTGGAAATTACCAGCACCAAAAAAACCTTTGTTTTTAGCCAGCAGTTTGGCGTGGGCTTTAGCTTTACCCGTTTTACTTTTGATGTCGCCGCTATTTTCCACACCCGCGAAGTAGAGACGATGGTATATTCGCACCAATGGGCGGCTATAACCGGGGTTTATCGGTTTAAGTAGTAGATGTGCAGATTTCAAATGTGCAGATATGCAGATGAAGAAAATAGATGTGGGGATGACGAAAACCTATTAATGATGCATGTTTTCGGCATTTTCAAATCAAAAAAACATCTGCACATCTGAAATTTGCATATCTGCACATTAATTATTCATCACGCACATCCCTCCTGTTTTCCTTTTTTGCCGATTGTTTCTTTTTGTTATCTAACCGGGCGGCTTTGGCGGCTTTGCTTACTTTGGTTGATTTGCGTGCCTTTTGCACGTGTAATGCGCGGTTAAAAAGGGCAATCAGCCTTTCAACGGCTTTTTCTTTGTTAAGGTATTGGCTGCGCTCTTCATCGCAAATTACCTGCACCAGCCCGTCTTTATTTAAGCGGTTTTGCAATTTATCAGCGAGCAATGTTTTCTCATCATCAGTAAATAACGCCGAAGCGGCAACATCAAACAAAAGTTCAACCTTGCTTGATACTTTGTTTACGTTTTGGCCTCCCTTACCCCCGCTGCGTGATGTTTTATAAGTTATTTCTTTTTGTAAATCGGCTTTATTCAGGTTCATTTTTCAAATGTAGCTTTTTTAGCTTGATCAGCCTGGATAATTACCTTCCCTTAAATACTGCCTTACGTTTCTGTAAAAACGCAGCTACCCCCTCTTTAAAATCCTCGGTACCAAAGCATTTTCCAAATTCACCTATCTCTGTTTCATAGCCATTTACCCCATCAGTTAATCCGGCATTTACCGAGCGGATGGCGGCAGAAAGGGCCAGCGGAGCCCTTGATATAATTTTCAACATCAATTCCCGGGCTTTATCTAATAATGCTTCCTGACCAACTACATGGGTAATCAGGCCATAATTGAGTGCATCGGCAGCAGTAATCATATCGGCGGTTAATATCATCTCCAGCGCCTTGCCTTTTCCTACTAATTGGGTAAGGCGCTGGGTACCACCGTAGCCAGGTATCAGGCCAAGCGTTACTTCGGGCAAACCCATTTTGGCAGTTTCGGCAGCTATGCGAATGTGGCAGGCCAGGGCCAGTTCCAACCCGCCGCCTAAGGCGAAACCATTTATTGCAGCTATAACAGGTTTGTTGCCGTTAGCAATCAGGTCGAAAACGTCAATTTGATTATTGCGGGCAATGGCTGTACCACTTTCGGCATCAAGGTTGACAAATTCGCTGATGTCGGCGCCCGCAACAAAGGCCTTGATACCTGCCCCTGTTATGATGATGCCGCTTACCAACGGATTATTAAAAGCATTAAAAAAGGCAGTATGTAATTCGGCCAGCGTAGCCTTGTTGAGGGCGTTAAGCTTGCTTTCACGATTTATAGTAATATACTGTATGCTATCTTTCGTTTCTGTTAATATGTTTTCAAATTCCATTGCTGTAGCTTATTTAAAAATTGCGGTGCTGGTGCACCCAATCGGTAATATATTTTACAATGTCCTGGGTATTGGTGCCTGGAGGGAAAAGTTCGCCCACTCCCTGCTCTTTCAGCGTAATCATATCATCATTAGGGATAATGCCTCCTCCGGTTACCAGTACATCGTCCATCTGTTTTTCTTTTATCAATTTCAATATCTTAGGAAAAACCGTCATGTGCGCACCGGATAGTATGGAAATACCAATGGCATCCACATCCTCCTGAAGGGCAGTATTTACCACCATTTCGGGCGTTTGGCGCAAACCGGTGTAAATTACTTCCATACCTGCATCGCGCAGCGATGTGGCAATAATGCGTGCGCCACGGTCATGCCCGTCGAGCCCTACTTTGGCAACAAGAACGCGGATGGGTCGGTTAAAGGTATTACTCATACATTGTAAATGTAATAAGAACGAAGTATAATATCGAATAATGAATTTTGAAAAAAGCCCTGCCATACATACTGCAAAAATCTCCGTTGCAGCTTTATCTTCGCTATTTACAAGCCCTGTTTGCAAGCAGTTATAGGAAGTTGCTGCATTACCCATTGACATGTCCAGTCTCCTTATCACCCTTGTAAAGGCGACAACTTCTTTTACGATGTCTTTTTCATTTACAAGAATCCCCGGATTTTACCACTTGTAATGATATAAAAATTGAAAATAAAAAAGCCTCCCGAAGTACTCAGGAGGCTTTTCTTATTAAAGGCTGCTATTACATTTTTGCTGTAGTATCCTTCATTTTTTTCTTAATCTTCGTTTTTCCGTTCTTCTTTTTCACCTTCACTTTGGTGGTATCAGTTTGCATGGTACCATTTGATGATTTTACCGGTGCCCCATAAGCAAAAACGCTTCCGAAAGAGATTGCTGCTAAAGCAATCATACAAAGTGCCTTTTTCATAGTTTTATGTTTTATAGTTTTTATACTATCAATAACAAATTAACTATAGATTGTTTTTATTTCGTTTAATTAAATAATTGTACCGTTAGGAATAATGGCACGCTTTTTAACAACTACAATACCATCTTGCACCGTATGGGTGCCGTAATCGCCATCGGGCAACAGGCCACCACAGTTAATGCTTACGTCATCGCCTATGTATGTATTTTTATCAATAATGGCGTTTTTTATCTTCACCCTGTCGCCTATACCCATAATCGGCGAATCGCTTAATTTCAGTTCGGCAATTTGCTCCAGCGTTTGGTAATTATCGCTACCCATTACATAGCAGTTCTCAATTTCGGTCTCAACTCCTATTCGGGTACGGATACCAATGATAGAGCGGGTGATAGTTTTAGCGCTGATGATACAGCCATCGGCAATAATCGATTTATTTAATGTAGTACCGGATACTTTTGACGGGGGCAGCATGCGCGCACGGGTATAAATATGATTTTCGCCAAAAAGGTTAAACTTAGGTATCTCGTCGGTAAGGCCCAGGTTAGCATCAAAGAACGATGGGATGGTACCAATATCTGTCCAGTAGCCCTCATACTGGTAACTCAAAACCTTATGATTAACTATAGATTGCGGGATAATCTCTTTACCAAAATCGGTACGGTCATTACCTTCCAGCAATTCATAAAGCAGTTTACGGTTAAAAATGTAAATACCCATTGATGCCAGGTAAACCCTGCCTTCGGCTTTCATCTCGTCGCTTACGTCAGACGCCCAACTTTCAAAGTCCGATTTTGGTTTTTCGATAAATGCTGTAACCATGCTGTCATCATCCGCTTTCAAAATACCAAATCCCGGAACATCAGCCGCGTCAACAGGAATGGTAGCGATAGAAATTTCGGCACCGGCTTCAATGTGCTTGGTTATCATATCATCAAAATCCATCTGGTACAGTTGGTCGCCCGATAGGATCAGTACGTACTCAAACTCATGTACAGCCAGGTGGTGTAAACTTTGTCTTACCGCATCGGCCGTACCTTGAAACCATGATACGCTTGATGGGGTTTGCTCTGCCGCCAAAATATCAACAAAAGCATCGCTGAAGCTGCTAAAGTGATACGTGTTTTTGATGTGTTTGTTTAGCGAAGCCGAGTTAAACTGCGTTAACACATAAATACGTGTAATACCCGAGTGCAGGCAATTGGAAATGGGAATATCAACCAAACGGTACTTACCGGCAATTGGCACAGCCGGTTTTGAACGTGTTGCAGTTAGGGGCGATAAACGACTGCCCTGGCCACCGCCAAGCACAATTGAAATTACTTTAGATGTCATATCAGAGGGTTTAAACTTTCATAAAGGTTTATATATTCTTTGGCCGATCTGTCCCACGAAAAATCGAGGGCCATCATGCGCTTGCGGAGTATTTGTAGTTGTGGCTGGTTTTGGTAAAGTGCGGCAGCGCGGCTTATGGCGTGGCAAATATCATCTACCGAAACCTGGTTAAACCGGATGCCRTAGCCGCCTTCGTCGCCAAAATCAATTACCGAGTCGATTAAGCCGCCTGTACTGCGTACCAACGGCATGGTGCCGTACCGTAGGGAATAAAGCTGGTTAAGCCCGCATGGTTCAACACGCGATGGCATCATCAGGAAATCGGCACCCGCATACACCACGTGTGCCAGCCCTTCGTCGTAACCGATAAATACATTGCACCTGCCGGGATATTTAGCCTTAAGTTCAAGCAAGGCAAGTTCCATATCTTTATCACCCGAGCCAAGGATAAAAAAGTTAATCTCATCGCCATATTGTTCAAGTGTACGGTCAATAGCTTCGGGCAACAGGTCGGCACCTTTTTCTATCACCAGCCGGCCGATGAAGGTAAACAGGGGCTTCGATGCATCCAACCCAAAACGGGTACAAAGAGTTTCTTTGTTTAATTGTTTTCCCTTCGCGAGCGTTTTAGTATTAAAATGGCTCGGGATCATCGGATCTTTCAAGGGATTCCAAACTTCCGTGTCAATACCGTTAATTATACCGTAGCCTTTGGCTCTTTCGATATAAAAAAGATATTCCAAGCCGTTTGAATTAATGGTAAGCTCGCGCAGGTAAGTTGGCGATACTGTGGTATACAGCCAGCTACATTTTACCGCGGACGCCAACGGGTTTATGCCACCAGCCCAATCAAGCAGGCCTGTTGAGGCCGGATCAATTTCGGGCAGATACTGAAAATGCTCCCAGCCAAAAGCGCCATGATACTGGCCGTTATGTATGGTAAATACCGTAGGCACATTGGCCAGCCGTTTATACAATTTGGAATGGTAAAGCAGGAAGGGTACCAGGCCGGAGTGATGATCATGGCAATGGATAATATCCGGTGTTTGCTGCGAGTAGCTGATCCAATCTAAAAAAGCCAACTGAAAAGCAATAAACTGCTCCCGTTCGTCGGGATAGCTGTATACATTTTCCCTGTCAAGCAATCCGGGTATGCGGACTAAAAACAACTCGAAACCCAGCTTATCGGTTTTTTCTTTTAAAATTTCAAAATAAAGGCGGCGGGTGTTTAGTAAAGTTACGGCAGTAAAAACAACATCAAATTCGTTTTCCTGCGTAAACTTGCGATCATAGTAGGGCATTACAACCGCTGCCTGCAAGCCTGCCAGGTTTTGATATTTGGGCAGTGCGCCAACAACATCTGCAAGGCCGCCAACTTTGGCAACAGGGTAACATTCGGCACTCAAATGGAATATTTTCATTCAGGTTTTATTGGCTCAATTTAAGGAAAGATTACCAAAAGAGAAACCTATAATCATTAATATAGTTTTTGAAATTTACAGAGAAGATTGTAAAAATGTTATTAAAGTTTTGACGGTATAGTTATAAAAATGATAGCAAAAACAGCTAATTAAACTTAATCAACGTTGAGTATTGAGTACACTAAGGTGGGATTATTTACTTAAAACGGATTTTTATTGACAGGACACCGGATTTATAGGACATATGCCGATAGATAATATGTGGGATTTGCCAAAGCCAAAGAAACCATCGTTGATACAACGCCATCAGAACATCAGAAAGATATCCGGCAGGATAGAATCGCCGATTTTAAAACACCCGTCTCCTCGTATGTTTGCTCATATAACCCAGTAGCACCAAGAGTAAGTAAAATGACTTTATTATTTTCAGGATCGATGATAAAGTACTCTTTAACACCTGCCGATTCATAAAGCGAACGTTTTTTTTGAGTATCGTAAGCCCTGTTTGTCGAAACAATCTCAATAATTAATCGCGGCACACCATGAACACCATTTTTTTCAACAATATCCATTTGGTCATTTAACACAACAAACAAATCTGGTTGTACTACGGATTGTTGTTTTTCGAAGTAAACATCAAAAGGAGCAGTAAATAATTCGGCTATTGGGCTATTGGTTAAATATTCGAATAAAAGGGAAGTTAACTTTATTAATAATTTTTGATGCTCACGGGATGGCGATGGCGACATACTTAATTCATTGAAAATAACTTCACAGCGGGTACCTTCGGGCAACATCCGATAAATATCAACAGCGGTAGATGGGATCTCCGTTATAAAGTTTTGATATTTATGTTTTTCGTCCATAATGCCGGTAATCTTAAAGCGATAACACAAATATAATTAATTGTGTTGTAAAAAGATTCACTCCTATTTTTCAATTGATTTTAGAAAAAACGTGCCACTGTCTGTTCACGACAGCAGCACGTTTTTATTTTAAGTGGCATATTGATAATTATGCCCGATAGAATTTCTAACTTAATCAACCCAATCTAACTCAATCAACTATTGACCATTATCAATGCGCCTCCAACCAATTCAACCCTGTACCAATCTCTACCATAATAGGTACTGTTGTTTTAATGGCGGTTTTCATATTGTGCATAATGATGGGTTTTACAATTTCAATTTCGTCATGAGGCACATCAAACACCAACTCATCATGCACCTGCATGGTCATGCGGGCGTCCAGCTTTTGGGTTATAAATTCGCGGTGAATGTTGATCATGGCTATCTTGATCATATCTGCAGCCGATCCCTGGATTGGTGCATTGATGGCATTTCGCTCAGCAAAACCACGTACTGTAGCATTGGCCGAATTGATATCGCGCAGGTAGCGGCGGCGGCCCATTAACGTGCATACATAGCCGTTTTCGCGGGCAAAGTTCATCGTATCGCTCATGTATTGCTTTATTCCAGGAAACTGGGCAAAGTACTGCTCAATAATATCCGCAGCCTCTTTACGCGGGATGCCTAAACTTTGTGATAAACCAAAGGCCGATTGCCCGTAAATAATACCAAAGTTAACCGCTTTTGCGTTGCGGCGCTGCTCGCCTGTTACTTCATCTAAAGCAATACCATAAACATTGGCCGCGGTGGCGGTATGAATATCGAGGTTATCAACAAATGCTTGCGTCATGTTTGGGTCTTTGCTAATCTCGGCTATGATGCGCAATTCTATCTGCGAATAATCGGCAGATACAATGCTGTGGCCTGCATTTCTGGGTATAAAAGCCTTACGCACCTCCCGGCCGCGCTCGGTACGGATAGGGATATTTTGCAGGTTGGGGTTAACGCTGCTTAACCTGCCGGTAGCGGCTACCGCCTGGTTGTATGAGGTATGCACCCTGCCCGTTTTAGGATTTACCATAGTTGGCAATGCGTCAACATAAGTTGATTTTAGCTTTTGCAGCTGCCTAAAATCTAATATATCCCTTACAATATCGCTTTTGGCGGCTAATGATAGCAATACATCTTCGCCGGTTTGGTATTGGCCGGTTTTGGTTTTCTTGGCTTTAGGGTCAAGCATCAGTTTTTCAAACAATACTTCGCCCAACTGTTTTGGCGATGCGATATTAAACCTTACCCCCGCTTTTTCATAAACAGTTTTTTCCAGTTTACTAATGTCGGTCTCCAATTCTTTGCTGAACTCGCCCAACGTAAAATGGTCTATTTTTACCCCTTCAAATTCAATGTCGGCCAGTACGTAAATCAATGGATGCTCTATCTCGTGAATAAGCTTTTCGCTTTCCACCTCTTTCAATTTCGGTTCGAAAACGGATTTTAATTGCAGGGTAATGTCGGCATCCTCAGCGGCATATTCTTTTATTTTTTCTATCTCCACATCGCGCATGCTGCCCTGGTTTTTACCCTTGGGGCCAATAAGTGAAGTGATGGAAACCGGCTTATAACCCAGGTAGTTTTCGGACAATACATCCATGCCGTGGCGGGTATCCGGATCTATAATATAATGCGCCATCATGGTATCAAACAGCTTACCCTTAACCTGCACATCGTACCATTTCAGTATCAGGATATCAAACTTAATGTTTTGCCCTGTTTTGCCGATGCTTTCATTTTCAAGCACCTGTTTAAACTCCTTGACTATAGCTTTAACCGCTTCCTGATCTTCGGGCACCGGCACATACCAGGCCTCGCCTGCTTTTATCGAAAAAGACAGGCCAACCAATTCGCAATAATTAGCATCAGTTCCGGTAGTTTCGGTGTCAAAGCAAAAACTTTCCTGTTTTTCAAGGATGGCTATCAGCTCAGCGCGTTTTTCAGCCGTATCGGCCAGGTGGTACTCGTGCGGTACGTTATCTATATTTTTAGATGCTGTTACAAAGTCTTCGCGGATGTCCTCCACATCAACCGTCATGGTGGTGCGGGCCGTGGCAACAGGCTCGCCAAACAGGTCGGTTTGAGTACCGGCAGATTTAAACTCGGTGATGGTGAAATCATCGCCAAACACACGCCTGCCCAGCGTGCGGAATTCCAGTTCGGCAAAAAGGGGTTCTAACAGTTCTTTGCTTGGTGCGCATATCTCCAGGCCCTCCTCGTCCAGTTCAACCGGCACATTTAACAATATAGTCGCCAGTTTTTTTGACAGTAAACCCTGCTCGGCAAATTGCTCAACATTCTCGCGTTGTTTACCTTTTAGCTCATGGCTATGGGCAATAATATTTTCCATCGAGCCGTATTGTTTAATGAGCGATTTGGCCGTTTTCTCGCCTATACCCGGAATGCCGGGAATATTATCTACTGCATCGCCCCAAAGGCCTAAAATATCTATAACCTGTTCAACGCGTTCTATTTCCCATTTCTCCAGCACTTCCTTTACGCCCAAAATTTCCATCTCATTCCCCATACGGGCCGGTTTGTAAATGCGGATATTATCAGATACCAGCTGCGCAAAATCCTTATCAGGGGTCATACAATAAACCTGGTAACCTTTTTGCTCGGCCTTTTTGGCCAGGGTGCCTATAATATCATCGGCCTCGTAACCATCTGATGTTATTACCGGGATGTTGAAACCCAGTATCAGCTTCACTACATAGGGTAATGCCTTTGATAAATCTTCGGGCATAGCCTCGCGGTGGGCCTTGTAATGTTCGTAATCGGTATGGCGTTCGGTTGGCGCTTCGGTATCAAAAACAACAGCCATGTGGGTTGGCTTTTCTTTTTTCAAAACATCCAGCAGGGTATTGGTAAAGCCCATTACCGCCGATGTATTCATCCCACCCGAGGTAAACCGAGGGCTTTTACTCAAAGCAAAGTGTGCCCGGTAAATAAGGGCCATGCCATCCAAAAGAAATAGTTTTTTCATTATATGTGATTACACTGATTTTTAATGATTGCACCGATTAAGATGATCCATTGATTATCAGCAGCTATGTATTGATGATTAAAATTGATTAGTTGCTTTTCAAAAATACAATTAATGTGGTTTAATCACAGTGTTGGCTTCTAAAATCGGTGAAATCATTTTCTATCGGTGAAATCAAAAAACTACTTAAAACTGCACTCCGGAATATGGTCATTCACCATACCCGTTGCCTGCATATGGGCGTAACAAATGGTGGTGCCAAAGAATTTGAAGCCCCGCTTTTTCATATCCTTGCTGATAGCATCCGATTCGGGTGTACTGGCGGGAATTTTATGGTGATGGTTGATAATGGGTTTTCCACCGGGCATAAAGCTGTACAGGTATTTATCAAACGAGCCAAATTCCTGTTGTAACCCAATGAACAGTTTAGCATTGCTTATAGCCGCCAGGATTTTTAACCGGTTACGAATAATACCGGCATCCTGCATCAGGCGCTCTACATCATCATCGGTAAAGGCAGCTACTTTGTGCACGTCAAAATCGGCAAAAGCTTTGCGGTAGCCGTCCCTCCTGCGCAAGATAGTTATCCAGCTTAAACCAGCCTGGGCAGATTCGAGGATCAGAAACTCGAAAAGCGTTTTGTCGTCGTGTACTTCTTTGCCCCACTCTTCGTCGTGGTACTTGTTGTATAAAGGGTCGGTTCCCGCCCATGAGCAGCGAATTATTTCCTGGGGGTTTTCGTTCATTTTTGCCATATAAAAGAATATACTATGGTGAATTTATTTACGTGTTGCTTGTGCAATACGCTTATAATTTTCTTAATAACCGGGTAAGGCGTTTCGCCGTCAGCCGCGATAGCGATGCGCATTTGGGCATTGTGTTGTTTCACTGTTGCCTTTCTTGCGCATCTTATCCAATTGAATAATTCGTCGTCACATGCTAAATCGGGCAATAAACCTGCCTGTGCGCGATAGTTGATAAAATTGTAATAGTTGGTAATATATTTTTTTAACGAGGTTAAGGGGGTACCAATAAAATCAGTTTTGCCAAACTTAGCAATGTCGCCAGGCGAAAATGGCACGTTGTATATCGCGGCCATTTGTTTTAACGCGTCTTCGCGAACATCGGCATATTCGAGTCCAAACATTACCTTATTTTCTCCCACTAATATGGTTCCAAAATCCGCGTCAGGATCCCCGGTATTAAATGAATGACCAACCGGCAAATTAATATCAATAGGACTTCGGGGCAAAGGCCTGCCATAAAATAATAGAAACATCAATACAATCAATAACAGGTTGAACATCGGAAACATATCAACATAAAATAACTTGCGGCGGGATTTTGATTGATACATAAGATTAGGTTTTTACTAATATTATACGCTTGCCATTCATTTTTATTGCGTTAAAAACCAACACATTACCGATAATCATGATTACCTATACAGTTCCGGCTTTGATTTTCCTACCAGTGCTAAGAAGTATGTCAGCGCGTCGAAATCGCAACGCTATAAAGCGGATTTGTATAGTTTGCGATTGTTTCGTTCCTCTTAATGACATAGTTTGCCTATGTCATTTTACCTGTAAGCGTCTCAGATTTTACAACCCGCAACGATGCATGTTTAAAAATCACTCCATTTATTTTCTTATCCAACCCGAAACTTGCTAAGCTTGGTTTAGTTCATCCCAATACTCTACCGCACGTCGGTAATGAGGTATAACGATAGATCCGCCTACCAAATTGGCTATCATAAATATCTCGTTCATTTCGTCGTTGTTAACGCCGACCTCGTGGCATTTGCCAAGGTGGTATTTAATGCAATCGTCGCAGCGCAATACCATACTGGCAACCAGGCCAAGCATTTCTTTGGTTTTTACATCAAGCGCGCCACCGGCATAGCTGGTGGTATCCAGCGCGAAGAAGCGTTTGATATTAGTGTTGGCAGTTTCCATTATCCTATCATTCATCCTGGTGCGATAGCTGTCAAATTCTTCTACAAGTTTTCCCACTTTATAATTATTGAGTTAATGAATTAGTGAATTGTTGATTTCATTTATTTTTGACAATTTTACTAAATTATTTAGCATTTTCAATATAAATCTATAATTTTATCCCGAGTATTTATTTCAATTTTTACCGCTTAATTAAAAAACAATGGAAAGCTTGTCGCCCAATATTTTTGTTAAGGACATTAACGAAACTATAAAATTTTATCACCTGCTGGGTTTTGAACTGGTAGTAACCGTACCCGAAGCCGGCAATGACCTTATTTGGGCCATGATGGCCAAAGGGAACGTAACCATGATGTTTCAAACCATGGCCAGCCTGGGCGAAGAGCTTCCCGATATCAGCCGCCAGGATGGAGCTTCGATGCTGTTATATATCAAACTTAAAAACATCCGGGCATTTTTTGAGTCGGTAAAAGAACTGGTACCTGTTTTGAAAGGCTTAGAAACAACTTTTTACGGGGCCACCGAGTTTTCGATTAAAGACAATAACAATTACGTGCTTACGTTTGCCGAGGACGAGTAAAACGATTAAGCCAAAGGGTGGCAATCATTAAAGTAACTTTCATCTTTTACCGGTGGATATATATTTTCAACAAGCCGTTGCCGAAGAAAAGATGGTCTTTTGCTTAATAATTTTGTATCTTCAAACCTCGGGTACCGTTTTGTGTTAAGGTATCTGAACAGCACCAGATAATCATCTACTCTATGCCGGCAAAAAAAATTATAGCCCCTTTTTATGAACGACTCGCGCTCACCCTGCTGGGTTTTTTGGCCCTTGGCTACCTTATCATTATCGGCAAAGATATCCTCGACCCATTAATTTTCGGGTTTATATTTGCCATCCTGTTGCTGCCGGTTTCCAATTTCCTTGAAAAAAAGCTGCGCCTGCCGCGCAGCATGTCATCATTGGCATCTATCCTCTTGTTGGTGGCCCTGGTTGGCGGCATACTGTATCTGGTGGGCTCCCAAATATCAAACCTTGCCAACGATTGGCCGATGCTTAAAAGCCAGGTTTCGCAATCCATTCACGATTTGCAGAATTGGGTACAATCGGCATTCCATATTAACGCGGCCAAACAATTAAAATATGTAGATGATGCTTCCAAAAAAATAATGGAATCTGGAACGGATGTGGTAAGCACAGCTTTCGGCGCAATCTCGTCGCTCATGATATTTTATGTGTTTATCATGATCTTCACTTTTTTTATTTTGCTTTACAGGCGGCTCCTTCTTCGTTTTATCATTTGGGTATTCAGGGACGAGAACTCGGCCGTGGTGATGGATATTGTAGAAAACATTCAATCTATCATGAGGCAGTATATACTGGGCTTATTGCTTGAAATGTTTATTGTAGCCAGTGTTGCCATTACCGTTTTTTTATTAATCGGCATAAAATACGCGGCATTGCTGGGCATCATTGTAGGTTTATTTAACATCATCCCTTATATCGGCATTTTCACGGCGTTGTTATTAAGCACCATTATCACTTTTGCTACCGGTAATATTGGTAAAACCGTAACGGTAGCTGTTAGCGTAATTATAATACACGCCGTAGATGCCAACTTTTTGCTGCCAACTATTGTGGGTTCAAAGGTGAGGCTTAACGCCCTGATCTCGTTCATCGGCATTATCCTTGGCGAGATGATCTGGGGGCTTTCGGGCATGTTCCTTTCTATACCGGTTATTGCTATTTTCAAAATTATATTTGACCGCATTGAAAGCCTTAAACCCTGGGGTTACCTGTTAGGAGGCGACTATGAGTTAAATAAAAAAGCTGCCGAAAAGCTGAAAGTTGAATAATATCAGTTCAGACATTGAATACTACAAAGCTGAGATTTTGAGAGCCATTGCTTTTAAAACAGCTTTTATTTTTGTTTAATTGATAGGTATATCATTAATTTAGCGGCATAACAATTGTGCTGTACTGCAATTGAAAATCTACCTTTAATGATCCGTAAATACCTTGCTTTAAGTGTTATTGTATGTGCGCTGATACCTTTTGGGACAAATGCACAGGTTAAACCTGCACCGTCATTCAGGCTGGTGCCTTTGGGCGTGCTGGGGGGCATTGATGAAAGTAACCTATCAGCATACATGCTGGCAGCAAGCGGCAGTAATAATTACATATGTTTAGATGCCGGCACGCTGCACTATGGCATAAAAAAAGCCATCGAAAACAAGGCTTTCCCTGTTTCGCCCGAAAAAGTATTAAGGCAATACATCAAAGGATATTTCATTTCGCATGCCCATCTTGATCATCTGGCGGGCCTGGTGATTAACTCGCCCGAGGACAGCACTAAAAACATTTATGGCCTGCAATGCACACTCCAAACACTCAAAACCCACTACTTTACCTGGGCAAGCTGGGCCAACTTTGCCGACGATGGAGAAAGTCCCGCTTTAAAAAAGTTCCATTACAAACCACTTGAGCCGGGCAACGAGGTGGCTATAGAAAACACCGCACTGAAAGTACAGGCATTCCCGCTAAGCCATTCAAACCTCACCAGCACCGCCTTTTTGGTACACAGCTATGATGCTTATATTTTATATTTAGGCGATACGGGGCCCGATGCTATTGAAAAAAGCACCAACCTGCAAAAGCTTTGGGAAGCTATTGCCCCCCTGGTTAAAAGCAAACAACTAAAAGCCATCATGATTGAGGTTTCGTTCCCAAGCGAGCAACCTGATAAGACATTATTTGGTCACCTAACCCCCCATTGGCTAATGGCCGAAATGGACAAACTGGCCGCATTAACCGGCCCGGATGCCATCAAAGGGTTAAATATTGTTGTCACACATTTAAAACCGCCGGCAAACAGCATTATCAAAATAAAAGAAGAATTAAAAGTTGAAAATAAATTACAACTAAACCTGGTTTACCCGCAGCAAGGCAAATCGCTTACTTTTTAACAGCTACCAACCCCAATTTAGGATATATGAAAAATATTTTCAAAACGTGCCTGTTCCTTTGCTTCCTGGTAAGCACGGGCAGCGCATTTGCCCAGCAAGGCAAAGTAATTGAAGAGCAAACCGTTAAAAGCAAAATTTTAAAACGCAACGTTAAATACACCATTTACCTGCCTGCCGATTATGAAACGGCAAACCGCACCTACCCTGTAGTATACCTTTTACACGGATACTCCGACGATAACACCGGCTGGTTACAATTTGGCGAGGTAAACCGTTTTGCCGACCAGGCCATTTTAGACGGTACCATACCGCCAATGATTATTGTGATGCCCGATGGCGGTACCAGCTGGTATATTAACTCCTATGATGGCAAGGAAAAGTATGAGGATTTTTTTATCAAAGAATTTATACCACATGTGGAGCAGGCCTACCGAGTAAAAACAGAAAGACAATACCGCGGAGTTGCCGGCCTTTCCATGGGTGGCTACGGTACACTGATTTACGCTATTAAATACCCGCAACTATTTTCGGCGGCGGCGGCATTAAGCGCGGCAGTATTCCCAGACGACCAGATGGTTAACCAGCCCGATGACAATTACGAACACGTTTTTGGCCAGCTATTTGGCCGTGGATTGAAGGGTAAAGACAGGCTGAATAAAGACTGGCAGGCAAATTCAGTGTTGAACCTGGTACAAAATAAAACGGCAGACGAATTGAGCAAAGTGCGCTACTGGATTGATTGCGGCGATGACGACTTTTTAACCATAGGCAACAGCATGCTGCACATAGCCCTGACAGAAAAGAAAGTACCTCATGAATTCAGGATGCGCGATGGTGCCCACAACTGGACGTACTGGCGCACAGGCATCACCAACGCCCTCAGTTTTATAGGCGATGGTTTCAGGCAGAAGTGATAGATGTGCAGATATGCAGATTTCAGATGTGCAGATGGATTGATAAGATGGATGAGATAATGTTTCACTGTTGATAAATGGCAAAGGATTTTAATCTTCCGATTTCAATAGACCACCTGGAAAAACTTACGGATGGCACGCTACCGATAGCAGAATTTTTGAGCGTTTTTTTGGGCGACGATCAAAACAACGCCAATATGCGGCAGGGCCTGGCGTCCTACTTTTATGATAACGGAGGATCGCCCGAAGTGCGGGAATTTGATATTGTAGATGCTCAGTTTAACACCAATGACTTAACGGGATCATTCAAATGCATGTTCACGGTGTATTATTTTTTCACCTGCAGCGATATTAAAAACGACAAACGCGAAAACATAACCTGGAAATTTAAAATTGACGAGACAGCGCCAACCGTTGCTTTTGCAGGCGAAGAACCATGGGTGTGGGATGCGGATTAATTATAAATGTGCAGATATGCAAATTTCAGATGTGCAGATGAAAATGGAAACATTTCAGACGTATAGATTTATTTTCAAATCCTCAAATTTTCAAATTGATTAAAATATTATGAAAAAACTTATTCTAATCTGCCTTCTCCTTTCTGCATCTGCCGCATTTGCACAGCGTATCCCGGCCGGCAAGGTGATAGAGGAACAAAACGTAAAGAGCGATATTTTGGATTACAACGTAAAGTACGCCATTTACCTGCCTGCCGATTATGAAACATCAAACCGTACCTACCCTGTAGTATACCTGCTGCATGGCTATGGCGACGACCAAACCGGCTGGCTGCAATTTGGCGAGATTAACCGTTACGCCGATAAAGCCATCGCCGAAGGTAAAATACCACCCATGATTATTGTAATGCCTGATGCAAAAACCACATTTTACATTAATTCCTACGATGGTAAACGTAATTATGAAGATTTCTTTTTCAAGGAATTTATACCTACCATCGAAAAAGATTATCGCATAAAGGGGACCAAGAAATACCGCGCCGTAGCCGGTTTATCTATGGGTGGATTCGGCACCTTAATTTACAGCATCAAACATCCCGAAATGTTCTCGGCAGCGGCAGCATTAAGCGCAGCCGTACGTAACGACGAAGATTTTATGGGTATTACCGATGCCCGGTGGGCCGAGGCCTACGCCAAAGTTTTCGGCCCCAACCTTAAAGGCGCCGATCGGTTAAATGATACATGGAAAGCAAATTCCATTTTAGGCTTAATTCAAGGCAAAACAGCCGATGATCTTAACGATTTACGTTACTGGATTGATTGCGGCGATGATGATGCCTTAAGCAAAGGCAATTCCCTGTTACACGTAGCCCTGATGGACAAGAAAGTCCCCCACGAGTTCCGTATCCGCGACGGTGCCCACAACTGGACTTACTGGCGCACCGGCATTATAGATGCATTAAATTTTATCGGGGATAGTTTTAGACAGAAATAAAATAGTATCAAGTAGTAGTTAGTATCAAGTATCAAGACTGGAGTTGCTGGTTTGCATTGTTAATTCGACATTACTGGTAGCTGCTTGTGAGAATGCAAGCAACGAAAAAAATCTTGCTACTTGATACTTGCTACTTGATACTAAATTTTGACACTAACTACTTGATACTAAAAATCTATTGATCACTCAACAAATCAATACAGTTCTTGCTCAATTTTGCAAGGCGGGCGGGCAGGGTGCCAAGGGCGGCTTCGTTATTTAAATTGGTATAGAGTACCTTAATAATTTTCAGGGTATTTTCGTCCGGATCGCAGGCCTGGGCTTTTTCAAGGTGGGGTAAAGCCAACCGTGCTTTTTCAATATAATTCAAGTTCATTACCACGGGCTTTCCCGAAATATCTTTGATATACAAGTAGCCTAAAGCACGGTGCGCCACATAATAATCAGGCTGGGCAGCCACAACTATTTTGTAATATTTAATAGCATTGATGCTTTGATTATCGTCTTCGTAAAGTTTTGCCAACGAATTATAAAATGCCACCCGCACTTTGGGCGTTAGTTTGGCTGTATCGGGCAAAATCTTTTGGGCAAGGGCAATTGACTGGGCAGCGTCATCATTCAGCTTTGCCACATTAAAATCAAGGTAACTATCATAAACCTGTTCGGCAGTTTGAGCCCGGGTAACGGCTCCCGAAAACAATAATAAAAGCAGCACTAATACCTTTCGGGTCATCATTTAGTTATCCTTCTGCCTTAACACTGAACAAAAACACTACCGATTCGCCCAATATTACCTGGTCGCCTTCATTCATGGGGTGGCCAATCTGCGTCGAGTTAAGCTTAATCAGCTTATCGTCTGCTGCTATGCTGATCTTGGTTTTATTACGCGGTGGTACACCACCCTCATCGGCAAAAATCATAAAACATTCCGTGTCTTTATTCCACTCAATATGGGCGTGTTGCCTGCTAATAAATTTGTTACTGGGGTCGTTACTATCTGCCGGGAATATGATCTTGTTCAGCCTGTATGATCCGTTCTCGGTTATCACTTTTTTATCCCGGCCAATATTAATCTTGCCGTCGGTAGCCTTAATCAAATACTCTTCCTGTTCGGCCTCTCCGCTTAGTATCCTGATATAAGCAATGGCCGACGATGCATTATGCGCCACCTGCCTGCGGGTATGCATCTGGAAAGCGGCGTCAATCTCGGGAATCTTTGGCACATCAGCGGGAAGCTTATCTGCAAATAGCACGTCAATGGTCCAGTCATCGGGTAACTCTATCGCGTAGTCATCAGCAATCCGTTGAATCTCGTTCCTGAATACTTCCTTTTCGTGCACATAAACCGCACCTTCATAAAGATGTTTGTCGTCGGGGTCGGGTGCCAGGTAAAGCAGTAGCTCTTTGATGTGTCTGCCTTCGCCGCCTTCAACCTTTTGCAGGGCCTCTTTTATAAAACGTAGTATGGCTTCGCGCAGGCCCTTTACATCAACCTGTCCCTTTTCTCCGCCGCTTTTACTAAAAAAACTAAATGCCATTTTTTAAAGTTTTAAGTCTTGAGTTTTAAGTTCTGAGTCTTTATTTTTTGACTTGGAACTTAAGACTCTATACTTTATTGAATAATCTCTTCCGGATTCTCCGGCACAATACTCTTCATATAACCCTTTTCCAAAAGGAAGGGGATTACGTGTTTCCCGGCTAAATGCACCGCATCTGACGATCCTTTGGTCGATTCTACACGGATACAAACAACCATATTGCCTTTTCCGTTTGCCTCCGGCGCAAAAAATACATACCACCCATCATTTACGCTTTTATTTTTAACAATACGCTCGGGCGTACCGCTTTTACCGGCAACTGCTATACCCAATATAGGCACCTTTGGCGCGCTTTGCGTTATCATATATTGCTTCAGCAAGGCGGCATAATCTGGTTTATCGGCCAAGGTAATACCGGCCTTTACAGGCATTTTTGTTTTGCCAACATTCAATACAAACCGATTGGCTAATAACACGCCATTATTGGCTACGCCCGATACCAGCCGGGCAACAGATGCGGGAGTAGCAATCAACTCTCCCTGCCCCCAGGCCATACCCGAAATACCCTTGGCCCTGGTTTTATGAATATTGTTAGGATCGTACCGGGGTTTGGTATTAAACTCGGTTTTACGCCACAGGTTACGCCACTTTTCTTCCTGAGCATCGTTTTCGGCGGGTTTATTATAATAGTAGCCGCCCACCCCATGCAAAAACATCCCGGTTTTCATATACAGGTTTACCATATACTCTTCCAGGTGCTGCTGATTGGCCAGTTTAATAAAATATACGTTGTTTGACTTGGCTATTGCGCGCTCCATGGTAATGATACCGGTTTCGTCCGGCTCGATACCTTTGGTACGGATACGCTCTTCCATACTTACGTGGTAGGTTACTTTAGATGCGTCAATGCCCAGCTTATTAAATGCCGACATGGCTGTTAATACTTTAGCTGTTGAACCTGGCTGCGAGGCATAAGTAAAGCCCAGATCGGTAGTGGTCATCCAGTTGGATAATTTATTCTGATCGGCCTGCGACATCGTTAGCTGATCCCAGTTGTGCACTGGTGGCAGCGGGTACTGCGCCGATACCAGTACATCGCCAGTATTGGCCTCCATAACCACTACGGATACCCGGTTATCATACAAAGATGTATCGGTAGCTATAGATTGCTGAATTTTTGTTTGCAAGTCGGCGTCCATCGTCAGCTTAACATCCCGGTTACGATTTTTAAATGCTGCCACTTCGGGGCCGTTAATATCGGCTAACAGCAATGGTGCCAGTTCGCTATAATCCTTCTTAGCTACCGTCATTTCCTTTACGCCACGGGGCAAAAACCTGTCTTCCTGGTAGCGCGATGCCTTTACATTGTAACTACTGACGGGCATTTTAAAACCACGTAATTCGGCCGCGTGTTCATACTCGGCAAAGTAGCCGTTGGTACTGCCATTAAATACACCTGTATTTACATCGCCAGTCCAAAAAAACATTTGTTCTTCAAAGGGGTAAAACCGTTCCAGCCGCTTGTGCACTGCCGAATCGAGGTTATAATCTTTTACGCCTGCTACAGCCAGTTTCTTTTGCTGTTTTTCAATAAGTTCGGGTTTACTGGTAGCCAGGATCAATCCGTTCCTGTCCAGTAACGATCCGGCTTGCAGCTTGTTCATCAATATGGCAATCCTTGGGTTATAACTAAACATCCGCAGCCCGCTTTTATCGGCAACCAGGGCTGGCTTCACCACCCATTTTTTATTATCGGCGCTATAGCGCGATACATTTACGGTTAACAATATTACGCCGGCCAACGCCGCCGCTAAAGCGGGCACCAGGTTTTTATCCTGCTGTTTGGTAATGTAATCCATTTGCACCTGGCTGCCCTTTACCAATGATACCGACAGCAAAAAACCGGTTGCCAATAAATTGATTACCAACGACGAACCACCATAACTCTCAAACGGCAACGATACGCCCGACAAGGGCAAAGCACCAATTGAGCCACCGGCTATCAGCAAAAACTGCACGAACGTACATACCCCTATCCCTGCGCTTAAGTAAAACAACAGGGGCGTACCCGTTTGCCGCCCAATAATTATCGACCGGTGTAAAAACAGCAGGAACAATATAAATACGGCCGCCATACCTGCCCAGCCAAACTCCTCGCCTATTGATGGCAAAATCATATCGGTATGGGCTTCGGGGATTGTTTTAGCAAAGCCCTGGCCAACACCTTCGCCTGTTAAACCGCCACCGGCCATAGCCCAAAGGCCGTTGGCTACCTGGTCGCCGCCATAAACTTCATTGTTCCATGGATCCTGCCAGATGGCTTTACGCTCAACCAAACGTTCAACAGGGCCGGGAATAATTTTATCTAATCCCGGAATTTTGTCGATGGTTAAAAAAGCACTGATCACAATTAGTGCCATCACGGCCGATTCACTTAAGTATCTTGGTTTCCAGAAACCAAACAAACCTAATATGCCAAAGGTAATGCCCGCGCTTAGCCAAACATTGTCAAAAAACCAGGTAATAAGCACATAAAGCACCACAAAACCGGCCATTGGAAAAAAGTCGCCACGAGAGAAAGAGAACAGGATGATAAAAGTAAAACAGATTACCATGGCAGGTCCCAGATCGCCCAAAACTAAAAACAGCAGCAGCGTTACCAAAGTGGCTATCAGTGCCGATGAAAAGAACGACAAGCGCTTGCTCCAGCTGGCATACTGGCTGATAAATTTTTCATTAGCGGCAAAAAATCCCGCCAGGAAAATAATTACCAGGTATTTTACAATCTCGCTTGGCTGAAAACCCAACAGGTTTACCTTAACGCCGCTACCCTCGGGCCCGGTGCCAAATAAAATTGTACTAAACAAAATGCCCATAGCCACAACAACCCATGGCCAGCCATTTGCAGCGCTGCGCGTATTTTTAAATACCAGCAAACGGTATAAACCCGAGTCGGCAGTAAGCTTGCGCAGGTTGATAAACAGTACAACGCAGATAATACCAACGCCTATGCCCAGGTAAATGAGAGTGTCTTTTGCTAAAAACCTATCCCTTAACGGATCCTGCAAGCTTAATAAAGTAAGAAACGAGATTCCCGTAAGTACCATTACCAGGGGTAATATAATTTGATCGGCCTGCGGATAACGGTAGCTTAACAGGATATGGATAATAATAAACCCGGCAAAAAAGCTGGCAGCAATAATCCAATACCAGGTGTTGAAATCGTCGATGGTACGTATAATAAATGCTCCTTCTTTTTTCAGGATATTGAAATCGCGGGTTGACAGCAGCTTAATGCTGTGCGGCGACTGCACAAAGTTTACCTTTTTATCGCCATCCAGTTCAACAACCCCCTGCGAGCGGCCAAACTCAAAACCTGGCTGCAAGGGTAATAGTTCAAATGCCTTATCGGTGGGCAAATTTTTAAACTCGTAATTGCCATTGGCATCGCTACGGGCAAATGCCGTAAGCGACTGTAGCTGTCGTTTTTTATCGGCATTGGCAATAAACACCTTTTTTGCAGCCGGCAAATTCTCGGTGGTTGTGTTTTTGGCAGCCGTTTCCTCGTCAGAATAAATACTGTCTCTGGGCAATATCATATTCAGCCTCACTAAAACACCAGCAACCGGTTGTTCTTTGTGGGTGATTTTGCCACTGATGCTGTAATCGCCCAGGCCCAGATCGTTTTGGACGGGAATTTCGGGCGGGTGATTTTTTTCCTGGCTAAACCGGATGGAGTCATCCCCGGTATAACCCAGCAATTCGCGCGAATCCAATACCCGCTGCCTGAATGATTCCCCGCCTTGTTCTATAGCCTCATCGGCATTAACATAGTATTTGCGTTTATTCAGTTCGCCGGCGTTATCAAAAGCGCCAGCCGAGCTTGCCTTGACGGCAATAACAGACTGAATATAATCTACATCCCTCGGGTCATCAAAATAGTAACCTTTTTTTAGTAACGCGGCTACGTTTCTGGCCCTGTTTGGGGCATTTAGGTTTACGATGGTGCCATCCTGCAGGCGTTTATCAACATCCGTAAATTTTTGCTGCAAAACCATATATAGCCGGCCAAAAAGCATAGCCAGCAAAATACCTGTAAGTAATAAAAACAATCGCTCCAACCGTCTGCCGGGAGCTTTGGGTGTGCCCTTATCCATTAGTGCTTGATGGCTTTGGGTAACGAATCTATTTTGAACATGCCCCCAAACAACCTGCCCGATACATATTGTTTATCGGGGAAAAGGTAGGTAGTTTGCACAGGCGTTACGCAGTTACTAAACTGCACATATTTTAATACCAGGGCATCGTTATGTGTAATAACTCCGGTTTTAAAGCCATCAAATGCCACACTATCCAGCACCACATATTTGCTTTTTGGCGATAACATGAAAGCCGCGCCTTTATAACCCGAATCGGGCTTAAAAACAATTTTTCCCTTCGCCTTTATGTACAGGCTATCCCTGCCAATATAAATGGAATCGCTTAATACTATTGGTTCCTTAAAGTCAGTTGCCGAAAGTATAAGGGTGCTCCCCTTTAACTTATTCAGCGTGTCCTGTAGCTTTATTTCGCCCGCACTTTTTGGCCTGGTAACAGGCCTGGCGGCAACCGGTTTTGTATCGTCGTGCTTTAGCTGCTGGTTTATCCAGCACTGCCACACAAATCCGCATAAAACAACCAGTAACAATATGGCCAGTAAAACTACCGCACCGCGATTGCTTTTTTGCTTTACTGGAACAGTTTCGGGTCCATCGGGTAATTTAGGGCGATGTTTGGGATCAATAATCTCTTCGGCAACCTTAGCCGAAGCCACCGGCCGGGTTACATTTTGAACACGCGGGGCTTTGTTGTTATGTACCAACACCACCGTCACGTTATCTTTACCGCCTTTATTATTGGCCGCCTGTATCAGTTTAGCTGCCTTATCTTCCAATTCGCCGGCCCCTGTTAGGATACTTTTTATCAGGTTTTTATCAACCAGGTCGGTAAGGCCATCGCTGCAAACCAATAACATATCGCCGGGTAAGAAAGGCGAATGGCCTGTTTCTACAAAGTCGGCTTCTTTAGCAATATTAGGATCAAAACCCAGGGCTTTATTAATTTCGTTGCGCTTAGGGTGATCCATAGCGGCTTCTTCGCTCAACCTGCCCGAATCTTCCAGGAAGCCTACAAAGGAGTGATCTTTTGAGATTTTAATGAGCGAATTATCGCGCAGCAAATACAAACGGGTATCGCCCACATGGGCGTAATGAAACTGGTTATTCTCCAGGTCGACCACCGCAAGCGTAAGTACGCAGGCCATGTTCTGCAGTTCCTTATCTGCTATTTTTTTATCGTAAATTTGTTTGTTGGCATCAATAAAAGTATTCACCAACAAGGCGCTCACATTGCCGGCGATGTACGATAGATCTTTAATAATGGTCTCGCGCGCAATTTCGGCGGCAACCTCGCCGCCTACATATCCGCCTACTCCATCAATTACACAGGCCAAAATAAAATTATCATCATTGGCTTTCTGGGCAATAAAGGCATCCTCGTTATTGTCCCGCTGCCTGCCGGTATCGGTTAGTCCGAAATAATTATTTGCCATGGCTTGATCTTTTTATGTCGATAAAATGGGCCAGCAATAACAAAACACATATTGCCAGTAAGCCTATTGATAATATTTGTGACATTACGCTTCGGGTTTAAATATGTTGATGCCGATAATACCATTCAGCAATATTTTTGAGTTAAAAGGCAATTCCACCCATTGCGGCGAGTTTACATCGCTCCGGGTAATTTCCTGCTCGTTAATCATGGTCAGTTCGCCAAATGATGACAGGTAGAGCTTACCATCGGCTTTATTCATGCGGATGCGCAGGTGCGGGGTATTTACCCAATCGCTCGGAATTTTAAATACAGCGGCATCTTCGCGCGTTTCTTCGTTGCCAGATACTACAATATCTTCATTCTTCATCAGGAATTCCACCTTACGACCTACAAACTGCTTATCGGGCATAATTGTATCCAACCGGGCCAAAACAGTTTGCCCGGGTTTTACCACGTCCTTTTCGTTATAATGCAAGTCATTTGCGTAAGGTAGTTCGTAATATCCCTCGCTGTAATAGGTAAAGCCTTTTAAAATATCATTGCTTATATCCAAAGTTTGAGCAACGCCGGTATGGCGGGGTATAAAGGTTACCCGCAGGTTTTCTTCTTTTTTATTGCTCCCGGGCAACAGTTTGCCTATAAAGCCCTTGTCACCCTTTTTATAATCAGGATGTGATACCAGCCTGAACACCCATTTTGAACTTGATGGTTCAACCTTTTTGCCTACTTCCTGGTGTTCGCGCAGTAGTTCATAAAATTTTTTTACCGATTCATGTACAATGATGCCAAACAAACCCGAACGGTTGTTTATAAACTCCTGATAGTCTTCTTCGTTAAAGCTGATGATGTATTCGTGATAAAAAACAACCCTATCGGCAAATGACAGCTGAGCAACGGATTCTTTAAATTTTTCGATAATGTACAGGTACACATCATCGGGAGTGAGCGTTTTATTTGCTACAGCAGCCACCGCGGCGGCCTTCCCATTCGGCAGAAACCAGTCCTGCAGACCTATTTTTTGCCAAAATGTAGATTTGGATTCCATTAGGTAAATCTTTTTTAGATGTTAATTATCATTAACTAAAAACTCAATTTTGATGTATCAGCGTTTTTTATGCTATCGCGGTAAAACTGCGGGTCGGATTTAGACTTGTGTTTTACGCCACGCAATATCGAATCTGCCAATGAATCCACCTCGGGCGGAATACTGGCAGCAGGATCATTGTTAACCGGTTGTGTTTCTTCATGTGTATCCCTTTTAACCTGGCTATCTGGTTTGGCCTGGGTACTGCCCTGACTTAAAGTATCCCTTGGCGGCGTTGTTGATTTAAAAAAAGTGTTATAAATACCCTTACGATGCTTAATGGCCATAACAGACGAAAAACCGGTTAGGGCAACCAATACCACAATTAAACTAATAAATAACGGTTTAGAAATACGTACCGCATGCTTACCTACAACAACAGGCGTTTCAGTTCCAGGGTTTACAACGTGCACGCCCCTGGCGCTTTCGGCCTCCTGGTAGTAAAGTAACAGCCCTTGCAGCCGCTCATTTTCCTTTAATAATACCGAAGCATTCCAGGAATCATCAACATCTGTACTGTTTACCGCCGATATACTGCTATATACCAAAACCTCCTGCAGCTCGATTCCATTGGCATAACGGTTTTCGGGCTCTTTTTCCAGGCATTTGGCAACAATTTTAAGCAGCCATGCAGGCACCTGCATTTCATGCTGTTTCTTTTCGTCGGTCCACCCGGCAGGCAAATTCTTTTTGCGTAGTTCCATCACATCAGGAACTTCCTTTTCCATATGCGACAGCATAACCGCGTTGCGGGAGGTTTCGCCGTTATCGTTAAGCGGGAAAGGTACCTGGCCGGCAATCAATTCATACAGGATAATACCGTAGCTGTACACATCGGTCTGAAAATACATCAGTCCTTCGTTTTGCTCGGGTGCCATAAATTCAATAGCCCCGGCATGCCTGATGCTGGTGCGCCGCTGATCGTCAGACATAGCCGAAAGGCCAAAATCAAGCAGCACATAGTTACCCGTATGGATATTGAACTTTACATTGTTGCTTTTAATATCGCCATGCTTAACCGATACCTTGTGGCAATGCGAGAGCGCATTTGCCAACTGATCGGCCAGTTTAATGATTTCCTTGATGGTAAAAATAGCCTCGTGCGGTGGCTTCAATAAATCCTCCAGGTCGGGGCCATCAATATATTCCATCTCGATAAAAGGAAACGAACCGCTTTCGGTAATACCCGAATTGAGGATTTTGACCACATTGGGATTGGGCTCTTCGTTTACCTTTTTTAGTTTTTCAACCTCGTTCTGAAAATTTCTGAAATTTTTATCGTCAGTACTCTCCGTATGGATTGGGGTGGGTAATAATTTTACCGCTGTAATGATAGGGCCATAGCGCCTGCCTTTATAAACAGAGCCTTGTCCGCCCGTTCGCAAAGCCCCCATATTCTCCAAACCTTCGGTAATTGTAAATACTTTGCTCATTGAGTTATACTTGCAGTGCTGTAAACATAAATAACAATTGATTAAACTTTGTTATTTCAACATAACGCACATGTTGGCGTTTGGTTATAAAAATATGAAAAAAAGTGCGGATGATCGATTTGAAAATTTGAGGATTTGAAAATTTGAAAATGAGGATCGGAAGATGTGCGGATGATTATACATTTGAAAATAACTCCCATCATTTTCAAATCCTCAAATTTTCAAATTCTCAAATAACTCATTAGTTAACAATTATCTCATCCACCAATAACCAGGCCTTAGCACCGGCAATATATTCGCCAGGTGGGATAATGCCTTTGTTGGTACCAATTACCCTGACATAGCGGCCCTGCGTTGGTTTAATATCGGCTTTTACCGTGTTGATACCGTTGGCGGTAAACTCGGTTTGGCGATAAACTTCGGTATAGTTTTTTCCATCTGCCGATACTTCGAACGTAAGCAGTGTTGGCTCCCACATTTTTTGCCAGTGGTATTTTAAAATATTGATACCCAACTGTGATATTTTTTGAACCGAACCCAGATCGACCACGGCATCCAGGTTATTGCCGTTAAAGCCATACCACTGGCCATCATTGTATAATTTGCTGCCAAAAATACCGTTCACCAAACCAAAGGTATTGCCGGGATTATAGGCCACCTGCGGCTGGTTTGCAAGGGTTACGGTTTTACCAATACCTTTGTGAATGGCAAAACTTTTTACGTACACACGCCCGGTTAATTTGCCATTGCCAAACACCGCGGCTTTTATAGTATCCGATTGGGTGATGGTCAAGGCATTGATATACGCTTTACTACCTAAGCCCGGCGTCGATCCATCGGTGGTATAAAATATTTTTCCACCGGGCAAGGTAGTGCTTAAGCTAAGCGACACCTGGTGGTTTGCAGTTTCACTTACATTATCTGTTATCTCATCAAAAGTATTAGCGGCATTAATATTGAGTTTTTTGAACAGTGATTGCTCAAACCGTAACCGCCTCAAAAAGCCATCATAGTCCTTATTTTCCTTAGCCGACCAGGCTACTTCGGCCAAAGCCAGCATCCTGGGGAACAGTTGCCGCTCGGCCCGGGCGGGGCTGGGCAGGTATTCGCTCCAGGCATTGGCTTGCACACCTTTGATGTACCGGGCTTCATCGCCAGATAATTCTTTTGTTAAAGGTTCGTAATTATACACTTTGCTGAGCGGGGTATAGCCGCCGGCTGTTATGGGTTCGCCTGGGTATAACGACTGATAATAGTCCAGGTAAACATATTTTTCGGGCGTCATGATTGCATTGTGATGTTGTTTGGCAGCAGCTATGCCACCTTCCTCTCCAGTCCAACTCATTACGGTAGCACCGGGAGTTAAGCCGCCTTCCAGGATCTCGTCCCACCCAATAATCTGCCTGCCTTTGCTGTTCAGGTATTTTTCCATGCGGCCTATGAAATAGCTTTGCAGTTCGTGTTCGTCTTTTAAATGCTCATCCTTAATGCGTTTCTGGCATTTGGGGCAGGTTTTCCATTTAGTTTTGGGACATTCATCGCCACCTATATGAATATATTTTGAAGGAAAAAGTGGCAATACTTCGTCGAGAACGTTTTGCAAAAAGGTAAAGGTTTCATCGTTACCGGCACAATATACGTCATCAAAAATACCCCAATATGTAGCCGTTTTATACGGGCCGCCGGTGCAACCCAGTTGCGGGTAAGCTGCCAATGCCGCCAGCGCGTGCCCCGGCATTTCAATTTCCGGTATAATGGTGATGTGCCTGTCTGTCGCATATTTTACAATGGCTTTAACCTCCTGCCGGGTGTAATAACCGCCATACCGTTTGCCATCAAAAAGGTGAGGGATATCGCGCTTGTGGCCTATGATGGTTTCATCCCTATAGGCCGAAATGCTTTGTAAAAGCGGGTATTTTTTTATTTCTATGCGCCAGCCTTGGTCGTCGGTAAGGTGCCAGTGAAAGGTATTTATCTTGTACAGGGCCAGCATATCAATCCACTTTTTGATATCATCGGCAGCAAAAAAGTGGCGGCATACATCCAGGAGCATGCCCCGGTACGCAAAGCGTGGATGATCTTGAATGGTGCAGTTCCCGGCGGTTATTTTTCCGTTAGATGAGCGTAATAGCTGAATAAGCGATTGCAGGCCATAAAATACGCCAGCCTCGTCATGACCGGTTATATTAATTTGCTTTGATGTTACCACCAGTTCATAACCTTCATTATCGGCGACTTTAGAGGAATCGATTTTCAGGATGATAGTGCCTTCGCTTTTCAATTTAAGCTGATAGCCGGCAAGAGATTTAAAATATTGATTGAAAAATATAAGGTTACCTGTTTTGATTCCCGGCCCAATAGTTATACCGGTAGCCGCAGAAAAAGTAAATACCCCACTATTTCTTTCAAACTTATCCGGCTGCGGTATAACGCCCTGCTGTTTAATTTGTGCCGATGAATAACCGGCAATTAATATCAGGCCTAAAGTAGTTAACAGAAATTTGCACGAAGGCATCAGCTTTATCATGAATAGGGATTTGCAGAGCCGAATATAGCTGATTATAGGTATCTGCGCACTAAATATGAAAATTACAGGCTGCCAATGGCTTTGCGGTAGTTGTTAATAGCAGTCACAATAGATTTCACTATAGCATCCTGCCCGCCGGGCGAGTTGAGGTAATCCTCTTCTTCGGGGTTGTTAATAAAACCTGTTTCGATAAGTACGGCAGGCATGGCGCTATGGGCCAATACCAGTACACCCTGCTCCTTCACCCCTTCGCTTGGGCGGCCGTCAAAATCAGTAAATTCGGCATTGAGCAAATCCCCGAAGAGGATACTTTGCTTGCGGTATTTTTGAATATAGGCATTCAGGATAATAGCGTTTGATGGGTCGGTTTCATCATAGCTTTCGTAGTTTTGCTTATAGTCTTTTTCCTGAAAAATGGAGGCGTTTTCACGTACGGCTTCCTCCTGCTCTTTAAGCCTGTGGAAACCATAAACCAACAACAACACTCCCTTACGCTTATGGGCCGAAGCTGCGTTCCCTTCGGGCGACGAGTTGCAGTGGATAGAAACAAACAGGTTGCCATGCGCCTGATTGGCTATGTTTGAGCGTTGATTAAGGGGAATAAACGTATCATCGGTACGGGTCATTAGGCTGGTGATGCCTTTCATGCCGGTATCAATATAAAGTTTCAGTTTTTTGGCGATGGCCAGGGTAACATTTTTTTCAACCGAGTATGATCCGCGGGCGCCAGGGTCTTTACCGCCATGGCCTGCATCAATAATTACCGTTTTAAAGCGGAAGCCGGAGGTAGCCGGAATGGTATCCCTTTGCTGGGCACCGGAGCTAAAACAACAGCACAGGCATAGTCCTAAACCGATGATTACTACTGAAAAAAGCTTTTTAAAACCCCTCATTTTTTTACCGCCTTTTTACTGCATTTGGGACACAAGCCGGTTGCGTATAATGTAAAGCCCTGTGGTTCAAAACCGGGGGGCAGGGTTATGGCCGGCAGGTGCAAATCATCAAGGCAGTATACGTTTTTGCATTGGGTGCAATTGAAATGCAGATGCTCGTCATGGTGATGGCCTTCATTGCAGCTGGATGAGCATAGCGCGTAGTTGGCTGTGCCGTTTAAATCAAACACCTTGTGGATAATGCCTTTTTCTTCAAAAGCATTCAGGATGCGGTATAGGGTAACGCGGTCAATATCATTCATAACACTCTCCAGATCAGGCTGCGAGGTGGCTGCGCTGCGTGCCGACATCATGGACAGTACCCGGAGCCGTGGGGCAGTTTTTTTTAAATGGTGCCTGTTCAGCAGGTCCTCGAAGTGAAAGTTGTTACGGGCTGGTTCCATTTAAGTTTTACCGGGGGTGTATACGTGCAAATATATACAACGTTGCATTAAGGATGAAATTATACCCGCCTCCCTGTTATGCATGTGTTTGCCCAAAACTACCTTTCAATATTTATCGCGCCTCAAACATCCGGCTTGGTAACCGGAAATTCCAAAATAATCTCGGTCCCCTGAGTTAGTTTACTTTTTACATTTATACTGCCACCTAAGGCCTCAACCTGGGTTTTAACCATAAAAAGCCCCACACCCTTGCCTTCCATGGTTGTATCAAAACGTTTGTACAAGCCAAACAGGTTAGCAGCGTTCTTGTCAAGATCAATGCCTTTGCCATTATCTTTAAAAGTAAGCCTTATTTTATCATTTTGCCGATGGCTTTCAATATGAATAAGCGGTGCGGTACCTGCCCGGCGATATTTGATACTGTTTGAAATAATATTATAAAAAATACTGTAAAGAAAGCCCCGTACAGTAAACATGGCATCTATTTCATCAAACGCGCATTCAAAAGAGGCATTTTCGCCGGTGATGATATATTGCATATCGGCTTTAACATCATTCACGAGGTCATTAAAAACCACCAGGTCTTTTTGCTCATTTACCACCTTGCGGGTTTGCAAAATATGGTTCAGATCCTTAATAACTGTATCAATGTCTTTTGCCGATTGCCCGGCTTTTTCAAGTACCTCGTGCATTTCGCTCAACGTTTCATCTTTTTGGTCGATGAGGTACGATAGGCCAATTATATTGGCTACGGGTGCCCGCAGGTTATGCGATATGATATAGGTAAACTGCTCCAGGTCTTTATTTTGCCGAATCAAATCGGCCGTTATCTTTTCGCGTTCAAGCCCGGCAATTTTATGCCCGGTAATGTTTTTGTTGGCCACCACAAAACCACAAGGGGTATGCTCGCTGTTTTTTACAACAAACCATTGTATGTGATACCATTCTACACTGCCATCTTTTTTTGGATAACTTAATTCATATTCAGCGCTTCCGTCCCTGACTACTTTATCCAGCATTTCTTCCATAAAGCCCATTCTTTCTGCCGGGAAATAATTCTTCATGGCCAGGCCCGTCTTCAGCGTTTTGTTAGCGCGTCCTTCAGAATATATTTGCGCCTGTGTGTTAAAAGAGATGATATTCAGCTCATCATCAAACAGCACGTAAGCTATATCTGTGTTATCAAAAATAGCGCGCAGGTTTGCCTCTGATTTTTGCAGCGCTTCCTGATCCTGTTTACTTTGGGTAATATCTGTTACCATGGCAAGGGCTCCCCTGTACCTCCCCGTTTTATCAAAAATTGGGTTGGCCGATATATTTGCCCAAACATCCTCGCCGTTCTTTTTTACATACCTGATATTTAAATTTTCTTTGGCCCCGTTCCTGCGCCTTTCCATACATGCTATGGCGTAGGCCTTACCTTCTTCATCCATAAAATCGTAAAGCTCTTTTCCCAGCATTTCTTCTGCGGAGTAGCCCAAAATTTCGCCTATTTTGATGTTTACAAAATTGGTCTTTTCGTTTTCATCAATTGTCCAGATGCCTTCCTGCGCCGTTTCAACAATTTGCCGGTACAGTTCCTCGCTTAACCTAAGGGTTTCCTTTTCGGCTTTGCCCGATGTAATATCCCTGATAATCCCTTCGGCCTTTGCCAAATGCCCGGTATAATCCATTATGGGGATCGTTTTTTTCTCTACCCAGCGTATCGTTCCGTCTTTGTGGATAATACGGAACTGGTTACTAACCCGCTCGCCCCGCTCTAAACTTCTATGCTCGTTAACAGCAATATCTTTATCCTCCGGGTGAATCATATCAAACAATAACCGGCTGCCTGTAATAAAATCCTCAGGTTTATAACCACATAGCTTTTCGCACCCCTCCGACATTTGCAATACCTGCGTGCTTACCATATCCACAGCAAAGAAAACTTCGTCCATGGCATTAAAAAATGCCATCAAATTATCATGGGTACCTTCCTGTGTTTGCATATTTACGGCTATAGGTTTATTTGGTAACATGAAAGTACCAAGTTTGATTTAAAAAAAACAAAGCATATAGCACGGGGCTGCTAAAAATGCCATTCTCCAGTTAGTTAATGTTAAACCGCGCTGCTTGTACTTAAAAAACTCCCGAGGCTATTAAAGACAAGTTGCATGTTATTTAATAACACCACGGTTTGTTAGCCATAATAGCGAATGTAATATACGCAATTGCAAAACTTATATAATAGCTATTTTAAAATAGATAACTATCGCGACGAAGGGGAAACAATCCACATAAACAATTGACTATAAACACAATAAACACCCGCAACAGCGCAATTATTTTTTTTATTGCTAAAAAACAAATTTTAGTTAACAATTTGGCAATCAAGATAATATTGAATTACTAACTGCAACAGGTTATTTGGGTGCTTTAAAAATTAAATAACAGCCAAGCAACCCAAATAAAACATTAGGCAACATGACAACTATTGCCGGAGGAAAGCCCCCTTTGATTGAAAATGTGATGGCAAATTTTTCGACTATAATATAGGCAAAACAAAGCAAAATGCCCGCTCCCAACGGGAGGCCCACACCGCCGCGCACCTTGCGCGAGGATAAGGCCACACCCAAAACCGTTAAAACATAAGCAGATAAAGGGTACACAAAACGATGGTACATTTCGTAATACAAGTTGTTTAAAACTTCTGGGCGGCGTAATTTCTCTTTGCCGATGTTTTTATTGAGCTCCTGTAATGACATTGCGCTATATACATTATCATACAAAATAAAATCGGTCGGGTGCATGTCAAGGATGGTATCTTTTGGGGTATTGCTGCTTATAAATTGCTCGCGCAGGCCATTCACATATTTAACCGAGTAGTTTTTTAGTGACCATACCCCTTTTACCGAATCATAGGCAGCTGTTTGTGCCACGAGTTTCTGAAGCAAAGTATCACCGTTAAATTTTTCCATAATAAACAGGTCGCCGGTGTGTTTGGCTTCGTTATAACTTTGCATGTACACAAAAGTGTGTTTATCTATCTGCATATGTACGCCACTTTTGGCCGGGTCGTTATCCGTCATTCCGTTGGCATTTTCAAAATTGTTTTTTAAGCGGTTGGTATAGGGTATCAGGTATACATTGGCGAAAAACGAAATGATAAATATAATGGTAGCGGCCATAAAATAAGGTCGCAAAAAGCGGTTAAAGCTCACCTTGCCGCTTAAAATGGGCACTATTTCTGTTTGGTTGGCCATTTTTGCCGTAAAGAATATAACGGCCAGGAAATTAATTAACGGTGATAATAGATTCAGGTAATAAGGGATAAACCCGGCATAATAATGGAATACGATATCATGAAGCGACGCATGTCTGGCCGTGAAATTATCCAGCTTCTCTGATACATCAAAAACAACGGATATCACCATGAAAATGCCCAGGGTAAATAAAAAAGTACCCAGGTATTTGCCGACAATAAACTTGTCGATAATTTTCAACTGCCGGCCCATAAATGCCATCCCTTAGCTCAATAGCGTTATGGTGCCGGAGCGGATATTACAAATGGGGTAATGATGATATGCCATTAGTTAAATTGCTGATAAAGGTATTGCCCCTATTAACGCAATTTTTAGTTTGATAATATAAGGTTTAGGAAATTTGATTATAAAGGGGCAATAAACCACAAATCCGTGATTATAATTTGAGCTTTATATTGAAAGGAAGGCCCCCGGCATTTCAATTAAAGGCACGCGCTATTTCATCTCCCTTAAAAACGCCGCCGCGTCATCGCCCGTTTTGTAATCCAAACTGGCAAGCCTGGCCATATACAGTTGGCGAACATTGACCCTTTTGTAATATGGAAAATCCGTTTTTAACCCGTAATGTGTGCCTCTTTTTCGTTCAGCAGAATTTTGACCAGGTAATTTGCCGATCCTTTAAAAGGCTATCTTTTTCCTGTCGCCCGGTAAACTATACGCCCTCCAACCATTGTCATATTCACTTTGATATTACGTATTTTATCAGGATTGATGGTTGTTGGGTCGGCATCCAGCACCACCATATCGGCAAACCGCCCCGGAAGTAATGATCCTTTTTTGTTTTCTTCAAAAGTAGTATAAGCACCACCATAGGTGTAGGCTTTAATGGCATCCTCGGCATCAATGCATTGGTTGGCGCCAATTACAACGCCCTCTTTTGTTTTGCGGGTAACAGCGCTGCCCAGCCGCAGCATAGCCGGGTAAGCAGATATTGGCGCATCCGAATGCAAGGCATACACAATACCCATATCCTGGGCTGTTTTGGTAGGGTGCAGCAATTTAAGCCTTTCGGGGCCGTAAACCAGCATCTTCTCGCCCAGTTCATACATGTAGCAATGAAAAACCGGGATAATACCAGCGTTCTTAATATGGTCAAGTATATTTTGGTTGGTGATGCTGCAATGCTCAATACGATGGCGGGCATCGGTACGCGGGTGCAATTTCTGAGCCTTTTCAATGGCTGCTATCACCATGTCAATTTCGCGGTCGCCGTTGGAGTGGCAGGCTATCTGCCAGCCAAAGCTGTGAATTTTCAAGAACAGGCTATCAAGCGCGGCCTGGCTGCGGGCCGGCGGGATACCGTAGTAATCCTTTTTGCCGGTAAGCGGGTTAATCATGTCATACGGTTCATACAACCAGCAGGTTTTGCCGCTTAAAGAGTTCCCTTGTATCACCTTGATGGTGTTGATGCGTAAATAATCGGAATGCAGCTGCGGTATTTTACCATTCAAAACCTGGTCAAGGTAATCAACCCCGATGATGAGGTTAAAACGCATCGGGAATTTTTCGGCCACCAGTTTGTTGTAGGTAACCACTTTTTCGGGGGTTGTCCAGGCATCCCCTATACTGGTTACGCCGCTGGCCAGCACCTGGTTAAAGTAAAGACGGTAACCCGCCATTTCCTGTGCCGGCGTAGGCTTAGGCGGATAGGTGATATTTTTTGCCCGGCGCAGGTAGCCCGCGGCCAACTCTTTACAAATACCATCGGGTTTATTGGTGCCCGGGTAGCGCTCAAACAGGCCGCCTGCCGGGTCTTTAGTGGCTTCATTAATACCAGCATGCTCCACCAGGTATGAATTAGCTGCCGACATGTGGCCGCTTACATGGCTTATTAAAATGGGGTGCATGCTACTGGCCTTATCCAGGCTATCGCGAATGGGCTGCCCGCCAAGCTTGGTTTCGTTATAGCCAACGCCCCGTATCAGCATCCCCTTTGGGGTAATGGCAGCCTTGCGTTTAAGCAAGGCGATGAGATTTTTCATCGAACTTACCGTATCCAGCCTGAGCACGGCGTAAGGTTCCTTAAATTCATATACAGGTGCCGGGTGCTGGTGCACATCATTAAAGCCGGGCATTACAGTTTTACCATGTAAAGCAATAACGCGGGTAGCCTTGCCTATATATTTAGATACCTGTTTATCGGTGCCTGCAGTCAGTATTTTCTCATTTTTTATGGCGATAGATTGGGCACGGTCGCCCTTATGTTTAAGGGTGATAATATTGCCGCCGGTAAGCACAAGTTCGGCCTGTTGGGCATGCAGGGTATACGACAACAATAAAAAAGAAAATACGATAAGCTTTTTCATAATGGATGTGAAAATGCTTATCGCATGTTACTGCCGTGTTGGGTAATTATTAACTTATTGATATAAAATGGCTTAGCAGGGGTATGAAGTAACCAAATGAAGTATATCAACCCATTCACTTTCCAATTGCACAGCTTTCGAGGTGATACCCTCGGGGAGACCATAACTTGGCCAGCGGCCACAAACGTAAAGTATTGCTGCCAGCAAAGCCAATTCGCACCTATATGCTACAATTAATTATTTAAAACGTTCAATCCCCTTTAATACGTTCTCTAAGCCTGGTTTTATACCCGTGCCCGTTATCTTGAAAGATGTTAGAACAAATTGATTAAAGCCGCCATAAAACTCCAGTTCCAAGGCAGTAGCGTTAAGCTTGGTTATTTTGGCATATTGCCGCCAGGTGTTGTTGCTATTAAGTTCGAGCCAGCCATTTAAAACACGATAACTACCGAAGCTAACGTTTGTTGGGCCCGATGATTGATACTCGGAAACGTAGGGCGTACCTTTACTGCACGCAGTAGATAATTTACCAATATCGGTGCTTACAATTGCGTTTCCATTTGCAGTTCTGGTTAAAACATCTGTGAAAGTATATTTCTGCTCAGCCAAATAATCTGCTACATAACTCCAGCTTGAACAGCTTATAACACCATTACTGTTTTTAAATACATAGTAAATATCTTTTACGTTGCAGGAGTTGCCAATTATATTACAGCTTTGTTGTTTTGTATCTGGATCAATAGCATAGTCTTCATAAGCTGTCCAAACCTTGGCTTTTAACAGGGCAACGGAATCAATGGTAGGAGTGTAGGTAGCTGACTGAGTTTTTGATACATTATTGTTTAGGGCCGCCTGGTTATATGTGATTTTGAATGTGAAATTAGTAATTGTCTTTATGTTTTTATTAGGATTTGATGCTGTTATCTTTAATCCTTTTGTATCGTTTATCGCTGTTAATGAAATATCAGGATTACTCACTTCAGAAATAGTTACATATTTGTTATTCGCCAAAATTATTTTTTCTGCGGCTGTAGTTTTAACCATTGTTGGATGTACTATAGTTGCTTGAGTAACTTTTTGAAAATAAGTACCAAAGCGATTTTTTAGATCATCAAATTTAGCTTTAAACATTTTTTCATCATCCTGCAAAGCTGTGGCCTGAGTTATAAAACTGCCGAGTAACGGATCATTTAAATCGGATTGCTGTATAGTTCTGAAATTGCCATTAAGATTTAACCAAACATTTTTGTTATTGCTAAGTGCAAGAACACTGGTTGTACCCCTTGTTGAAATAGATGCAGTATTTATAACAGGGGCTTTTATAGTATTTAATAAAAAATCCGGTGCAAAGTCTTTTATTTTAATGTAACTGTCAAGCAAATTACCTTCTTCGTTTAAAGCCGCCTTTACCGCCATTTTGAAAAGCACAGCCGAAACAACCACCGGAAAAACCAAAGCTAGCGAAGGAGCAGCTATCATTGCGCCTATTGCATAAGCAAATGTAGCTGTGCTTGCTGTGGCAATAATTACTTTAGTAGAGAATATCCTACCTAATGTAAAGCCCTGGCTGCCAATTTCTGTATTCCCAATTTCGTTGACGTTCAATTTATTAGCAATCAAAGCATTTACAGACTGTTTTACGCTAAAGCCCCTATAATCAGGATCAATAGATCCGGCGCTTTTAAAAGTTGCAGGGTTTAAATTACTATTTTGTATCATGTATGCAATTGACAACTTTTCGGCTGGTGTAGCCGATTGTAAGTTTGTACTAAATTGTACCATCAACTGCTTTATAAATGCGAAATCGTCGTCAACCGTCGTATTGGGCCGTGATTGTTGTTGTAAAGTATCAATAATGGCGTTGACATTATTTTTAAACATATCAATTGTTGCATTCGGGTCCGAAATGCTCTTGTAAGTATCAACTATCGCTTTGGTGGTATACGGCTGATCGCCAAGTTTAAAACTAACATCATAGCTTCCAGACGAAATTACAGGCAACAGTAGCGACAGCTGCTTGTCACCTGTTTTATATAATACAACCGTAGATGTACCTATTTTTGCCATTATCGTATCCTTAGTTATCGATTCGGGCGTGTTATAAGTAATTATTTTACCCGGCCCGCCATGTGCCGAGGTATCGGGAATAAGTGTAACCGGATTTTTAGGAACTATCACCACCGGTGGCAGCGTTACCACAACCGGCGTGGCTGGTTTATTTTCTTTTTTACACGAGCCGGCAATAACTATTGTTATTGCCAAAATGAACAGTATGTTGCGTTTCATATTGTGATTGGTTTATGGCAACAAAATAAGTTCAATTTATGACCATGTAAATACCCACTTCCAAGTAATTTTCAGATTATTGACACTGCTTGCCACTAAGGGCCAAAGCAAATCAATAACCGCCTAATACTATAGCTTGTCTGGTCTTTGGCGAGGCAATAGTAAATGCCGGCTTGATCATAGTTTTATCATAAAACCGTTTTATTTGGTGCGAAGATCGCCTGAAGTCTAAGAAAAAATAAGCAATTCACTTTGCAGTTGAATCTTGGCTCGAAAAGCCTCTCAACTTAATGGCTATCTGGCATAGGCCCTATGGAGATAGTAAAAACAGCTATTTCACCTCCTTTAAAAACGCTGCCGCGTCATCGCCCAATTTATAATTAAGCTTGGCAAGCCTGGCCATATACAATTGGCGAACATCGGCCCATTTGTAGTACGGAAACCCGGTTTTTAACCCGGTAATATGCGCCTCTTTTTCGTTCAGCAGGATCTTTACCAGGTAATTTGCCGATCCGTTCTTTTTATAAAACACCCACTGGATATTTGAGCTTAAAGGGGCCACGTTCGAAGCTTGCCACGCGGCATCAAATTGGTTGATATTTGGCGACACCTTGTCGGCTCCCACAATGCCCAGCAGTGCGGCAAATGGCGAAATAGTTTCGGCATGGGCAAAGCGGAGGTTGGCGTTGGTTACCCCGGTTTTTATGAAATCGTCGCTGGTGGTTATAAAATTGGCCAATAAAGGCGCTGCTATAATTACCTGTATGCCATTGGGTTTTACACCAGGGCCTTTCACCAAAAAATCTTCAACGGCATCGGTGCGGCCTAAAGCCTTTAGCTCGTCGCAGGTAAAAAAGCTTGTAAAATCAAGATCCTTTGGATCGATGCCTTTTTGGCTGATTTCCTCCTTTAACGAATATACTATAGTTGCAAAACCCCAGATATCGCTCACTACTTTTTCCGCCCACTTTTTATCCTGTGTTTTCAGAAAGTCCGACTTAAAAAGTCGTGAGGTGATGTTTTTGTTAATCTCGTCAATGTGCTCTGCCTGGGCGATAATTACTTTGTACTTTTCCCAATCGTCCCCGTCTTTATAAGCTGTGTAAGCCGGCGATTCGTCATAAAAACGCAGGTTCAAATCATCATTAGCCTCGGTTATTTGTGCCGAATCTTTAAAGCCGGCTCTCAGCCCCGATAAAAAGGCGTCGGCACTTTGTTTGGTGCGTACTTCTTTGGTGATGGTAACATTCAATTTGGGGTGGCTGTCAAATACGTTGCTGTAGTTTCGATACATGCTATTGCCTATCTCCTTCAACTCAGCACGGCCTTCGGCTGATATGGATTTGGTGCTGCCTTTCTCTACCTTTTGCAGGTTGAGTACCATTTGCTTAAGCTGCCGGCCTTTTTCGGTGAGCATGCCCGCGCTATCGGCCTTTAACAAAATAGTGTATATGGCGGTGGTATTTACATCCTTAGTTAAATGCCTTGCACCGTGCCTGCCTAAATGGTTAATAAACACCGGCTGGTAGCCCTTAGGCACCGGCATATATTTTGCCAATGGTGCTTTGTACAAAGTTTTAGTACCTAAAAAAGCGGTACCACAATCCTGGGCATGGACGTTTAAAGCAGATGCTGTTAGGAACAGGAAGTATAAGAGGGCTTTTTTCATGGGTTGAAAGGATATCGTATAAAAAACATCATAAATTTGCTGTTATGCTGAGCCCCGTCGAAGCATAGCGGGCAAAGGCCTCTCCGCGCGACCCTTCGAAAGGCTCAGGGTGACAGGCCCACGAACTTCGAAAATAGGACATGTTATGGGTAGCCTGTCGAAGTATGGCGTGGCGAGGGCCTCTCCACGCGTCCTTCGACAGGCTCAGGATGACAGGCCAACGTTCTTCGTGTTTCGACGACAAAATCGCATAAAAATATCAATTTAAACATACAAGGATCCGTTTTCCAACTGATCCTTGCAAATGAACAGGGGTAAAATATTATTAATGCTGGTTACCGCTAAAATCATTTTGATAGGCACCTGCGTCTTTACCCGGCGGCGTAATATCCGTTCCGTAAGTACCTGTTGCAGTTACCGCGTGCATGGGGGTAAAATCAGTTTTGCCGGCGTTAAGGCCTTTTGACGTTGGTTTTAACCTGAAGTTTGATGTACCAACCATCACAGCAGCGGGTGTTTGCAATGATACAGTCATTGGGCCGGGGTTAGCGGTATAATCAAATGCGGTTAAATCATAACCATAAAATGCAGGGTCATTATCTTTTGGCGTGGTTGAATGTATATCGGCCGACTGGAAAGTTGATACGCCATCTGCCGCGTTAAACAAATCCACAATCTTTTGGGTTGAGCCGTAGTAGTATTGGTTATTGTACTTTATGTTGGTTAAATCAGCATCGCTGGTTAAGCGTAAACCAAAACGGCAGTTGGCAATAATATTATTGTAAACTGTACCACGGGCTGCCTTTTCAAAATTGATAGAGCCGCCACGGCCTGATTTTGTTTGCCTGAAACCGCAGTTAACCATGGTATTATTATACATGTTAACATTGGTTTGCGTGCCCGAGCTACCTGCATCAGATGCTTTTAGCGCATTGGTTGCCGCGCCTATCATGAAGTTATAGGCCAGATCGCCAACGGTACCGCTTTTCATGTTAAAGAACTCGCCACCCGATTGGCCGCAAAGCTCGAAGGTATTACGCATAACACTAATCTTGCCGCCCGATACCCGGATGGCATCGTCCTTGGCGCCAAATATCCACGAATCTTCTAAAATGAAGTTCCTGTTAATGTTTTGAAAAAAGATGATATACCTTGGGTCGCCACTGGCGTAAATACCGCTTTCGTTACCGCTTGCCGGGCCGCCGGCAAATTCAAGGTGCGTCCATTTAATAATCAAATCACCACCGGGTGTAGTACTTTTTGACGAAGGATCGGGCCAGCAAACTATACCTCCCCAATATCCTTTAAAAACGTTGCTGTAGTTTTGGGCAGCTGCTTCAGTATGGTAAGTATCTGCATTTTGCACAGTAATGTAGTTGGGTTTTTCCTTTGTGCCCAGGCTGATAAAAGTGCCGTGCATAATAATCTCCGGCGCTGTTTGGTAGGTTTTGCCATCACCAATAGCTATCAGCTTTACACCGGCTTCCATTTGCAGGGTATCGCCCTCGTTTACGGTGATATCTGTTTTAAAATAATAGGTTTTGCCGCTAAGCATGGTGCCTTTAACAGCGCCCTTAAGGGTATCGGAAGTAATACCGTTACTTACCTGGTGCAATGGCGGCGAAATAATTGCCAGTTCGGCTTTATGACATGCGCTTAAGGCCAATGAGGCAAGGCATGCAAAAAATATTTTGTTTAAGCTTTTCATCTTTAATATCATTATAATTTATACCGTAAACCAAGTATGTAATATTGCTTGTACAGGTCTTTACGTACAGCTGTGTTCTCGCCCGCTTTTTGCAGTTCAACATTTACCGCGTCTGTTGGGTAAGGCCTTCTTATCTCCAGTTCGTAAGGTGTATTTAACAGGTTGGTTGCCTTAACATACAGGTACAGGTTGCCAAACAAACGTTTATCGGCCGATAGATCAAGCGTGGTGAAACCTTTTTGCCAGATATCATTATCAAGGTAAGGCGAAACTGTGTTTAACCTTGCACCGGTATATACAAATGATAGCTGCGCATTTAACCCGTTTTTGATGCTTCTGTACAATAACGACAGGTTGCCGATATTTTTAGACTGACCTTGTAACGAGCGGGTTTGCTGTACCGTGCGATGCGTTACCTGGCCCTGGTCGTTACGGTAATCCTCTTCTTTATCGGTAGTTATTTTTGAATTGGTGTAGGTATAGTTGGCACGGATACCAAAGCTTCTGAAATATTTGGTATAATCAACCTCAAAACCATAGTTATGGGCATTGCCAAAGTTCTCGGGCTTCAATACGTAGCTTGTTTGGTTTTTTTCAATAGCATATTCAACCGGGTTGTTTATCGATTTGTAAAACACCCCAACCAACAACTGGTCAAGCGCCTTCGGGAAAAGCTCATACCGTAAATCGAAGTTCTCGGCGGTGATGCGTTTCAGGTTTGGATTGCCTAACTCATCATACAATGCATCCGGGTCGCCGGCGGTATGCGGCACCAGCTCATAAAAGTTTGGGCGGCTGATGGCTGAGTAGTATGACAACCGCAGATCCTGTTTATCATTAAACTGGTATTTAAAGTTCAGGCTTGGTAAAAAGTCATAATATTTAATTGTACCTGTCTTGCCTTCAACCGACACATCGGCCTGGGTATTCCATGCCTGGCTGGTATGTTCATACCTTAAGCCGGCAATAGTTAATAATTTACCGGCAGTAAATTTAACCTGGCCATACCCGGCGCCAACTTTTTCGGTAAAATCATAGTTAAGCGCATTGGTAGGCGTACCCTGGGTATTGAAAAGATCGAACGTGTTTAAATCAACATTGCCGTTAAATGTTTGGGCGGTATTGGCGGCACCCGGCCTCAGGTCATATTCGTCAAAACTGCTGTGCCTGGTTTTATCGCGGTACATACCACCGGCGCTCAGCTCAACTTTAGTATCAAACAAGGTTGGCGTATAAATAAAGTTTAGGAAACCCGTTTTATCTTCATCAGAGTTTTTAGCAAATGTGCGGCTTTGTGCCTTATTGGCGTCAAAAGTGAATGGCGCCTGCACTATACTGCCGTCCGACTGAATATTTCGACCCGTGTTCAGGTTAAGTTCGGCCCTGTCGGGCTCATTGGCGGTAGCTTTTGAGTAAACAGCCGTCCAGTTGATGCTGAAATTATCGTTCAGCCTATGATCTCCATGTAAATTGCCGTTTCTGATGGTTTGTACCGTCCTGTCGCTGCGGTAGGTTTGGCCTACCCGGCCGGTACCTATACCTGCGCGGCCAAGTTCTAAACTGGTATCCGAGCTAAACCTGTAGGTGTTTTGTGCAAGGTTGATGTAATCCAGGTCGAGCGTGATTTTATTGGCATTGTTAATACGGTAATCAAACTTGGTAATAACACCGGTACGCTGTTGTTGAATATTATAGTTACGTTTTTCAATATCGGTAACCAGCGGTTGGTTGTTTGCGGGGTTAACCTCGGTGCTAAAAAATGCACCGTTGGTTTGCCTATAGGTATTTTGGTAGCTTAATGATACCAGTGCACCAAACTTTTTATTGCCGCTACGGCCGCCTATGCTTAAACCCGCTATAGTAGCCAAAGGCACTTTGTTTTCGCTGTAGTGAAAGGGGGCGGTTGTAAAATCGGCACCAGTAGCTATACGGCCATCGGCACGTGGCGAGGTTTGTAAACTACCACTACGGTCAAACTTGGTAAACCCTTTGTTAAAAAAGTTGGCCGCCAAACCAGTACCTAAGTTGGCACGAACGGTGAAATCATCCGGTGCATCTTTTAATACCAGGTTTATGGCACCGCCAATAGCATCGCCTTCCATATTGGCCGTAAGCGATTTGGAAACCTCTAAACGGTCAACAATATCTGCCGGAAAAATATCAAGCGGCACATAACGGTTTTTATTGTCGGGACTGGGAATTTTAACGCCATTTACAAGCGTATACTGGTAACGCGCATCCATACCACGTATAATGGCGTATTGTGCCTCGCCATTGGTGCTGCGGTCAACAGATACACCCGATACGCGCTGGGTAACATTGGCTATGGTAATATCGGGCGATGCTTCGATAGTTCGTGCCGATACCACGTTTAACAAAGCCGGTGACCGGCGCTGGGCATTGGTGGCCGATTGATCGGTAGCTTTATCGGCCCGGCCGGATATGGCTACTTCGTTTAGGGCGTGCTCCTTTGTTTTTAAGGATAATTTGACGTTGGCGATGGCGCCATCCTGTACGGTTACAACGGTTTCATCCTCTTCAAAGGAAATGTAATTGGCCTCAACCTCGTACTTGCCGGCGGGTACATTTTTAAATACGAAGCTGCCATCAAGACCAACACCGGTTGATGCTTTGAAGCTTTTATCTTTGCTTGTTAATTTAACGGTAGCGCCAATCAGGGGTTCGCCTGTTTTTCTATCGGTAACGGTTCCTTTAATTGTACCACTGGCAAAAACAAAACTGCTGATGACAAACTGGAAAATAATTAACAGGGGTAGGAGTTTCTTCATTATCATGGGGATTAAAAATCCCTGCAAAGAAACCCCGGCGGTTTAATGATTAAATAAACACAACGTTAACATATTGTTAAGCAAGGTTAAAAAACCAACAATAAATAACTTTTTACGTAACAAACCTGTTTCAATGACATAAACTACAAAGTTGCTACAGAATTGTTTACTATTAAACCTGCTCCTGTTTTGTGCACAAATCGATCTGCAAATGATAATTAAATTGCTTATTTATGAGGTATAAACATCCTCCCTGCCCGACAATACCAGTTCGTCTATCCCGCTGATCACCTCCCGTATTTTATCATCAAACCTGAGTACTGCGGTTTCAAGAAGGTTATAGTATTCGCGGGGTGCATTAAAATCCTCTGATTTGATGAGCTCAATCATCCCCATTATTGTGGTAAGCGGCGCCCTGAACTCGTGTGCTTGCAAATGGGCTATTTTTAATAGTGAGCGGTTTTGGTCAATGATCCTTATTTCCTTAACCTTACGGTCGCTTACATCGCGGATGATGTAGGATATGCCTATAATTTCGTTGGCTGCATCCCTGGCTGTTTCAAACGACGCCTCCCAATATATCACGCCGTGCTGCCCGTAGTCGGTTGTACCTTCTTCAAAAACATTTTGCCCGGCCAGTGCGGTTTTAAAGCCCTCAATAAACCTGGTTACAAAATCGGGGGCTATGAATTTTATAAACATGGCGCCTTTTACCAGGTGCTCCCGGTGCATTTTTTCAATAAAGTTGTAGGCTACTTTATTAAAATCCACAACTTCGGCATTTTTATTCAACAGGATATGAAAGTTTGGTGCACTTTCAAAAAAAGACCGCTGCGATATTTCTGCACTTCTTAAAATTTTCCTTTGGGCCTCAAATTCCAGCTTGCTTTTATTCAGCATCTCAACGGCTATCCGCAGCTCCATTAAATTCATTGCTTGTTTGGATAACATTTGCAGCATCAGTATTTGCTGTTTGGTAAGGTTAAAGGGTTGCAAGTGCACTACACACAAGCTGCCTATCCTTTGTCCATGGCTGGTTATCAGCGGTGCGCCGGCGTAAAACCTGATGCCGGGTTGCCCGGTTACAAGGGGGTTATCGGCAAAGCGCAGGTCGGTAGTTGCATCCGGCACCACCATTACCTCATCGCTTTGAATGGTGTGGGTACAAAATGAAATCCCGCGCGGCATTTGGGGAATATCAATCCCATTACGAATTTTAAGCCATTGGGTATCCCTATCCAACAGGGTAAGCAGTGCAATGGGTGCATCACAGGTTTCGGATGCCATTTGTAAAAGTACCTGGAACTCTTCATCTGTCTCCAGGTCCAGGTTCTTAAAACGCTCAACAGCTTTTAAACGAATTTCGTCATCAATCATAGCACCGTGTAAATTTGTTTAATCCCTAACGTTATACCAATTAGTACCGTACCACGACGAGCAATTGCTAATAATACGAATTTTCGCCGAAAATAGTTGGTTAATTCCGCTTGCGCCTCCCATTTGTTTTAACAGCCAAACTGGCCAACAGCGCATGTATCAATAATTTTACAGGCAATTGTATTTACCCATCAGTCAAATTAAAAACTTGCATTGCAATAATAAACAACCTAACTTCGTATTTATATTAACCATGAGCATACAAAAGCACTTTTACTTTTCCCTGGGGCTTACCTCCATGAGCGATGCATCATCGTTTAGGGATGCTGTGCTGGCCAAAGCTGTGCTGGCCCAATACTAACTTCGTTCCCCCCTCTTCTTTTTTAATACTGCCCAAGCCGATTTACTGCCATATGGGTTATTCGCGCTATAAGCATATTTTAAACATCCGAAACTATCCTGGTACTTTAAACGTTTTATTATCAACCAATTAAAACAACATGCCTGTATATCATTCATCAGGAGCAATTCCGCCTAAAAGGCATACGCAGTTCCGTAAGCCCGATGGTACCTTATACGCCGAGGAGCTGGTATCTACCGAAGGTTTTTCAAGCCTTTACTCGTTGGTTTACCACGCCTACCCACCCACTATTGTTAAAACCCTGGGCGAGCCATACAGCGTTGAACCCAAAATAGCCCGCGAAAAACACCTGAAGCATACAAGTCTTATTGGCTTTAATGTACAGCCCGAAGACGACTACCTGCAAAGCCGTAAACCGGTGCTGGTAAACAGCGATTTGCACATTTCACTGGCCGCGCCACGCCAAAGCATGACCGATTATTTTTACAAAAACAGCCAGGCCGACGAAGTGGTGTTTATTCATGAAGGTACCGGCACTTTAAAAACCGGGTTCGGCAATATTAAATTCGGCTATGGCGATTATTTGGTAATACCACGCGGTACCATTTACCAGATGGAGTTTGATGGCACAGCAAACCGCCTGTTCATTATCGAAAGCTTCAGCCCCCTCCGTGCGCCTAAACGCTACCGAAACCAATACGGGCAGCTGATGGAGCATTCGCCCTATTGCGAGCGCGATATTAAACGCCCGGCCAACCTGGAAACCCATGATGAGCACGGCGATTTCAAAATCCTGATTAAAAAACAAGGGCTTATTTACCCCTACATTTACGGCACACATCCCTTTGATTTTATTGGCTGGGATGGCTTTCATTACCCATGGGCGTTATCTATTCATGATTTTGAACCGATAACAGGCCGCTTGCACCAGCCACCGCCCGTACACCAAACATTTGAGGGCAACAACTTTGTGATATGCTCATTTGTGCCCCGTAAGTTTGATTATCACCCCTTATCTATCCCCGCCCCATACAACCACAGCAATGTAGATAGCGACGAGGTTTTGTATTATGTAGATGGCGATTTTATGAGCCGCAAAAGCGTGGTTAAAGGCCAGATAACCCTGCACCCCGGCGGCATTCCGCATGGCCCGCACCCCGGATCGGTCGAGAAATCAATAGGCAAAGAGTCAACCGACGAACTTGCCGTAATGATTGACCCCTTCAGGCCGCTGATGCTTACCGAAGATGCGATAAAGATTGAGGATGAAAATTATTATAAAAGCTGGCAAATGTAGAGTTAGGCGAAAGGTAAAAGCTGAAAGGCAAAAGGTAGACCTCCTTTTCAAATCAATAATTCAGTAATTCAAAATTTAGAATTAGGAAAAGGTAAGCCCCCTTCAAATCAATAATTCAATAACTCACTAATTCACTAATTAACATGCACACACAAACTATAGATAAACCAACAACCTCAACTGATTTTTTACCCCTTAACGGTACCGATTATGTTGAGTTTTATGTGGGTAACGCCAAGCAGGCCGCCCATTATTATAAAACCGCCTTCGGCTTTCAAACGCTGGCTTATGCCGGCCCCGAAACCGGCGTGCGCGACAGGGCATCATACGTATTGCAACAGGGTAAAATCAGGTTGGTATTAACCACTCCCCTGCACTCGGACCACCCTATTGCCGAGCATATTAAAAAACATGGTGATGGGGTAAAGGTATTGGCCCTTTGGGTTGATGATGCCTACGATGCCTTTGAACAAACTACCAGCCGCGGTGCCGAACCTTACCAGCAGCCACAAACCCTAACCGACGAATATGGCGAGGTACGCACCAGCGGCATTAAGCTTTATGGCGAAACCGTTCACCTATTTGTAGAGCGTAAAAACTACAAGGGCTTATTTTTGCCCGGCTACCAAAAACTGGAAACCAGCTACAGCCCTACCGAGGCCGGCTTGCTTTATGTTGACCATTGCGTGGGTAACGTAGGCTGGCATAAAATGAATGCGTGGGTTAACTTTTATGAGGAAGTACTGGGCTTTAAAAACATTTTAACCTTTGATGATAAAATGATATCTACCGAATACTCGGCGCTGATGAGTAAGGTAATGAGCAATGGCAACGGCTACGTAAAATTCCCTATTAATGAACCGGCCGAGGGTAAAAAGAAATCGCAGATTGAAGAGTACCTGGAGTTTTACGAGGGCGAGGGCGTGCAGCACCTGGCACTTGCCACCCGTGATATTGTAGCCACGGTTACCGAACTGCAAAACCGCGGCGTAGAGTTTTTAACCGTACCTACATCCTACTATGATGAGCTTACAGACAGGGTTGGGCACATTGACGAAGACCTGGAACCACTTAAAAAACTGGGCATACTGGTTGACCGGGACGACGAAGGTTACCTGCTGCAAATTTTCACCAAACCTATTGAAGACAGACCTACCCTTTTCTTCGAGATCATTCAGCGTAAAGGGGCAAAATCATTTGGCGCCGGTAATTTCAAAGCTTTGTTTGAAGCCATTGAACGGGAGCAGGATTTGAGGGGGAATCTTTAAAGCTGAAAGCTACTATTGCGATCTGTGTCTTCACAGATCGCAATTCCAATTGCTACGTGTTTTTGACCCGGCTTAGGTTCACCTGGTAGCAACCGGATATTTAAAGAATTGAAAACCCAAAAATCAATAGCCTATGCTAAATACCGCGTGTATCGCTATTTGATTGTAACTGCCATAATTGCTAAACTCATGGGGCTGGGAATCTTCGGGTCGGGTTTCGTAGCCCAGGCTTAAATCCAGCCCATATTTTTTTGATGCTTTAAACCTGAAAGCATAGCCAATGTTAGGGGCTATAACCAGGGCCACTTTTTTGCTGGTGTAATTACTGTGACTTTCATTTAAATTGAACGACACGCCTGCATTGCCCTCAACAAAAAGGTTACCATCCATATATACCCTTACACCTAATTCAACGGGAGCAAATGAGGCAACATGGGCGTTGCCGTTATAGCTGTTATTGTAATTATACCTATCGTTGTAATAGGCAGCCTCTGACAGTATAAACGTATAAGCCCCGGAAGCCATGATACTAACCGGGGTTGATTTGATAGGAAATTCGAATTTAACACCAAAACCACTGGCTATAGGGTATTCACCGCTATGCGGCCCTACGGTAGCGCCCAGGTTGAAGCCAACTGCAACCCTCGAAAGCCTGGTATCGCTGGTTTGTGCCTTTGCAGTATGGGCAGCAACTGCTAAGATCAACAGGGCGAGTAATTTTTTTTTCATGTGATAAGATATATGGATTACCCCCCCGGGTGAGAGAATTTTAAGGAATTAAACGGGAAAGCTAAACCCTGCAACCGGCACTTACTTTAAAATGTATATTTATACGAAAAGCCGATACCTATTTGCCCCATTTTGAAATCCGAATCGATGTTTTCATAGCCACGCTCGTACCGGAAACCGATATCGAGTGCATGGTGAACACCAAACGGGACAGCCGCGCCTGCACCTCCCGAATATATAAATGAAGCTTTAGCCTGATCCCCTATTTTTATCGCATCTCCTGCTTCGGCACTAACAAACAGGTATTTTACAAAGTAATACCTCAGCCCGGCTTTTAACGGAACATATTTATACGGCGGCGGGGTGCTTGTATTAGATGGGCCTGCATAACTGCCCAGCTGCGTTGGCGTAACGTATAAATATTTCAGGTTGGAGTGATAAACCACGTACCCAACACTCGCCGTAGCATGCAAAGCCGGGGTTAACGGAAACTCGGCCCTTATCGTCCCGCCCAAACCATCCTGGTAAATATCGCGGGTATGTAACGAATTAGGATGATCGACATTGATAGGTATCCCCACATCGGGCCCTATGCTGATGCTCATTTTATTGCCCATTTGCGCGCTAACCCTACTTGAAGCCACGCAAAACATCAACAATATAAAAAGACGGATATATTTAACTGCCATGCAGATTCCAGGTTTTATAATAATTACGCATACATATCGCTAAACGCAACAACGTGAAGCTATTAATATTTTTTATGAATTGATTCTCATTCCAGCAAAAAGCCCCGGCAACTCAATTGCCGGGGCCGTTCATTAAATCTCTTCGATATTACAATCCCAGGCTGAAAGCAACGTGAAAAGCAACCAGGTTATACGCGCCATAATTGGTAATGTAAGGATTAACCAACGAATAATCAGAAGGCGTTTTATTGCTTTCCAGCCTGGTTTCGTATGATAAGCTTAAATCTAATCCAATTTTTTGCGACGAACCAAACCTAAAACCGTAGCCAATACTTGGCGATAATATAGGCGCTACACTTTTATCAGTAGTGGAATGGGCAGAATTGAGGCTAAACGATGCACCTACATCGCCTTCAAAAAAAAGCTTGTTAACATATACCCTTGCACCTATCGTTACAGGCACAAATGATGCAATTGCACCGGTAATATAATTTCCATAATTACTATCGCTACTCGCAGAATAACCATCTTGTGATACGTAAAACTCATAAGCAGCTGATGCTGTAATACATACCGGGCTACCGGCTATGGGGTATTCCCCTTTTAAGCCAACGCTGCCTGCTGCCGGGAACCCAGAATGCTGCGGGCCGGTTGTAACGCCAACACCAAAACCGGCGCTAAAACGTGGTAAAAGGTCATCGTCCTGGGCTTTAACAGTTAGAACGGCACAAAGTAAAATTGCGATAGAGAGTAAGGTTTTTTTCATGCTATTAAATAAGGTTTAATTATTTGCCAAAAATAAAGAAATATTTAAGCCATTTAATTAGTAAGGCTGATAAAAATTTCCTCCAGCGTTTTATTGTTATTACCGGCCCGCAAACCCTGCAGGGTATCATCGGCAACTATTTTACCTTTATTAATAATAATCACTTTATCGCAAACAGCTTCTACCTCCTGCATAATATGGGTAGATAGGATGATGGTTTTGGTTTTGCCCAAATCGGTAATTAACTGGCGGATGCCTATCAGCTGGTTAGGATCCAGTCCTGAGGTGGGCTCATCTAAAATAAGCACATCGGGATTGTGAAGTATAGCCTGGGCAAGGCCCACCCGTTGGCGATAGCCTTTAGATAGCTGCCCAATTTTTTTATGTTGCTCGGGCCCAAGGCCGGTTTGCTCAATCACTTCGGCAATGCGGGCTTCGGGCTGGGCCATTTTGTGGATGCCTGCTATAAACGCCAATGATTCCTTCACGTACATATCCAGGTATAGCGGGTTGCTCTCGGGCAGGTAGCCAATATGTCTGCGTACATCTAACGACTGCGCTACCACATCAAACCCGCAAACCGATGCCGAGCCCGATGTTTGGGGTATAAAGCCGGTAAGTATCTTCATCGTGGTTGATTTACCTGCCCCGTTAGGCCCCAAAAAACCCAGCACACCTGTTTCGGCAGTAAAGCTGATGCTATCAACTGCCTTTTGCTCGCCGTAAATTTTTGTCAATGCTTCTACCCGGATACTCATGCGGTAAAAATAGATGTTAGATATGAGATTTGAGATATGAGATGGAAGAATTTCGGAATCAGGAATTTCGATCGGATTTTTTGGGTGTCCGTCCGTCCGGAGGTGACCAACACTGTGGACGGCTTTGTTAATTGGTTCACTGGTTCATTAGTTCATTGGTGGATGGTGGCCCAAGATAGCGGGAAGGAGGCAACTGTTTTAAATTCCACTAAGGCTATGAACTATGAACCATTATCCACGAATAAACTTTTAACAATTAAACTTTAACAACTCCAATATCGATGTTTCTATTTTTTAAATTAACTACCAAAATATAACCGGCAAATACTTGCTACCTGATCATGGTAACCGGCCCGGATAACTTACTTCCCCCGTTTTTAGGATCAATAATGTAATAGTACGTGCCCGATGGTAAAAGCCGGCCATTTATACTGCCGTCCCAGGGGTGCTGATAGCCAACGGAGTAAAATACCCTTATGCCATACCTGTTATAAACATTTACTGTACAATCGGGTAAAGGCATTAAATCGGTTATACTCCAAACATCGTTAGCACCATCGCCGTTTGGCGTAAATGCATTAGGTACAAAAACCGAAGTGCTGTTTTGGGCCAATATGGAAACGGTTATCGCGTTAGAGGTTACCGAAGGGTTGATAACGCACGTACCACCCGAAACCATGGTACAGGTAACCACATCGCCGTTTAATAACTGTTGCGAGGTAAAATTGGGGCTGTTGGTACCAACGCTTTGCCCGTTTACCTGCCATGAATATGCAGGGATATCCTGTACGTTGGCCGATGGAGTTGCCTTGAATGTAATTGGCGTACCAAAAGCTACAGCCCCGGTGGCCGATGAAGAGATGACTACCGAGGTGGTTACATTAGCATCGGCAGTTAATGTAACCGGGGTTGACACCGCAGAAGAAACCGGTGTACAGCCATCATTATTGGTTACTACACAAGTTACCTTATCGCCTGTTTTCAAGGTACTGCTGGTATATTTATCGGTACCATCGCCGCTATTTATTCCGTTAAGCTGCCACTGGTAAGTTGGGTTATTACCCTGGTTAAGGGCTGCCGCGGTATAGGTAACAGAAACACCTTCGCAAATACTATAAAAATCGGGGGTAACTTTTACCGATGGCGTAACCAGCGGTTCAACAGTTAATATTTGCGATACCGGCGTAGCAGCGTTATATAAATTGTTGCCGCTTTGCGAAACTTCAATGGTGGTGCTGCCCGGGCCGGTAATATGAATGTTACCCGTAGCCGAAACTGTAGCTACAGCAGTATTACTGCTGGTATAAGTAAGCGGTATAATTGAATTTGAACTAACAGCACCCGCTGCAAAATCGATACTGCACACGTTTTTAACAACTATTGCCGGAAACGCTATAACCTGATCCTGGGTTATGGTATACGTTTCTGATACAGGCAAAGCATCGGTATAGCTTTCATTGCCTTGCTGGTGGGCTGTAATAATGGTAACACCGGGCGCTATTACATGAATTTGCCCGTCGGCACCCACATAAGCAACTGCCGGGTTACTGCTGGTATAAGTTATAGGAGTTTGTGTATTGGTACTGGTGGCATCGGGGTGCAAAATATTGTCCGGATCGATATGCATAACTACCGGTGGCGGAAAGTTTATGATTGATGGTTTTAATACAATTTCGACTACAACCTGTAAATTTAAAACGGTGCTGTTGCTTCCGGTAGCATTGTAGGCCGTAACTGTATAATCTGTTGCAGGCCATAAAACTGTTGGTGTGCCGCTAATTTTGCCGGTGGTAGCATCAAAAACCAACCCGGCAGGTAGGGGCTTATCAATTGTATAGCCTGTAATAGTTATTTTTCGTACCGTGTTATAGCCACTTTCGCCCAAAAACATATTGCCTTTTCCGTCAAGCACCATTCCAATTGTTCCGGCAAACGAGGCCGCTGTGCCTATACCATCAGCTCCACCCCTTGCGCCACTGCCGGCTACCACGGTTACAACGCCGGTTGGCGATATTCGTTTAATAAGGTTATCCTGCTGATCGCCCACATACACATTACCGGTGCCGTCAGCCCTCAATTCCCGCGGAAAGTTAAACCCCCTTGCAAAGGTGCTCACTACCCCGGCAGGTGTTATCTTCCTTATCGAGCCATTCCCCGAGTCTGAAACATATAAGTTACCCTGGGTATCCAGCCCAACCGCTGTAGGTGTATTAAACGAAGCCGATAGCGGTGTTAAAGCATCGGCAGAACCCATTGCTCCGCTACCGGCATAGGTAGATACCGTTCCGTCGGGCGTAATCTTCCTGACCATATTATTTGCCTGGTCGGCAACGTAAATATTGCCCAATCCATCAACGGCCAATCCCCTGGGGCTATTAAAACTTGCCGCTTTGCCTTTACCATTTGCAGCCCCGGCAGCCCCACTGCCCGCAAACGTGGTCACGTCGGCATTCACGCTTACCTTTCTGATTAAATTAGTAGCCTGGTCCGACACAAAAAAATCGCCTGTAGGGCCAATAACTATACCATCCGGTTCCGAAAAACTTGCAGCCCGGCCCTTTCCATCTGCCGAACCGGCAGCACCACTGCCGGCAAATACCGACAGTTTGCCCGCCGGCGTTATTTTCTTAATTTGGTTCTCGCCCCAGTCTTCAATAAAAAAGTCCCCATCTTTATCCACTGCAAGGCCTGTAATGGTAAAAAAAACACTCACTAAACCATAATCCACAACTGTGCTTACCTGCCCATATATTGTAGCAGGCACCGCGCCGCCTGTATTCGTGGGTACCAGGGTAGCTATCGGCTTATTAATTTCATAAACATGCGGGGTGGTATACTTAATTGCAGGTGCCTGGGCAAACATAAAGCCAGGGCAAAAAACAAGTATAATAAGTAACGCTTTATGGGGTAACAAAGAAAAAAGCGATTGCATTTGTAATTAAATATGTAATAAGGTTAAACATCAGCTAAAGTAAGCCTTTTAGCCGATATCCTTCTTCAAACAAGCAAACATACCAGGATAATAACATATTAAAGGGTATACGGCTGCAACACGCTTTTCTTGCCAATCGCCATACGGCTTAAAAAGCTTTTTTATCCCCCCCTCGGCTATGCCAATTAGCCTTAAAATATGTTAAAAATATTGTTTCTGCCAATAGAATGCTTTAAGTTGCATCCCGAACGCTATCCTTATTTACGCCTATGAACAAACTCATTTTTACGCTGGCATTCATCCTTACCGGCGCATCGGCCTTTGCACAAACGTTTACGTTTAACCAGGGTGGCCCAACCGTTAAAAACTATTATACCGAACTGCCTTATCAAAACATTTATGGCAAACTGGTGGTAACTGTTGAGCTTAGTGGCGTAAAACACCGCTTTTTGTTTGATACCGGGGCACCCGTAGCGCTTAGCAAACAACTTGCAGCGCAAATAAATGCCAAAACCATGCATGTTGATTTAATAAACGATGCCAATGGCGTGGCCGATTCCACCACCATCGTGGGCATTGATGATATCAGGATGGGCGATGTAATTTTTAGCGGCATCCCGGCGCTTGTGCTACTGCCAGATATGTATAAGTGCTGGAATGTTGAGGGGGTAGTAGGCAGTAATATGCTTCGCAATTCAATTGTAAGTATAGTTGCCGACAGGCAAGTGATTATTATTACCGATGAGCCCGATAAGCTGAGTTTGAACAAAAAGCATAGCGTACCGCTGGTGCTTGATGCCAATAACAACCATCAAAGCGACCCGGTTATTAAGGTATTTATGAATAAGGTAAGTGTGCTTATGGCTTTTGACAGCGGCCAAAGCGCATTCTTGCGCTTCACCGACGATTATATGAACCAATTGGGCAAGCTAAACGCCTGCCAGGTAGTTGATAAAGGTTATGGCGCAAGCCAGATTGGAGCGTATGGTTTGCAGGCTAATGCCGATAAATACCTGGTGGGCGTTGCATCGCTAAACATCGGGAGCGCCCGTTTTGATAACATAACTGCCGAAACCAACAAAAACGGCAATTCGGCCTTTGGCACCAAACTCCTGGATTATGGTAACATCACCCTCGATTTTATACACGGCAAGTTTTACTTTGATCCCCGTACAGAAACAACCAACCTGGCCGAAAAGCACTGGCCTTTTTCGCCTACTATGCAGGGCAACAAACTGGTAGTTGGTGTGGTATGGCAAAAAGGTGCCACCCTGGTTAAACCCGGCGAACAAATTACCGCCATTAACGGCAAAGATTATTCGGAAGTGAGCCTGTGCGATATGTTGAATAACAAACCGCCTCTTAACGGTTATGAAGCAGGCACCATCACCATAAAAGATGCAGGTGGCCAGCTACGCAACGTACAGATAGTGAAAGAGTAACAGGGCGTTGCCCACACCGGTAGAAGTGTGTGCCAGGCCATACACTCATACTGCACAGGCCTTATTCACAGGCCGGTATCCGTTTCTGTCCTTAACGCAAGCTTCCGTTAATCAAAAAGCCTGTCCGTCCGTACGGGGGTGCCACTCTTTAACGGACAAATCCGGACGGGTATGGTTAAAACCAGTTTTGCCAAAAGTTTGCCTGTCCGCCCCTGTCCGTTTTTGTCCTGTTCTCCCTTGCGGACGGACACTACAAAAGGGCAACCATTGTTTAAGTTTAGGGGCAAAGGAATGTACACAAGCATTGGCAGTATGTTTATTACGCAGGCAATCAATCAACCAAACAGCCATGTATTATTGCCTGCACTTTAGTAAATTCACCGGCACTTATCGCAATGAAAATAAAGTTCAAACTAACACAAGCTACCCACCTTGCCCCTCAAGTTGTAATTGACAAAACAGTATCCCTGTTAGAGGGCCTATTTTGTCTACACATCTTTTAGGAAAAGAAAATTGTCATTTCGATAGAGCACTGGGAGGCATAGAGCGGGGCGCGAAAGAGAAATCTTAAACGCCCTGCATCCAAACCAGCCAATCGGAATGCAGGGCGTTTAAGATTTCTCCTCACCCCCCTGCGCACAATCCAGCCGGTTCGTTCGAAATGACAACTGATTTTATTAATTGATGGGATCCAAAAGATGTGGGAACACGATAGCTGTTAGAAGGCAACGACTATAGGGTTACTAACTTAACCAGCAGTGTTGTTGAGTTTGACAATAATCCCTGGAAATTAAGGTGGAGGCACGAAGCCATAGCACGGTTGGATGAAGGAAAGTTTGAGCTTAGCGTTTCGGGAGATGAGGCTTTGGTAACCTTTAGTTATTACACAAGTTTAACCGCTCCTATCGTTATATTTATTGCCCTTTCAGTAATTTCAATAAAAGACCATCAATATCATGGCATTTTATTTTTCCTGGCATTTTACCTTTTTGCCATATCAATACAATTAATTACCCAAAGAGGTACAGCAAAAGATATGTTAAAGAGTATATTGAGCAGTTTACCCTGATTTTTTACTGCCCATATTTTTTTTATTGCCCTTCAATTTATAAAAACCGCGTTTTTATAAAATACCTCCCCTTACCTTAAATTTATATAAAGTGGGGAAAGCGGGCGGGTGCATGCTATCTGGTGTGCTTATGTGGTTGGTTGTGTTTTCGTCCGTCCGCTTTAGTGTCCCGGTACATGTCGGACAGGGCGGACAAGGTTGTGTGGGCCTGTTGTGGTGTCCGTCCGCCCACAGGTGTAGGACGGTATCGGACGGAAGCGGACAGTTTTTAGTACTTTTAAAACAGAACAGGCCCATTACAAATATACAGAAATTTCTTTAAAATAAAGAATAAGGCAGTAAAAAAACAGGGCTGACGCATAAGAAACGTTAAAAACGGGAGGTGTTGCCAACAAAATGTTGATAAAGAGGTGATAAGTTTAAGGGTTGCGGTTGTCAAAAAGGCTTTCAAGTTTTTTTCTTTGTAAAAAAGAATATGCCCACATCCCTTCACGATCATTTCAGATGGATACCCGATCCACGCACGGGCAATAATAAGAAGCATAATTTACTGGAAGTAATCATTTTATCGGTCTTGGCAGTGTTATGT